>JAIEPK010000143.1 GCA_019749875.1 Candidatus Binatia bacterium | reverse complement strand
CGCGCAGCCTGCGACGAGCCACAGCCCGAGCGCAGCCGTGCCGCGCCGAGCGACGACGCTCACGCGCCCCCGCCGTGCGCGGCGGCGCGCTCGACCTGCACGTCGAACAGCTCGATCTCGGTGCGGTCGCCGCTGCGCTCGCTGATCGCGACGCGGCGCGGTCCACCGGTCGCGGGGTCGAGGGTGACGTCGATCGCGCCGATGACGCGTGCGACCGACGGGTCGCGTGGTGTCAAGACGAAGCTCCACGGCGAGCCGCCCGACGACAGCGCGAAGCGCTGCTCGCCTGCGTAGTCCGCAGCACCGGAGAACAAGCCACCGAGGTCGCGGAACAAGCCCACCGCCGGCCCGGCATCGACGTCGGTGACCGCACCCGGCGGCCCGGCGCGCAGCGCTCCGCCGGCGATCTCCACCACCAGCGGCTCCGGCGTCAGCATCTCCCAGCGCACCCGGTCGGGGCGCTCGAAGGAGAAGCGGCCAGTCGAGACCAGCGGCTCGGCAAGCAGCGCAACCTGCTTCGTCTGCCGGAACTGCGCGCGAATCCGGGACACGTCGCGCTGCGCGTCGGCCATCCGCGAGAAGCACTGCTGCGGGCTGCCACAGCCGGCAGCGGCCGGCGTGGCGGCATCCGTGGCGGCGCGCGCTGCAGACTCCCGGCCGACGGCCGTCCAGCCGAGCGCCAGACCGAGCGCAACGGCGCCGCAGAGCCGCAGCGTGGTCGTCCGGGCCCGACGGCTCGGCCGGGCCGCCGAGCGCACCATCCTCGCGCAGGACATCAGCTCATCCTTCGCCGGGGCGGCCCGCACCGCAAGACGAGGCGGCGCCGCTCAGGACGGATTCTGACGGCGGCGCTCGGACTCGACGAAGTCGGCGAGCGCGTCGATGGACGCCAGCGCTTGCTTGGCCACGTTCTCGTCGGGGATCGAGACCCCGAAGTTCTCCTCGATCAACACCACGAACTCGAGCGCGTCGATCGAGTCGAGACCGAGCCCGGCGCCGAAGATCGGGTCGGCATCGACGATGTCCTCGGGCGAGATCTCGAGGCGCAGGCCGCTGATCAGGAGGTCCTTGGCGCGGGTGGCGATCTCCGTTCTGGTCATGACTGCTGGGCCGGCACGCGAACCGGGACGGGATGCTTTAGTCGTTCGGGTAGCGGGCGTCCAATGCGCGGCGGTCGATCTTGCCCCGTCCGGTGCGGGGCAGCTCGGGGACCAGCTCGATCGAGCGCGGGACCTTGTAGCGTGCGAGACGCTGCTCACAGGCTGCGGCGACGTCGTCCCGCGTCACGTGCGGCTCGGCCGCGACCACCGCGCGGAGGGCGTCGGCGACGGCCGAGCGGGCGACCCCCGTCACCACCACGTCGTTGACGCCCGGCACGGCACGGATCACGCGCTCCACCTCGGCCGGATAGACCTTTCGACCGCCCACGTTCACGACGTCGTGGATGCGCCCGACCAGGTGGAGCCTGCCACGGCTGTCGACACGGCCGAGGTCCGCCGTGCGAAACGCACCGCGCCGGATGGGATCGTCCCCGGAGGCACCGGTCGTTTCGGGGAGATAGCCCCGTGCCACCGAGGCGCTCGACACGCGGATTCGGCCGATGCCGTCCTCGTCGGGCTCGTCGACCAGCACGCGGACGCCGTCGAGCGGTGCGCCGACGCAGCCGTCCGGCAGATCGCCGTCACCGGCCCGATCGAAGGCGATGCCGCCGCATTCGGTCGCGCCATAGAACGTCCGCGGACGCACCCCGAACGCCACCGCGAAGCGCTCGCGCGCGCTCGCCGGCAGCGGCGCCCCGGCCGAGATCACGCGTCGCAGAGCGGGAAGCGCTCCAGACGGCCGCGCACGAGCGAGAACGTCGATCAGGAAGGGGACCGTCGGCAGGACGGAGGCTCCCGCGTCGTGCGCGATCGCGAGCAATCGCCGCGGCGTCAGATCGCGTGCCAGCACGGCCGCCATGCCGTCGCGCACCAGCGTCAGGACGACGTTGTCGAAAGCGTACGAGTGCGCGAGCGGAATGGTCACCAGGTTCCGGTCGGTGGGCTCGAGTCCCATCGTGGAGACGATCTGCCCGACACCCGCGAGCAGGGCGTCCGCCTCCAGAACCACCGCTCGAGGCTCCCCGGTGCTGCCCGACGTGACCTTGAGCAGCGCCACCCCGGCCGGCATCGCCACGGTGCCGCTGTCCGCGCGCGCCGCCGCACGCACCAGCAGCCGGTCCGCGGCGTCGGCGTGGAGAACGGCCGCGGCGCCCGTGCCGCGGCAGATCTCGTCCAGCGCCGCCGTGGCGACGTCCTGATCGACCAGTAGCGGCACCAGCTCGCGCTGCCAGCAAGCGAGCACGGCCGCGAAGAAGTCCGGACCGTTCGGCATCTGGAGCGCGAGGATCGCACCCGCCGGAAACCCGTCGAGCAGGCACCCGGCCGCATCGGCCGCACGCGCGACGTCGTCCCGGGTGAGCCGCAGCGCCCGGTCGGTGTCAAGTACGGCAAGCGCGTCGGGGGCCGCGCGACGCACCTCGCCAAAGGCGGCCGCGAGGGCGCTTGCGGGAGAGGATCGGCGGCGGGCGGGTGGTTGCGGCACGGGACTCCATGTTCCACTATTCAACGCGGGAGCGGAATGGAAAGAGAGCTCTCCGGAAAACGGGCACTCGTCACCGGCGCCAGCCGGGGCATCGGGCTGGCGATCGCGCGGCGTCTGGCAGCCGATGGCGCACGCGTGGTCATGAACGCCAGGCATTCCCGCGACGCGCTGGAAGCGGCCGCGTTTGGCATCGAGGGCGCATCGACGTGCCTTGCGGACGTCGGCGATGGCGCGGCCGTCGACGCCATGTTCGCGGCGGTGAAGGCCGAGCTCGGCGGCATCGACATTCTGGTCAACAACGCGGCGATCACCCGCGACTCGCTGGTGATGCTGATGCGTCCCGAGGCCTGGAGCGAGGTGCTGCGGGTCGACGGCGTTGGAGCGTACCCCTGCCGGGGGGCCGCGGGGCGCGCCATTAGCGCGCAGCGCGGCGGCCGCATCGTCAACGTCGTGTCGCCGGCCGCATTCTTCGGCAAGCCGGGTGCCGCGAACTACGCGGCCGCGAAGGGCGCGCTGGTCTCCTTCACCAAGTCGCTCGCGGCCGAGGCCGGCCGCTACGGCATCACCGTGAACGCCCTGTGCCCGGGCTACGTCGAAACGGACATCCTGGCGCACATGAAGCCGGAGGAGCGCGACGGGCTCGTCGCGCGCATTCCGCTCGGTCGGTTCGGCACGCCCGAGGACGTCGCCGATGCGGCGTCGTTCCTGGTCTCCGATCGCGCTCGCTACGTCACCGGTGCGACGCTCGTCGTCGACGGCGGCCTGACGATGCACTGAGCCATGGAGCATCGCGAGCGGCCCCAAGAGCCCCGGACGCGCGTCGTGGTGACCGGCGTCGGAGCGATCACTGCAGCAGGTGGCGATGCAGCGGCCTTGCGGGCGGCCCTGCACGGCGAGCGAACCTGCATCCGCGACGTCACGCTGTTCGACACCGACGGGCTGCGGGTGCACATCGCGGGCGAGGTGAGTGACGTCCCGGAGCCGCGACTGCTGCCGCGCGCTGCGCGCGTTCGGGCGTCGCGCTCGGATCGGTTCGCGCTCCTCGCAGCGGAGGAGGCGCTCGCCCACGCCGGGCTCAGCGTGCCGTTCGCCGACCCCCGTCGACTGGGTGTGGCGATCGGCAGCTCGACCGGCGGCATGCTCGAGACAGAGTCGTACTTTCGCACGCGCCTCGCTGCGCAGACGTCGCACGTGTGGCGTAGGCGGCTCGCGGCCGCGACCGTGGCCGCTCCGACGGATCTCGTCGCAGCGGTGCTCGGTGCCCGGGGTCCGCGGTTGTCGCCGTCGACCGCCTGCTCGAGCGGCGCGATCGCGCTCGCGCTGGCGGCGGCGTGGATCCGATCCGGCGCGGTCGACGTCGCCGTCGCGGGCGGCTCGGACGCGTTGACGCGGATGACCTACACGGGATTCCACGCGCTGCAGGCGTTGAGCAGCGAGCCGTGCCGCCCGTTCGACCGCGAGCGCCGCGGACTGTCGCTCGGCGAGGGCGCCGGCATCCTCGTTCTCGAGTCGGAGCAGCACGCTCGCGCCCGCGGGGCCGTCGCCCTCGCCGAGCTCGCGGGCGCAGGGATGTCGTGCGACGCATCGCATCCCACCGCTCCGCACGGTGAGGCACGCGGCGCGGTGCTCGCGCTCGAGAGCGCGCTGCGCGACGCCGGCGTCCGTCCCGGCGAGATCGACTACGTCAATGCGCACGGCACCGGCACCGTGCAGAACGACGCCAGCGAAACTTTGGCCTTGAAGCGCGTGCTGGGTGAAGCGGCGCCGCGCGTGGCGGTGTCGTCGACCAAGGCGCTGATCGGGCATCTGCTCGGAGCCGCGGGGGCCGTCGAGGCGATCGCGACGATCATCGCCATCGACGACCGCTGGGCGCCACCGACGCTGCACCTGCGCGAGCCCGATCCTGCCTGCGACCTCGACTACGTGCCGAATCGTGGCCGCCCGCTCGCCATCGCGACGGCGCTGTCGAACTCGTACGGGTTCGGCGGCAACAACTGCTCGCTGGTGCTGCGGCGCGCATGAGCAACGAGCCGATCGTCGTCACCGGCCTGGGCGCGGTATGTCCGCTCGGTACCGGGATCGAATCCGTCTGGGACGCTTTCGTGGCCGGGCGAAGCGGAATTCGCGAGCTCGCGCCCGGTGACGACCGTCTCGCAACGGGCGTCGATCCGACCGCTCCGGATGCCGTGCGCCGCGCGGGCTGGGTGCGCGGCTTCCAGCCGCGCGAGCACGTGCGCTCGGCGCAGCTGCGACGCATGGACTGGTGCTCGCGCATGGCGGTCGCGGCACTCCGCCAGGCCAGCGAGGACGCCGGCCTGGTACCGCTCGACGACGCGACCAGCGTGCGCACCGCGCTGGTCGTAGGGTCCTGCTACGGCAACCAGCGCGAGACCGCGGTGTACCTGAAGCGCGTCTTCGCGTCGGGCCCGGCTGCGGGTCAGCCGCTTCTATTCCCGAATCTCGTCCTGAACGCTGCCGCGGGCTACGCCGCGATCGAGCTCGACGTGCGCGGACCCAACGTTTGCGTCGCGGAGCACGAGGCATCGGGCGAGGTCGCCATCGCGACCGCCCTCGACCTGCTCGCGAGCGGCACCTGCGACGTCGCGTGCGTCGCCGCGGTCGACGAGATGGGCAGTGTCCTGCTCGATGCGCTGTCGGACCTCCGTCTTCTGCATCCGGACGCCATGGCTCCGGAGGGCGAGCAGCGCCGGGGCCGTCGAACGAGTCGGCACGGGACGGTGGTGCCCGGCGAGGGCGCGGCGGCGCTCGTGCTCGAGCGTGCATCGCGCGCGACGGCACGCGGGGCGAAGCCCTACGCAACGGTCGCCGGCGCGCGCATCGGGGCGGTGGGCGGGGATTGCTCGCCGTACGGCCTCCCGCGCGACGTGGACGCGGCAGCATCGGAGCTGCTCGAGCTGGCGCACTTTCCGGGCCCCGAGCTCGACGGCGTTCTCGGGTCTGCGAACGGGCTCGTGCTGCGCGACGCACTCGACGACGCGATCCTGCAACGGCTCTGTCGCGACGATCGCCGACCGGCGTACGCGCCGTTCCGCCGGCTGGTCGGCGATTGGGGTGCTGCGGGGGCGCTCGGCGCCGTGCTCGCGAGCCGCGCCCTCCGGGCGGGCGAGCTGCCGGACGCAGAGATCGCCGAGCACCGTGCGGAACGGCCGACGATGAAGCGGGTGACGCGACTCCTCCTCGTAGGAGCGGCGCGCGGCGGGGTGTTGGTGCCGGTGGTCTTCGATCGCGTGGAACCCTCGGCGCGGCTCGACCGAGCCGCGCGCCCGTCGTAGGCATCGCCAGGCGTGATCGTTCTCGTCATGGGTGTGTCCGGCGCCGGCAAGACGGTCGTCGGCTCGCTGCTGGCACGCGCGCAGGGATGGGAGTTCTTCGATGCCGACGACTTCCACGCGCCGTCGAGCATCGCGAAGATGGCGCGCGGCGAGCCGCTGGACGACGCAGACCGCGCGGGATGGCTCGACGTTCTGGCCGCGCTGATCGATCGACTGCTGCGCGAGAGCCGCCCCGCAGTGCTCGCGTGCTCGGCGCTGCGCGCGCGTTACCGTGCACGCCTCGTGGGCAGCCACGATGCCGAGGAAGTACGCATCGTCTACTTGCGCGCCAGTCGAGAGGTCCTGCGCAACCGGCTAGAAGCTCGGCAAGGCCACTTCGCGAAGGCGGATCTGCTCGCGAGCCAGCTCGCCACGCTCGAGGAGCCGCAAGACGTGCTCGTGGTGGACGCGGATGTCGCCCCGGGCACGGTCGTGGAACGGATCCGGGCCGCGCTCGGGCTCGCAGACTGAGGTCCGTATCGGCTTCGCCGACTCCGACGCCACGCGCACGCTCCGATCGTCTTCATCGGACGATCTCGGGAGGCGACGGCGCGAGCTCGTCGCAGGTAGCCCCCCGCCAACGGAATCTTGTTGCTGGCATCCGAATTGCGGGCGCCTCCGTACGTCGGAAGGCTGGCTTCCCGCGATCGTACGACGAGCCGCAATCGCACGTGCGAGCGCCCTTCGTTGCGCAAGGTCGGGAGCCCGGAGAGCAAATTGCAACAGCAAACGAACCCGCAACGCTTCTTCGTGGCCGGACAGGCGGTGGAACTCTGGGAGAATCCGCTGCTGCCGTTCGGCTGCGGAATCCAAGAGCTCGAATCCTACTGCCTGCACGCGCGCTGGGATCTGCTGTTCAACGCCATCGTGATCGTGTGCAACGCGAGCCAGGAGTCCGAGGACGACGAGCCGATCCGTCCGTCGAACCGGTGTCTCTGGGCAGGAGGGCCGGGCGCGCCGCCGATCGCGGGGCACTGACTTCCGGCATCTTCTGCATTCAGTCGAGTATCCGGCATACCAGCCGGAGCAGCTCACCCACGGACCACGCCTGGAACGGGCAGCCGCCCGGCGTATGCGGCGGCTCCGCGTCGGCAATCTCGGAGACGTGCGCCAGGCCCGCGTCGGCGAGATGCGCTGCCAACGGTGCCACGAACCGTTCGCGGGCGATGCGCTTCGCGTCGTCCGTCCCGCCGCGGACCTGCAGCCATGCCTCCACGAACGGCCCGATCAGCCAGGGCCACACCGTCCCTTGATGGTAGACCGCGTCACGCTCGCGCGGTCCACCGCGATACGTCGGTGCATAGCCGGGCTCACCGGGAGCGAGCGACCGCAGACCCAGCGGTGTCCACAATCTGGATTCCACACCGTCGACCACCGCGCGTGCCCGCTCGGCGTCGAGCAGCACGATCGGTAGGCCGCCGACCGCGAAGATCTGGTTCGGGCGGAAGCTCGGGTCGGCAGCGCCGGACCGTCCGTCGGGATCGATCACGTCGTAGAGGCAGCGCGCGCTCGCGTTCCAGAAGCGCTCGCGGAAGCTTGCGCGGCCCTTCTCGAGCAACGCGGACCAGCGATCGTCGCGCACGCGGGCCGCGTCGAGCGCTGCGAGCCAGAGCGCCTGGACCTCGACCGGCTTGCCGATCCGCGGCGTCACCACCCAGTCGCCGACCTTCGCGTCCATCCAGGTGAGCTGCACGCCCGGTTCGCCGGCGAACAGCAGCCCGTCGCTCGCGTCCAGCGCGATCCGGTGACGGGTACCGCGACGGTAGCCTTCGAGAATCGCTTCGATCGCGTCCCACAGCGCCGCCGTCTCACCGGCCGGGAGAGGTTCGCCGGCCGCGACCGCGGCATCGATCAGCTCGCGCGCCGCGACCACGAACCACAGCGCGGCGTCGACCGAGTTGTACTCCGGCGCCTCGCCGTGGTCGGCGAAGCGATTCGGGAGCATCCCTTCCGAGACGACGCCCGTCCAGGCGAGCAAGATTTGTCGTGCGACGTCG
This sequence comes from Candidatus Binatia bacterium, assembly GCA_019749875.1. Taxonomy (GTDB): domain Bacteria; phylum Desulfobacterota; class Binatia; order UBA12015; family UBA12015; genus VGTK01. The sequence continues at coordinate 127,791 of JAIEPK010000143.1, read as the reverse complement.
AGCCGTCCGGTCGCGAGGCACAACCCGCGCATCGCAATGAAGGTGTCGCGGCCCCAATCACCGAACCACGGATAGCCTGCGATCACCGTCTTCCCGTCGCCACGGCGCGCCAGATACTGGTCGGCCGAGGCGATCAGCGTGCGCCGTAGCGTATCGGTCCGGGGCACCTCGGCGATCAGCGCCACGCGCCGCGCCGTCTCTGCGGCGACGAGCGCGTCGGCGTCGTACGCAGCGTGACGCTCGGTCCCCGCGACGACCGTGGCGCGTGCGCGCGTCCCGAGATCGAAGTGCAGCGTGAACGGCTGGTAGAGATCCTCCCGGAAATCGAGCCCACGCGCGCGCTCGGCTGCGTACTCGAAGCTCCGATACCAGTCACCACCGGTATCCACGTGCCGTGCGTCGTGCGCGACGTGCAGCGTCGGGAGATCGCGATACGGCGTGATCCCGACGACGCCCGGCTCGAGCTCGACCGCGCGTGCGATCGCGTCGTTCTCGTGCGTGGTCGCGTGGAAGTCGCGGAAGGCGATCAGCGGGCGGATCTCGAGCTGCACCGCACCGTCGGGCGCGCCGGGCTCGCGTCGCAGCGCATAGGTCACGACGACGGTGTTCTCGCCGTGCACCAGCAGGACCGACTTCTCGAGCACGCAGCCGTCGACCGCGTAGGCGAACACGGGGAAGGGATCGAGGCGAAACTCGCGCTGCAGCGTGAAGCCGGTCGGGTGGATGGTTCCGGGGTACTGATTGGCCGACAGCTCGTAGCGGTGATCGCCGATGACCAGCGTCTCCTCGAGCTTCGCCAACAGAAGGTAGCGATCGCCCGGCGGGTGGAGCGCGGCGGTCAGAAGACCGTGGTAGCGCCGGGTGTCGAGGCCGATGATCGTCGACGACGCGAAGCCGCCGATGCCATTGGTCTCGAGCCACTCGCGCCGCAAGGCCTGCTCGAGATCACCGCACACTGCGTGGTCGAAGCGGAGCATGAGCCGGGCGTGAGCAAACGCCACGCCGGGCGACCCCGCAAGCGCGCACGTGGCCATGCGCCCCGCATGACGTTCGAGCCCACGGCGGATCGCGGAATCGTCGCGCCATGTCGCAGATCCGCCGCGCCGCGGGCCTGCACGAGGTTCGGTTTCTGCGCCAGGTGCCGATATGGTCTTCGCGACCGGTGCGGGCGCCCGGTGCGGCCACGGAGGGGGAGATGACGATCGAGCACGATCGGCTGCGCAGCGGCGGCAGCCGCTGGCGATTGTGGGGTCCATACGTCTCCGATCGGGCGTGGGGCACCGTACGCGAGGACTACAGCCCCTTCGGCAACGCCTGGGAGTACCTCTCCCACGACGCCGCGAGATCGCGCGCCTACCGCTGGAACGAGGACGGCATCGCCGGCATCTGCGACGAGCTGCAGCGGCTCTGCTTCGCGGTCGCGCTGTGGAACGGACGCGACCCGATCCTCAAGGAGCGCTTCTTTGGATTGACGGGCAACGAGGGCAACCACGGCGAGGACGTCAAGGAGCTGTACTGGTACCTCGACTCGACGCCGACCCATTCCTACATGCGGATGCTCTACAAGTACCCGCAGACGGCGTTTCCCTACGCGGATCTGGTCGAGACCAACCGGAAGCGCGGCAAGGACGACCGCGAGTACGAGCTGGTCGACACCGGGGCATTCGACGAGCGCCGCTACTTCGACGTGTTCGTCGAGTACGCGAAGTCCGACACCGAGGACATCCTGGTGCGCATCACCGCGTTCAACCGCGGCCCCGACCCGGCCCCGCTGCACGTGCTGCCGACGCTGTGGTTCCGCAACACTTGGTCGTGGAGCAGCGGCGAGCCGCGGCCCTCGATGCGCTGCGCCAGCACGGACTCGCACACGGTCGACGTCAATCATCCGACGCTCGGCCACTACCGCCTCAGCTGCCTCGAGGGACGCATCGACAGCTCGCAGGACGCGGCGCACGTCGTGCCCGACGTGTGGTTCACCGAGAACGAGAGCAACGTCGAGCGCCTGTTCGGCGTCCCGAACCCGCAGCCGTACGTCAAGGACGCGTTTCATGCGCGGCTGATCGACGGGCGTCGCGACGCGATCAATCCGGCGCGCACCGGCACCAAGGCCGCCGCACACTACGCGTTCACGATTCCGGCCGGCGGCTCCGCCACGGCTCGCCTGCGTCTCGTCAAGCCGGAGCTGCGCACGGGGCGCACGCCGGCCGCCACGGCGCTCGACTTCGAGCGCGTCTTCGAGGATCGCAAGGCCGACGCCGACGAGTTCTTCACCGAGCTGAACGTCGGCGACGTCGACGACGACCAGCGCGCCATCCAGCGCCAAGCGCTGTCCGGGCTGCTCTGGAGCAAGCAGTTCTTCCACTACAACGTCGCACGGTGGCTCGAGGGCGACCCCGGCCAGCCGAAGCCACCCACGGAGCGGCTGCACGGACGGAACCACAGCTGGCGCCATCTCGACGCGATGGACGTGCTGTCGGTGCCGGACAAGTGGGAGTATCCGTGGTTCGCCGCGTGGGACCTCGCCTTCCACTGCATCGCCCTCGCGATCGCCGACGCCGAGTTCGCAAAGAACCAGCTCGTTCTCATGGGTCGCGAGTGGTACCAGCACCCGAACGGGCAGACGCCCGCCTACGAGTGGGCGTTCGGCGACGTCAATCCGCCGGTGCTCGCCTGGGCCGCATGGCGCGTCTACCAGATCGACCGCAAGCAGACCGGCCGCGGCGACCTCGACTTCCTCGAGCGCGTCTTCCACAAGATGCTGCTGAACTTCACCTGGTGGGTCAATCGCAAGGATCAGGAGGGCAGCAACGTCTTCGAGGGCGGCTTCCTCGGCATGGACAACATCGGCGTCTTCGACCGCTCGGCGCCGCTGCCGACCGGCGGCCACCTCGAGCAGAGCGACGCCACGAGCTGGATGGGCATGTTCTGTCTGAACCTGCTGCGCATCGCGCTCGAGCTCGCGACGCACCGCCGTGCCTACGAGGACATCGCGACCAAGTTCTTCGAGCACTTTCTGCAGATCGCGGCCGCGATGAACGACATGGGCGGCAGCGGCATCTCGCTGTGGGACCAGCAGGACGACTTCTTCTACGACGTCCTGCGCACCCCCGACGGGAAGGCCGAGCCGCTGAAGATCCGCTCGATGGTGGGGCTCGTACCGCTGTTCGCCGTCACCACGATCGAGCCGGACGAGCTCGAGAAGCTGCCCGAGTTCAAGCAACGCCTCGAGTGGTTCCTCGAGAACCGCCCCGACATGGCCGGCCTGGTCTCGCGCTGGACCGATCCGGGTGCCGGCGAGCGCCGCCTGCTGGCCATCCTGCGCGGCCATCGCATGAAGTGCGTGCTGAAGCGGATGCTCGACGAGACCGAGTACCTGTCGCCGTACGGGATTCGCTCGGTGTCGCGGTACCACCGCGACCACCCGTACGTGTACGAGTTCGACGGTGCGCGCTACGAGGTGGCCTACCAGCCCGCCGAGTCGACCAGCGGGCTGTTCGGCGGCAACTCGAACTGGCGCGGACCGATCTGGTTCCCCGTCAACTACCTCCTGATCGAGGCACTGCAGCAGTTCCACTGGTACTACAGCGACGACTTCACGGTGGAATGCCCGACCGGCTCGGGGAAATACTTGACGCTTGCCGAGGTGGCCGACGAAATTTCGCGCCGCCTGATCCGCATCTTCACTCGCGATGCCGACGGTCGGCGTCCGGTGCTCGGCGACAGCGAGTTGCTGCAGAAGGATCCGCACTTCCGCGACTACGTGCCGTTCTTCGAGTACTTCAACGGCGACGACGGCAGCGGGCTCGGCGCCGGACACCAGACCGGCTGGACGTCGCTGGTCGCAAAGCTGATCCGGCAGCAGGGGATGCTCGCCGGCGGACGGCCGCGGTCGTGACCGAGCGCCGTCGTGCTCGTGCACCGTCGTTGAGATCGCGTCATGCAGATTGACGTCGATCGGCGGCAAGATGCGTGATGCGATCTCGACGGCGGTGCACTAGGCTCGCGTCGTGCGGGAGACTCCGTGGAGCCGGCTCGTTCGCGAGCTGAAGGACACCGGCTACGAGAGCCCGTACCTCGACCGCCTGCGCGCGCGCCTCGATCCTGCCGAAGCCGTCACCCGCCTCGAGACGGAGATCGTGCAGGAGATGGCGCAGGCGCTCGGCCGCACCGAGGACAAGCTGAACTACGCGCTGCTCCGTCTCGAGCTCGCCGGGCGTGCGATCGACACGGCGCCCGACGAGCTCGTGCGCTACGAGCGCGTGCGCGAGTTCAACGCTCTCCGGCAGGAGGCAATCGAAGCGCGCCGCAACTTGCAGATCCACCGCGAAGCGATCGGCATCCGCCGCAACCGGATGCTGGACGACCTCTACCCGATCCCGCCGCGACGCTGAGCCCGGCGGTACACGCGTGCGCCGCGCCGCGGTGCCTTCACGACGTGGCCCGCGGACCTGCGGGCGACGGCGCGGACGCGTCCCCCGCATGCGCCGCGAACGACAGTTCGATCGCGACGGCCGGTGGCGCGTCCGTCGGGTCACCTTCCTTGCGCACGATCCCGACCAGCACCGGCGGCTCGTCGGTCAGCAGCCAAGCGATCCGCCGGTAGCGCTCGCCACGGAAGCACGGCTTCCGGTACACGATGCGCGCGCGCGCCGGATAGAGCCTGCGCAGATCGTGGCCGCGCGTCGCCAGAGCATCGGCGACGAAGTCCTCCATGCCGCGCAGGTACTCCATGCCGTTCACGTGCCGGTTCGCATCGGTCTGGGTGTAGTGCCAGACGTGCGCGCGCTCGTCCGAGAGATCAGCAGCGCGAGAGCCGGCCGCGCGCAGCAGCTCGGCGACGTCGGGGACGTCGACAAGCCGGGACGGGACGGAGCCGAGGCGCATCTCGGCCGGCAGCTCGGTGACGCGCCGTCGCGCCGGATCGGCATCGTAGCGCGTGAACACGTTGACGAAGCGCGCGCGGCCGACCAGCGCACCCGACTCCGCCGAGACCTCGTACAGACCTTCGCGCGCGAGATGGCGCACGCCGCCCGACGCGTCCAGCGTCTTCCCGAGGTGCGTCTGTCCCCGCACGTGCACGGCCCGACGCATCGCGGGCGATCCCATCGGCAGATCGGTGACCGCCAGATCGACGTGCACCAGCGGTGTGAAGACGCCGCGGAAATCCGCGAAGTCGGGCGCTCCCACGCGACGATGCCAGACCTCGAAATGCGCACGCGACAGGTAGCCCGGCAGGGCAGACAGCTTGAGCGCGAGCCGCTCGCTGAGGTCGGTGAATCGCACGGGCTCGCGCAGGCGCGCGGTCAAGACGAAGTCCGCCGGATTGCGCGGCGCACGGCCGCGGCGCGCGACTCGCGTCATCGCCGCACCGCAGCCGAAGCCGGCGGAGCGTTCACCGTCCGGCCACGCTCGATCGCCGCCTCGCACACGTTCCGCCGCACCCGACGGCTTCGAGCGCGTGCCTTGGACCCATCGAACGTTCCGCGCGCGTGCCGTCGGCGATCGCCGGCGTCCACCGATCGGCCATGGCAACGAGAGCGCCGCACGGCTCGGCGCTCAGCGCGCGACGGCCCGAGCCGCGCCGGCGACCGCGTCGGCAGCGCGCACGTGCAGGTCGGCGCCCTGCTGTGAAACCACTTCGAGCCGAGCCCCGGGAATTGCGCCCGCAACGATCCGTCCAGCGGTCGCGCCGACGGCGTCCGACTCGCCGACGAGCACCGTCGTCGGACAGGCGATCGCTCCGAGCTGCGGCGTCACCGGCGCCCTACCGAGCGCGTGCAAGGCGCGCGCGATCTCGGTGAGCGCGATGCCGTCGCCGTCGATCTGACGCGTCGACGTCGGGCCGAAGACCGCGCGCGCGAGCCCTTGCAGCTTGTTGACCTCGCCGGCACGAACGACGTGTCGCCATTCTCCGGCGGCCCGCGTGTCGAGCTCGCTGAAGGGTGCGACGAGGACCAGCCCGCGAACGCGCGCAGGCGCTGCCAGCGCCGCCTTGGCTGCCACCAGCGCGCCGAGTGCGTGACCGACGAGCACCGCTCGCTCGATGCCGAGTGCGTCGAGCATCCGGACGACGTCGGTGGCCAGGTCGTCGAGCGAGCACGGCCCTTCGGGCGCCGTCGAGTCGCCTTGGCCCCGTTGCTGAACGAGGACCACGCGTCCCGCGTCCGCCAGCGCATCCGCCACACCCGACCACACCGACGCGTCGTCGAGAAATCCGTGCAGGCACACGAACGCGTCTGCACCGGATCCGACTTCACGCACGCGCAGAGCGTGCGTTCCCAGATCGATCTTTCTGCTCTCGCTCACGATCACCCCGCTCGCCGGCGTCTGCGCGGCGCGCGGGATCATTCGCGAAGCGGCACGTCCTGCGCAAGCCTGGCGGCGTCAGGCGGACACGACCTGCCTTTGGCCACAGCGTTCGGCCACCATCTGCAGGATGTGGTCCACGTCGACGGGCTTGCGACACACCGGCACGTCAAGCGAAGGGTACAGCCAGGCGATCTCGTGGATCGCCGAGTACAGGATCACCGGGATGTCGCGGAATCTCTCGTCCGCGGCCTGGATCCGCCGGAACTCGATGCCGTTCATCCGCGGCATCGAGACGTCGAGCAGGATCAGGCAGGGACGGAGACCGGCCTCGAGGCGATCGAGTGCCTCGCGTCCATCCGTCGCGCAAGTGACGCGGTAGCCCTCCATTTCGAGCAGGGCTTCCATCACCTCCCGGCTGTCCTCGGTGTCCTCGACGAGCAGGATCGGCTCACTGGGCTTTGGTGGGGCGTGCTTCATCGTCCGCTGACCTCCGCGTTCGCGACGGGGAGCAAACGGCGGGCCGCAGCGGGCGCCCCGCCGCCCGTCCCACCATCACACGATCGGTGGTCGGACTCGCGGCAGAAGCGATTCTCCCGATGTAGATGTTGCCGGGAACTAGGCCCGCGATGGGCAGAACTGGCCGACGAAGCGGAGCATCTCCACGAAGTCGCCCTTCTCGAAGCCACCGGCGACGTTGAGCTCTTCGACGACCTCCCGCACGTTGCCGATCGCGGTGTAGACGACCGTCGGAATCTTGAGCAGCTCCGCGTCGCGCAGCTGGGCGAGGCGGAACTGCCAGCCGTCCATCACCGGCATCATGAGATCCAAGATGATCATGCAGGGTCGCAGCCCGGAGCGCAGCACCGCCAGTGCGTCGGACCCGTCGCCGGAGCTGACCACGCGGTAGCCTTCCGCTTCGAGAACGGCCTCGATCACCTCGCGGATCGGCGCCTCGTCTTCGACGAGGAGGATCAGCGGAGCCGGCAACGCCGGCGTCTTGGCGCGTGCGTCGGATGGTGCCTTCGAGCTCATGCCGTCCGGCGATGACCTTATCCGAGCGTGCCTGCGACGAGAAGCCCGTTTCGCGCCGTCGTGACGCGCCGCCGCCCCGAGCGTCAAGTATGTGACGGGACCGCCGACACCGCCGCCGTCGGGCACGTCGCTTGCTGAGCCGGGCCGGCGAGATGCTCGCGCAGGTCGACCTGCGGCGCACGGCTCGTCGTCGCCACCCGCGCATCGCGCGCGGCCGACATTCACGACGGCAATCCGCAGCGATCGGCCGCACGAAACGTTCGCCTACAGGGAGATTCCCATGATCGACATCGGCTTCAAGCTCTCGGCCGAGGAGTTCTCGGCACCCGCTCTCGTCGAGCTCGCTGCTCGCGCCGAAGCCGCAGGAATGGGCTTCGCGCTGATCTCCGACCACTTCCACCCCTGGACGACCCGTCAAGGAGAGAGCCCGTTCGTCTGGGGCGTGCTCGGTGCGATCGCGCAAGCGACGCGACGGATCACGCTCGGCACGGCGGTCACCTGTCCCACGATGCGCATCCATCCAGCGCTGGTCGCTCAGGCCGCCGCGACCACCGCCACGATGATGCCCGGACGATTCGTGCTCGGCCTCGGAACCGGGGAGAACCTCAACGAGCACGTGGTCGGTGCGGGTTGGCCGCCGGGCGACGTCCGTCTCGAGATGCTCGCCGAAGCGATCGCCGTGATCCGCCAGCTCTGGCAGGGCGGCGTCGAGAATCATCGCGGCGAGTACTTCACCGTGGAAAACGCACAGCTCTTCTCGCTTCCGAAAGAGCCGCCGCCGATCATGGTCGCCGCCAGCCACGACGGAGCCGCCGAGCTGGCGGCGCACGAGGCGAGCGCGATGATCACGACCCAGCCCAGCGCGAAGCTCGTCAAGCACTTTCGCGAGAACGGCGGCGGCGGCAAACCATGCTACGTCGAGATCACCGCCTGCTGGGCCGCTGACGAGCAGGCCGCACGGCGTACCGCACATCGCATCTGGCCGCTCGCGGCGTTGCCGGATCCGCTGTTCACCGAGCTCGCGCAACCCGCGCACTTCGAGGCGGCGTTCGAGCCCATCGGTGAGGACCTGGTCGCGGCCAACGTCGTCTGCGGGCCCGATCCCGACGCCTGGATCGAGAAGATCCGCGAGGCCGAGCGAGCCGGACACTCGCATGCGTGCGTGCACCAGATCGGCCCCGACCAGGAAGGATTCTTCCGCTTCTGGGAGAAGGTGTTGCGGCCGCGTCTCGGCGCGGAGCGCCCCCGACGGATCATCGCCGTCGCCGACCGGCGGCGTTCGGGTCGCACCGCTTCGGGCACGGCGTCGCGGCCGAGGAAGACCGCACGACCACCACGCTCCTGACCGCCACGATGGCGCAGTTGGCGTGAAGAACTTGCAGAGCCGGTATCCGCCATCGGTAGCAGCTACAGCGCGCGCGACCGCGGAGCCCGACAACGCGAGATTTTGCCCCGGCACGCACCTTGCCTTCAGCGCACGTGGTTCCGGCTCCTCTCGGAGCGCATGCGAGCTCGTGCGGATCGCGTCATGCACGTGTCCCGGGAGCGTCGTTCGCGGAGAGGTGCCGACAAGATGAACGTTGGAGTCCCCTCGTGGTGTCGCAGCGGCGATTCGCCGTGCGCGCCGCGGGCCCGCGTGGGGTGCCGGTAGCGGCTCCCCCGCGTTTCTTTTGGACGTCGCCGGGACCGGCGTCCGAGGAGGTTCCAGGAAGATGAGGCCGTTCGAGAGAAGTCTGATCGTGACGGGCGCGATTGCGCTCGGTTTCGCCTTCGCGGCGACCGCAGCGCACGCACAGACGAGCTACACGCGCAGCGAGAGCACCTACACCGAGACCCAGTCCGATTGGGACGTCTACAATCGACCCGGCCCCTACGTCGGCGTGGGCGGCAGCTACATGATCTCGGGCTTCCAGGACGGCGCGAGCAGCGCCGATTTTGGTGACACGCTCGGCTTCAACGTGCGCGGCGGGTACCGTCTGAACGAGTACTGGGCGTTCGAGGGGCTCTACGAGTACGGTGACGATTTCGGCGCGCACCAGGTCGTTCCCGGCAGCGACATCCAGACCAATACGTTCATGGGAAGTGCCAAGCTGATCGTTCCCCTCGGCCGTTTCCAGCCGTACTTGTCGGGCGGTGTCGGGTTCGTCAACGCAAATGCCGACAAGGCCCTGCGACGCACCAACTGGGACGTCGACGGAACGAACTTCGCCGGACGCTTCGGTGGCGGCGTCGACTTGTTCGCGACCGAGAATGTCGCGGTCTACCTCGACGCGGCCTATACGATGCCGATCCACGAGGTGTCCGATCTGTACCACTTCTCGTTCGGCTGGGGCGCCAAGTACGTATTCTGAGGCGCGTCTCGACCAGGCGCGGGGCCCACGGCAACGGGGGCCCCGCGGCGGTCGCTCTGAGCGTACCGCTTCGATAGACTCGCGCGCGGCATGGAGCCCGTTGCCGCGCGCGAGCCGTTGATCCAGATCCTCTCCGTCTCGCGACGTTACGTCCGGGGCGTCGACGAGGTGCACGCGCTCGAGAACGTCTCGCTGTCGATCGCGGCGGGTCGCTTCGTCGCGTTCATGGGCCCATCGGGCTCGGGCAAGTCGACCTTGATGAACCTCGTCTCCGGGATCGATCGCCCGAGCGAAGGCGAGGTCCTGGTTGCAGGGCAGTCGCTGGGCGAGCTCGACGAGGACGAGCTCGCGGAGTGGCGCGCGCGCCACGTCGGTCTGATCTTCCAGTTCTTCAACCTGATCCCGGTCCTCGACGCGCGCGACAACGTCGCGCTGCCGCTGCTGCTGACCGACCTTGCGAAGTCCGAGCGCCTGCGCCGCGCGGAGACTGCGCTGCGCGTCGTCGGGCTCGAGGAACGCACCGACCACTATCCGCGCACGCTGTCCGGCGGCGAGCAGCAGCGCGTCGCGATCGCCCGCGCCATCGTCACCGACCCCGATCTCATCGTCGCCGACGAGCCCACCGGTGACCTCGACGCGCGCAACGCCGAAGCCATTCTCGAGCTGCTGCGGCGACTCAAGAACGACTTCGGCAAGACCATCATCATGGTCACGCACGATCCGCGGGCGCTGCGCTTCGTCGACCACGCCTTCCACCTCGACAAGGGATTGCTGCTCGAAGGCGAGGACGCCGAGCGCGCCGATCGCGCGGTGCAGCTCGCGGCGGGCGGCGGTCTGCTGTCGGCCGCGGGTGCGGCCCGCCCGGGCGGTGCAGCGTGAAGTACGCGCATCTGGTGTGGAAGAACCTGTGGCGGAACAAGCTCCGCACCGCGATGACGGGCGGCGCGATCATGCTCGCGGTGGTGCTGGTCTGTCTGCTGCTGACCATGCCGGCGGGCATGGACGCGATGCTCAACGACTTCGCGAACAACACCCGCCTGACGGTCCACAACAAGGCCGGCATCGTCTACTCGATGCCGTACTCGTTCGTGCGCAAGGTTCGCCAGGTCGACGGCGTCGCGGCGGCCGTCGCGTGGGTGTGGTTCGGCGGCGCTTTCGAGGAAGACGGCCGCGTGACGTTCCCAAACTTCGCGGTCGAGGCGGAGCAGATCGGAGCGGTGTTCCCCGATTATCCGATCAAGCCCGAGCAGCTCGCGGACTTCCAGCGCTACCGCGACGGTGCGATCGTCGGCCGTCAAGTCATGAACAAGTACGGCTGGAAGATCGGCGAGCGGGTCACGCTGAAGAGCACCGTGTGGCCGGTCGATCTGGACTTCCGCATCGTCGGCGTGATCGACAACGACCGGGCGCCGCACTTCTGGTTCAACCGCGAGTACCTCGACCAGGCGCTGCGCGAGAAGGGCCGCAACGGCCTCGGCATCGCCGGTACGATCTGGGTCCGCGCGACCGATCCGCGCCAGGTCGGCTCGATCATGCGCAAGGTCGACGAGATGTCGCGCAACAGCGAGGCCGAGACGTCGTCCGAGACCGAGAAGAGCTTCTTCTCGAACTTCTTCGGCTCGCTGCAAGGACTGGTGACCATCATCCTCATCGTCACCGGGCTGGTGTCGCTCTGCATCGTCTTCATCGCGGCCAACACGGCCTCGATGGGCGTGCGCGAGCGGGCCGGGGAGATCGCGGTGATGAAGGCGATCGGCTTCCCACGCCGTGTGATCTTCGGAACGCTGCTCGCCGAGGCAGCACTCCTGTCGATCTTCGCGGGTGTCGCCGGCGTGCTGCTCGCGCTGGGTTTGACCGGAGCACTGAAGGCCGCCGCCGGCTTCAGCGAGATGCTGGGACCGCTCGGGAACTTCATCGTGACGCCGTTCGTGGTCGTGCAGGGCCTGTTCCTGTCGCTCTTCGTCGGCATGCTCGCCGGTGTGGTGCCGTCGTTCGGTGCCGCAAGAAAGTCGGTCGTCCAATCGCTGCACGAAGTCTTTTGACGACGCCTGGTACGATCTGCCCGTGGACACGTCGCGCCCGATGGCTCCTTCACGCGCTCCGAACGCCCGCTTGATCGCGCGTCCCCTCCAGCAGGAGGCGGGGTGATGGGTCTGCCGGTGTCGTACAGCGTGCGCAACGTCCTCGCGCGCCCGATGCGAAGCATGATGACCGCCGGGGTCATCGCGCTGGTGGTGGTGGCGGCCACGCTCTTCCTGGGCCTCATCACGAGCCTCAAACGCACCGTCGCGATCAGCGGTGATCCCATGAACCTGATCGTCATGCGCAAGGGCTCCGACAACGACGGCTCGAGCCAGCTCTCGCTCGAGGCGTATCAGGCCATCCGTTTCTTCGACGGCATCGCCCGCGACGCGGCGGATCAGCCGCTCGCCTCGCCCGAGCTGGTCGTGCAGCCGTTCCTGCGCACCAAGGACGGCGGACGGGAGAACGTGCTCGCGCGCGGCGTCGAGCCGGTAGCACTTCAGGTGCACGACAAGGTGCGCATCGTCGAGGGGCGTATGTTCCAGCCCAGCGCCGGCGAAGCGATCATCGGCCGCGGCGTCGCGAGCCGCTACGCCGACGCGGAGCTCGGCAAGGAGCTGCAGTTCGGCCGCGGACGCTGGAAGGTCGTGGGCGTCTTCGATGCGGACGGCTCGGCATTCGAGAGCGAGGTGTGGGTCGACGTGCGCGAGCTCGCGAACGACGCGAAGCGCCCGTTTCCCTACTCGGGCGTGCGCCTGCGGGCCGCGTCGCCCACGGACCTCGCACGCCTCGAGAAGCGCATCGACGACGACCCGCGCTACGCCCTCGATGCGCAGCCGGAGGTCGAGTACTACGCCAAGCAGTCGGAGTCGGCGAACTCGCTCTACGTGCTGGTGATCGGCATCGCGGTGCTCGCCGGTGTCGGCGCGGGCTTCGGCGCCGCGAACACGATGTATGCTGCCGTCCAGGCGCGCACCGCCGAGATCGGCACGCTGCGCGCCCTCGGCTTCTCCAAGCGCTCGATCCTGGTCGCCTTCCAGATCGAGGCGATCGCCCTCGCGCTGCTCGGCTTCGCAATCGGCGCCGTCCTCTCGGTCCTGCTCGCGCTGGTACTGAACGCGCTGCTGGGCGGGATCGCGTTCGGCGCGCAGACCTTCACCACCAACGTCATCACCTTGCGCGTTTCGCCGTCCGATCTGATAGGAGCGCTCGGGCTTGCACTGCTGGTCGGTGTCCTGGGCGGGCTCGGACCGGCCTGGCGTGCGGCAAGGCTGCGGCCGATCGAGGCGCTCCGCAAAGCTTGAGATTCCCCGAGCCATGACCCCCCTGAGCGAACGCGACGACCGCCTGCGTGACGACCTCCAGTCGCTGCGCATCGAGCGTGCGCCGGCCAGCACGCGTACCAAGCAGCCGCGCCGAGGCCGCAAGTCACGCGGCACGCGGATCGCCATCGCGATCGTCGCGCTGGCCGTCGCGGCACTCGGCGTCCGTCTCGTTCGCGGCAGCGCGGTGTCGGTCGAGGTCGCGCAGGCGACCGCGGTCGAGGCGGGCAGCCTCGAGCCGGCGCCCGTGCTGTCCGGCTCCGGCTACGTCGTCACCGGCGATCGCTACGTCTCGATCGGCGTCCGCGTGGCCGGGCGGATCGACCGCTACTTCATCGAGGAAGGGCAGAGCGTCAAGAAGGGCGATCCGCTCGTCCAGCTCGACGATCGCGACTACCGCGCGGCGGTCGGACGGATCGAGGCAGGCCTCGCGCTCGCGCGCGCCAACACCGAGCTGGCCGACTCGGAGCTGCGACGTGGGCGCGCGCTGCGCAAGAGCGGCGTCATCTCGGACCAGGAGCTGGACGTCCTCGAGAACAAGGCCAGCGTGACGCACGCGACCATCGCGCAGCTCGAAGCCGAGCTCGAGGTGGCGCGCGTCAATCTCGAATATACGACGCTGCGCGCGCCGACCGACGGCGTCGTCCTCGCCAAGCTGAAGGAGGTCGGCGAGATCGCCGTACCCGGCGGCTTCGCCGGCTCCGGCGACCTGGTCCGCATCGCCAACCTGTCCGACATGCGCGCCGAGGTCGACGTCAACGAGGCCGACCTCGAGCGCGTCCGCATGGGCGGCAATGCGCGCGTGACGCCGGATGCTTACCCCGACCGTCACTATGCGGCGCGCGTGGTGAAGCTCTACCCGCAGGTCGATCGACAGAAGGGAACGCTCAAGGTCGAGGTCAAGATTCTCGATCCGGACGACAAGCTGCTGCCCGACATGAGCACCCGCGTGACGTTCCTCGGCGAGCGTGCGGCGCCGGGCACGGCCGAAGCGCCGCCGACGGTGCTGGTGCCCGCTCGTGCCCTGCAGCGAGACAACGACGGCAGCTTCGTGTGGATCGTCGAGGACGGGCGCGTGCGGCGTGCCCGTGTCGAGACCTCCGGCGAGTCTGGCGATCGCGTGCGCGTGGTGTCGGGTCTCCGTGGCGGCGAGACGCTCGTGGTCGGCGAGATCACGCTGAAGGACGGCCAGCGTGTGACTTCGGCCGCGAAGGGCTGACCGCCACAGTCGCGCGCCAGCGGATCAACCACGCCGCAGGCGCTGCATCTCGCGGCGATCACGCTTGGTCGGTCGGCCGGCGCCAGGATCGCGGAACTCCGGCATGCCATACCGGCGACGCTCCAGCTCCTCCGCGGTCGGTGGCGGCGTGACGTCCTCGTAGAGCTCGCGCGCGTCCGGTGCGGACAGTCGCCGCAGACCCAGCGCCCGCACCACCAGCTGACGCCTGCCGGCAACCGTCGAGACATCGACGCGGTCGCCGATGCGAACGAGCTTGTGGGCCGTGGCAGGGTGCCCGTTGAGCTCGACCTTGCCGCCGGCACACGCTTCGGCACACAGCGAGCGCGTCTTGTAGACGCGTGCTGCGAGCAGCCAGCGGTCGACGCGTACACGGTCCTCTGCCGGCTCGTTCACCGCGCCGAGCCTCGCGTGGTGAGCAGCAACCCGGCGAGCACCGCGATCCCACCGCCGAGCTGGGCGCCGGACAGCTGCTCGCCGAGCACGATGACGGACAGCATCGCCGTGAGCACCGGCACCAGATAGATGAACACCACCGCTCGGCCAACCCCCGCATCACGGACGCCGTCGAGAAAGAGCTGGCCCGCGACCACCGACGACAGGATCGCCATCGCCACCACGGCTCCGAGGACTGCGAGCGTCGCATGCTCGAGCTGCGTCACCGGATCGTCACCGAGGCCGAGCAGCCCGAGGGCAATCGCGCCCCCGGCATACACGGCGAGATTGACCGTCGCCGCAGGCAGCCGTCCGACCACCAGGCGCGACGTCAGGTTGAAGGTGGCCCAGCACGCGGCCGCGACGAGCGCGAGCAGGTCCCCGGTATCGATGCGCAGGGCGAGCAGCTCGTCGAGATTGCCCCGACTGATGACGACCACGGCGCCAGCGAAGGCGAGCAGGGCGCCCAGAACCTGCTTGCGCACCAGCCGCTCACCGACGAGCGGCGACAGCAGCAAGGTGAGGATCGGGTTCAGCGCGATCAGAAGGGACGTGTTCGCCGCACTGGTGCGCGCGAGCGAGGCGAGAAAGAGCCACGGGTAAAGCACACCACCGGTCACCACCATCACGGCCAGCGGCCCGATCACGCCCGCGGAAAGCGCGCGGGAAGGCGGCGCGACGGCCCGGGCGCGCACGACGAACGGCACCAGGACGAGTGTCGCGACGACGTAGCGCCACGTCGCGAGCACCAGCGGCGTCATCTCGCGCAGCGCCACCTTGCCGAGCACGAATGCCGACGCCCAGCATGCCGTCGCGATCGTCAAGCCGAGATAAGCCCGCGCACGCGCGGCCGGGGAGTCGAGGACGATCGCATCGCTCGCTGTACCGGCGATCATGCGGCACCGTACCAGCGCGGACGTCGACTCACGAGAGACGTCGACAGAGATGGAAACGGCGGCGCGCGCCGTCCGCTCACGCCCGCAATGCGACGACCAGTGCGACGATGATGGCCGTGGGTGCGAGCATGAACGCGGTGGCGACCACGCTCGCCAGCACGAAGGTCGCGACGTCCGCGAGCGTCGGGCGCGTGGGCGGCGCGTCGAGGCCCATCTCGGCGCGAACCGCCGTCACGTGCCGCGCGAGCAGCGCGTCGTCGACCGCGGTCCGGCCGTGGTAGAAGTTGCGTGAGTGGCAGCCGCGCACCCAGGCGCGGAACAGCCGTCGCGGCGCAAGTACGAGGCCGATCGGAATCGCCGACAGGTTCAGCAGCCACGCCCACGCGAACGATCCGCAGCCGCTCGCGATCTCCCAGGCGCCGATCTCCGCCTCGCCGGTCCAGTCCGTCGTGTAGCCGGTGACGAGATGGTGCAGGTCGTGCAGCTTGACGGCCCGCACGCGACCGGGAGCGTTCGGGAACCAGATCGGGATCGGGCCCGCTTTGAGCTTGACCCAGCGCTCCTCGTACGACGACTCGAAGCCGTTGTCGCGCAGGTAGCGGTCTCGGGCGGAGAGCAGGGTGTCGGTGTCGGTGATCATCGTCTCTTCTCGCGGGGCCGCCCGATGCCGCGCAGCAGCTGGTCGAGGCTCGCGCGCAGCTCGCGCTCCGCTGCGGCCGGGGACGGAAGAAGGCCCGCGATCCACTCGATGAGCACGGCGTAGTAGAGCCGGAACATCGTCCGTGCGATCGCGAGCGGATCGACGTCGCGCGCGAGCTCGCCGCGTGCCTTTGCTGCGCTCACCAACGTTGCGATGGCGTGCAGGAAGTCGAAGGTGAAGCGTGCGAGGTCGGCGCCACGCGCCGGATCGAGAAACGCGAGCTCGGAGAGGAACACGCGCGAGAGATGGGGATCCCGCGCGTAGTAGTCGTAGAGGCTCCGAAAGACCCGCAACACGGCGTCCTGCAGGGGCGCATCGGCATCGAGCGAAGCGACGGCCGCACGGTGCACCGGCTCGATGTCGTCCTTGAAGAGCCGCAGCAGCAGATCGCGCTTCTCGGGAAAGTAGAGGAACAGCGTTCCCGTACCGATGCCGGCCCGTTGCGCGATGGCCCGCGTCGTCGTCGTGTCGAAGCCGTCACGCGAGAAGAGCTCCCGCCCGGCGGCGAGGATGCGGCCGAGCTTGTCGACGCGGTTGCGCTGCCGCAAGCCGATCTGAGCAGGCTCAGAATTGAGCATGCTCAGTATTTAGCGGGACGACCGCGAGCCCGCAAGGGTCGATCACTCCTTGCGCTGGGCGGACGCTCGGAGATACGTGCCGAGCATGTTGCTCGATCGCTTCCGTCTCGACGACAAGGTCGCCATCGTCACCGGTGCCGGGCGCGGGATCGGCCAGGGCTGTGCTCTCGCCTTCGCCGAATGCGGGGCTCACGTCGTCTGCAGCGCGCGCTCGCGGAACGAGATCGACGCGACCGCCGAGCGCGTCCGCGCCATGGGCCCGCGCGCGCTCGCCATCCCCTGCGACGTCAACCAGCGCGACCAGCTCGAGCACCTCGTCGCGGAGACGATGCGCGAGTTCGGGCGCATCGACGTCGTGGTGAACAACGCCGGCGGCTGGCCACCGAAGCCGGCTCTGCAGACCAGCGAGAAGTACTTCGAGGAGGCGCTGCGCTTCAACGTGACGTCGGCGTTTCTGCTGAGCCGCCTCGCGATCCCGCACATGCTCGAGCGCGACGGCGGCAGCATCGTCAACATCTCTTCGGCCGCGGGGCGTCTACCCATGTCGGGCTTCGTCGCCTACGGGACGGCGAAGGCGGCGCTGTCGTTCATGACCAAGGAGCTCGCGATCGAGCTCGCGCCGCGCGTCCGCGTGAACGCGATCGCCGTGGGCTCCGTGGAGACGTCGGCGCTGACGCCGTTCCTCGACGCGGATCTGCGCGCGAAGATGGAAGCGATGACGCCGATGAGGCGCCTGGGCGCCGTCGAGGACATCGCGATCGCCGCGCTCTACCTCGCGTCCCCCGCGAGCAGCTACGTGACGGGCAAGGTGATGGAGGTCGACGGCGGCCTCATCACCACCAACTGGCCGTACTGATCGAAACGAGTTGCTGGCGCGACGGACGCGCTTCGTCAAGTACGAAGGCGGACCAAGAAAGACACGACGGTCACGATGATCCGGTAGGTATCGACCCACGGATCGTAGTGGCTGATCCGCTCTCCGGGCGGCGGGTAGAAGACCGCCACCTCGCAGGTCTGGATGTCGATGCCGCGGCGCGCAGCCAGGATCAGGACCTCGCTCTCGAACTGGTAGCGCTCGGCCTGTACGCCGAGCTCGAGCGTCGCGGCGATCGGATAGATGCGAAAGCCCGTCTGGGTGTCGCGGAACTCGCGACCGGCTGCGAGCGAGACCCACCAGTTGGCGAAGTCGTTGCCGAAGCGCTTGATCGGTGCGACCTGCTGATCCTCGGTGATGCGCCGCGCCCCGAGCACGATCGCGTTCGGTGCGGCCCGCGACGCGTCGAGCATGCGCTGCATCTCGCTCGCGAGGTGCTGGCCATCACCGTCGATCGAGAAGGCGTGCGTGTATCCTTGCGCGAGCAGTCGGATGAGTCCGCTGCGCAGCGCCGCGCCCTTGCCGCGATTCAGCTCGTGGCGGATCACCTCGGCTCCGGCCTGACGCGCGTGCGCGGCCGTGTCGTCGGTCGACCCGTCGTCGACGACGAGCACGTGCTCGCAGTGCCGTGCCGCACCGCGGACGACGTCTGCGATGGTCCGCGCGCAGTCGAAAGCGGGGATCAACGCGGCGGTGCGTTGGCCCACCGCGACGCCCGTGTCGCCGGCGCTCGGTGGCGCGGGAAGCGGCGTCCCGTTTCGACTGGGTGCGGGCAGATCGAGCATCGTCTCGCCGTTCGACACCGAAGCCTCAGCCGTCGGCGTCGCGCGCCGCGGCCAGACGCTCCGCGATCCGGCCCGCGACGAGATCCCGCAGTGCCAGACGCTCCTCCACGTCGCGGCCCTTGGTCTCGACCGGCTCGAGCACCTCGAGCACGACCGTTCCCGGCAGGATCGACAGGTACTTGCCCGCCGGCATGATGCTCGACGTGCCGTGAATGGCGATCGGCACGATCGGCCGGCCGAGCTGCAGGGCGAGGGTGAATGCGCCGTTCTTGAAGACACCCATGCGCCCGTCACGTGAGCGTGTGCCCTCGGGGAACATGATCAGCGAGAACGCGCCGGCGGGCCGAGCTGCGATCTTGTTCAGCAGAGCGATGGACTGCGCGGGGTCCTCGCGATCGATCGGGATCATGCCGAGCGTCTTCATGACCACGCCCAGCACCGGCTCGCGGAACAGCTCCTTCTTCGCTGCGAAGCGATTGTGGCCCGGCAGGTATCCGAGCAGCGCCGCGATGTCGAAGTGGCTTGCGTGATTCGGAGTGATGATGCTGGGCTCGTCGGGCAGGTTATCCGCGCCGACGATCTTCACCTCGACGCCGGTCGCAAGGGCGAGATTCCGCGCCGACAGCTTGGCGAAGCTCCATGCCGCGTCCGGACTGACCTGGTGCAGGCCAACGGCAATGGTTCCCATCGAGAACAGCATGCCGCGGTAGATCATGCGGTTCAGCATCACGCGCAGATCCGAGGCATCGGCGGCACCGATCGGCGTCACCCATTCCTCGCTCAGGTCGGTCGCAGGAATTCGTAGCTGCTGCACTGGTCCTCCTGTGTCGATCGGTCGTCGTCAGCGGCCGGCGCGCTGGTCCCAGAAGGGCGCGAACTGGAACCACTGGTTCGGGTAGGCGCGGACGTGCCGCTCGAAGCTGCACGCCACGTCGCGCATCACGGCGAGCACGTCCTGCTCACTCGCATCACGCGGAATCGTTCGCAGCGGCTCGGGAAGAATCCGATACCGTCGCGTGCCGAGGCGCACCGCGAAGACCGGCCAGAGCGGCACGCCGGCGAGGCGCGCGAGTGCGAAGGGTCCGTACTGGAAAGGGGCTGGCGCGCCGAAGAACTCGATCGGCCGCGTGACGTGCCCGGGCGCGGAACGATCGATCTGGATCGCCACGATCTCGCCACGACGCAGCGCCTGCAGCATGTTGAGCGACGCAAAGGGAGACGAGTCCGAGTGCAGTACGCGCAGGCCACAGCGCTCGCGGAGCGAGCTCTGGAATGCCTCCACCGATGGATTCGCCTCACGCGCCATCACCACGTTCACCCGCCGGCCGAGACGCTGCATCAGGCTGGCCGCGATTTCCCAGCTGCCGAAGTGCGAGGTCAGCACGACGACGCCTTGGTCGCGCGGCAGCGCCTCGAACGCGGAGATCTCGGGAGGCTCGTCGACGGTCAGCGGCCGCGCGTAGGGGCTCGCGTGTTCCAGCGTCTCGGTGAGGCAGTACGCGAACTGGACGAACGTCCTGAGCGCGCTCCAACGATCCGCGACCGGCCCCCGCGATCCCTCGATGCGCCGGAGATTGGCGATCACGCCGCGCCGGTTGGTCGGGATCGCGGCGAACAGGACGGTCGCGATCGCCGCCGGCGACGTGCGCTTCCACCATTCCGGCCCCTCGGCCGATCCTCGATACGCAAGCCGACGCCAGAAGAGGCCATCGTGCCGGAAGCGTCCTTGCGCGAGCGCGTCCGCCAGTCCATCGGGCGCTGCTTCGGTCAGCCTCTCGTGGTCGAGGACGGTGTCGGAGGAGGGGGCCATGACTGGGGCTCGATCGGTTGGAAACGCCCGGTGCACGGCGGTGCCGCGCAGCGCCTGTCGAACGACGGCGACCGGCTCGGGCTGGGCGCGCTCGCTCAGGCGGCGCGTCCCGTGACCGACGGTCCGACGCCGGCTCGCGGCACGCGTGTCGCGCCCGCGGTTCGCCACATCCGACGCATCGCCTCACCGACCCACGGTTTCGCGTAGCCGCCCAGCCGTGCGAGAAAGCGCGGCTCCTCGAGCACCACCTTCGCAAGCCCGAGCAGCACGTCCGGACGCGAGTAGAAGGTTCGGTACATCCGGTGGAAGTACCGCTCGAGCGTGGCAGCGTCGAGGCCGTTGGGAACGAACACGAAGTTCATCGCGTTCATGCTCTCCCAGTTCTCGACGAACGTGCCGTACTCGTGGATCGTCGGATACGACGGCGTTCCCGGGTACGGCGTGAACTTGGTGAGCTGCATGAGGTCGAGCGGCGCCTTGCGCAGGAACTGGTTGGTCTCCTCGAGGCTCTCGACGGTTTCCGTCGGGTGCGCGCACATCATGAGACCCTTGATCTTCAGTCCCGCCGCGCGCGTCATGCGCAGCGTGCCGAGCAGGCGATCGAGCTTGACTTCGTGCTTGACGTGGTCGAGCACGCGCTGCGAGCCCGACTCGATGCCGTACGCGATCTGCCAGCAGCCCGCACGGCGCATGAGCGCCATGGTGTCGGCATCGAGCAGGTTCGGGTGGCTGTTGCAACTCCACGTGAAGTCGAGGCGGTGATCGAGCATCGCCTCGCAGAGCTGCCGCACCCGCGTCTTGTTGACCGTGAACAGATCGTCGTAGAAAAGGATGTGCTTGACGCCGTAGTCCGCCATCTGCTGCAGCATGCGAACGACGTACTCGACCGAATGCCAGCGTCCGCGGCGGCCCGAGGTCGAGCGGTCGCAGAAGGTGCAGGAGAACGGACAACCGCGCTGGGTGATGAGCGTTCCCACCGGACTGCGCCGGTAGTTGAACATCGACGGCGCGAACGCGTGCGGGAAGTTCGGGACCAGATCCCAAGCGGGCATCGGCAGCGCGTCGAGATCCTCGACGTACGCCGCCCGCGGGTTCGCGCGAACGGCACCGCCCGCGTCGGGATCGCGGTACGCAAGGCCCGGCACGTCGCGAACGTCGCGACCCTCCTCCAGACGCCGCAACAGCTCGAACAGCGAGTGCTCGCCTTCGCCCGCGATGCCGTAGTCGAACGCGTCGAATTCCTTCAGCGTTCGCTCGGGGATCGCGCTGACGTGAGCGCCGCCGACGATGGTCGTACAGCGCGGAAGCGCTGCCTTGATCGCCTTCGCCACGCGGCTTCCGTTCGTGATCGAGATCGTCGTGCACGACAGACCCACCACGTCCGGCTGCAGCGCGACGATGCGGCGTGCGGCCTCCTCGTTGGTCGTGCCGGCGCGCTTCGCGTCGACGACGTGGACCGCGTAGCCCTTCTCTCGCGCGAGCGCCGCCAAGACCAGGATGCCGATGCCGGGAATGGTCTCTTCGCCCTCGCGGAGTCGGTCCATGCTCTGATCCCAGAAGCAGAAGGGCGGCTCCATCAGGACCAGGGTGCGCGTGCGCGTGGGCGCGCGGTTCACCTCAGGCATGAGACGAATGTAGCCGAGGTCGTGCGCGCAAGTCTACGCTGTCGGGACGATTCGCGATACGACCGAAGGTGCATGGACCCGCACGTCGCCGCTTTGCGGCGCAAGACACGCCGCGCGCGATGCTGGACGACGCACGCCATGCTCACCACCGTGCTCCTGCTGTGGTCCGCGGTGCCCGCGCGCGCTCGTGCTCCACTCCCGCATTACGCGGTCACCGCGACTCTCGATGCAGCGTCGGGTGTGATCGGCGGCAGCGTCGCGATCACGTTCACCAACGTCGGTCGCGAACCGCTGCAGCACGTGTACCTGCAGCTGTATCCGAATCGCTTTCTGCACGACGGCGACGAGGTGAACGACATCACGCGCATGCACGTGTATCCGGAGAACGAGTTCATCGCGGGCGACATCACCATCGACTCGGCCGCTGCCGCGGACGGAACGGCGCTCACGCATCGCCTGGTCGAGCGCGACGAGACTCCCGCGCAAACCACGCTCGAGCTCGACCTCCCGAGCGGGCTGCAAGGCGGCGCGTCGACGACCGTCGTCGTCGGCTTCACCACGCGGCTGCCGGAGCGCTACGGTCCCTTCGGCCGCACCGAGCTCGGCGATACCGCGGTCGCGGGCTGGTACCCGTATCTCGTGCCGCGGGCCGCGGACGGCACCTGGCTGTGGACCGCCGGACCGGCGTCGGCCGACGTGAGCGCCTCGATCACCGCACCTCCCGACGTGACGCTCGTCGCCGGAAGCGACGTTTTCCCAGCACCGCATCCCGCGAACGTTCAGGTCGAGGCCCGGGCGGTGCGGGCATTCGCGCTGATCGCCTTGCCCGACGCGAACGTCACCACCGCGAACACCGGCACCACGACGATCACCCTCGTCGCCCCGCGCCCACTGCGCGAGCAACGTCTCGCGCCGGGCCCGATCGCCCCCGAGCTGTTTCGCACCGCGGTCCAGCGAGCGATCGAGGTGCGTCCCGGATCGCTCGCGGCTCCGGCGACGTTGACGGTCGTACAGGTGCCGCTCCGCTGGAATCTGACGACGCCGAGCGACGGCATCGTCGTGGTCTCCGACCGTGCGATGCGGGTCCACGAGCTGCTGCGGCCGTTCCACGAGGCGCAGGTCGCACAGGCCGTCTACGCGGAGCTGTTACGGGACGAGATGCGCGCTTGTCCGGAGATGCAGCCCAGGTGGCTGGGCGACGGTGTCGCCTGGGCACTGGCCGACCGTTACGTCGACGTGATCGATCCCGACCATCGTTCGGTGCACGACTGGATCGACTGGTTCGACGTGTTCGCCATCGTCGACCGCTTCGAGACCGCGCCGAAGGTTCCCTTCGTACAGGCATTCTTCCGCAACGCGCAGAGCGACGACGACCTGCGTGAGAGCGTCTTCACCTACTCCGGAAACCACCCGCCGGCGCGGCTCGCGTTCGCTCGACTCGAGCGCAGCGTGGGCGCCGAAGACCTCGCACGCGCCGTGGACCTCCAGCTCGCCTCACCCTGTAGGCCGTTTGTCGACACGCTCGGCGCCGCGACCGGCAAAGAGCCGGCCGCGGCCGACGGCGTGCTCGATGCCGCGCTGGCGCCACCGCTTCCCGCCGACGTGCCGGTGATCGTCGATCCGGCGCTGCGTCCGCCACGAGACCGGTCGCGGTATCAGCTGGTGCTCGACACCGCCGACGTCGAAGTCAGCTCGACCGAATTCGGGCTCGCGGCGCTGTTCGTCGCGCGCGAGCGCGGCGACTACACCAAGGACTTGGCGATCAACCCGTACCTGACCGAACGCGGCTACGGCGTGAATGCCGGACCCCGCGTCCACTTCGGACCGCGCAACGACGCCAACACCTTCCGCCACAACCTGTACGCGTTCTACGATCACCAGTGGCTGGACAGCGGCTTCAAGGACGACTCGGAACCCGAGCTGCGCGATCGCGGACAGATCGGGGGCTTCGGCGTCCGCTACGACTACTCGAACGTGTACGACTACGACAATCCGACCAACCAGCGCGAAGCTCGGCTCTTCGCCGACTGGTACGACGCCGATTTCGGCGGTGATTACGGCTTCGTCCGGTTCGGCGGGCGCGTCGCCGGGACGACGCCTCTCGGCACCCCGCGCACCATCGGTGCACTCGAGCTGCTGACCGGGTTCGAGGAGTCGACGAGCGACCAAGGGGTTCCCATCCAGGCGCAGTACAGCCTCGGTGGCCGGCGGGCGCTGCGCGGCGTGTCGGTGAACGAGAAGCTCGCCCGGAACATCGGGCTGGTGCGGGCAGAGATCCGCCAGGACGTCTTCCCCGAGGTCGACTTCAATCTGCTGGACGTGCTGATCTACCGGCGTCCGCAGCTCCAGCTGTTCGTCGATACGGGCCAGGTCGACGACTCCGCCGGCAGGGCCTTGAATCCTGAGCACTGGGCGATCGCGGCGGGGACGGGCATCAATGCCCTGTACGATTTCCTCGGCTTCTTCCCCGGACGTGCCTACATCGAGCTGGCGACTCGGCTCGATCGCGACCAGACCAACTTTCAGGTTCTCTTCGGTACACGCCAGGCGTTCTGATCCGCCGCCACGTCTCACGATGTGAGACGCGGGCGCGTCGTCGCGTCCACGCTGCTTTACGGACAGGCAACACGCGTTGGCTTCGCGAGCACCGAGATCGTCTGGTCGCGCGACGCGCGATCCAGGGTCGGCCGCCAGGGTCGCAAGAATCCTCGACACGGCACTCGTCCGTACATGCGGTATGCGGCTTGCACCGGAATAACGCTTGACTCTTGCGAGGGCGGATCGTACCAGTGGCTGTCCGGTAAGGTAGCAGAATTTCTGCTGTTATCGTCGAGCCTCCAGCTTCGTCTATGTGGTGGAGGTCGGCGTGCTCCCGATCGAGTCGCACACGGTACCCGATCCCCCTCCCCTATTGGTCCGGATCAATCGCCCCCGCCGGGGCACGTGGCTCCTCCCCGGAGCACGCACAAGGAGAATCGGAAGATGAGAAGAGCGGTTCGCACCACCCTCGCGCTGCTGGCGATGCTGGCCGGAATCGGCCTGATCGCGGCACCGGCCGCACATGCGATCCAGGCCAGCGGCTCGATCATCCTCTCCCCGTCGAAGCAGCTGCAGCTCGCGCCGGGTGAGGAGTTCGAAGTCACGGTTTCGGTCGTCAACACGAGCTCGCAGACGCCGCTTCCTCCGGGTCCGGCCGCGCCGGCGACGCTGAACGGACCGATCACGATCGATCTCGGCTGTACGGATTGCGGCTGCTCCACCCAGCAGTCGGGCGCCATCCAGTTCGTCGCGGGTCCGCAGGCCGGCTGCGTGACCAAGACCGGTCAGGTGACGAGCTGCGCCGCGCAGGGTGCAACCGCAGTCGTGATCAATCTCGCGGCCGGGGGCATCGCGCTGCCGAACAACAACACCCCGGTGGCCGTGGCGACCATCAAGCTGAAAATGATCGCCGACTCCGGCCCGCCGCTGGGCATCCGCGCCGGCACCGGCGTCTGCGCGCTGACCGCCTGCATCACGCCGCCGGATCAGGGCTGCGTCAGCTGCTCGGCCGAGGGCTGCACGTTCGTGACCCCGCAGCAGGGCAACCAGCCGTGCGACTGCCCGCACCTCTGCCCGAACAAGATTCGCTTCATCGGCGACTTCAACAAGCCTGACTTCTTCGAGGTGCACGCGATCATCGTGCCGGGCCCAGGCTTCAACCCGGCGACGCAGCCGTTCACCGTCGCGATGAGCAACTCGGGCGGTCAGATCTTCTCGTTCACGCTGCCCCCGGGCTCGCTGGTGAACGGTGGAGACGCGTTCACGTACACCAACAACAACGCCGACGTGACGGGCGGCATCTTCAAGATCAAGCTCGCCGAGCGTGACGACGCCCCCGGTGCCTTCCGCCTCGACATCCAGGGCTACAGCAAGGATCTGCAGCCCGACACCACCCTGCCATCGGACAACCCGGACATCACGACCGCGTTCACCGTCGGCGGCCAGTCGTGGACCACGGGCGTCAAGACGTGGGAGCGCAAGTCGTTCGGTTGGCAGCTGAACCTGTTCGGCGTCTGCCAGCCGGCCGACCACGGCTGAGCGATCCCGGAGCCGGGTGCCGCTGCGGCAAGGCAGCGGCACCCGCAAACGAGGGCCGCCGGAGAGATCCGGCGGCCCTTCTTCGTGGCGCATCCCGCAACAGGATCCGCGCAAGCGGTCGCTCGCCCAAAGCGCAAATCGGCGCCGCGAGCAGGAAACGGGTTGAACAACCCGTGAGCCGCAGGCTAACTCACCCGGAGCCCGCGGTCGTCCCGACTTGTTCCGTCGTACCGCTCCCACGACCGCGGGTGCTTGACGCAGGTGTGGGATGCCTGCGGCTCGGGGAATCCGCAAGTGACGGGGAGACTGGTGGTGAGGCGCGCATGCCGTGCGCGCGTGGGGAGGTTGCCGTTTCGCGGCCACGTCGAAGTGCCGCGGAGCGCGCGCGGAAACCCGACATGGGCGTGCCGCAGTGGCGGGAATTTGGCGTCGCGCCCACGACGCGCCGCATGGCTCCCGGGCCAGCAGCGCGCTGCTCACATGGGTCGTCGACCGGCTCGAGCATCGAGTCTCCTCGCGGACTTGGCGGCTTGGCTGCGCAGATGTCCAGACAGCTGCGGTGTCCACCGCCGCCTCGCAGGGCACGTCGCATCACGTGGCACGTCCCCCATCGGCTCGATGGCACTCCGATTGCCATCGCAGTCACACGGAAGTTGTCCACGACGAGGTACGGAGGGTGGGGCCTCCGGGGGAGTACACGATGAGGTGGTTCGTGGGGTGCGGCGGGATGCCGCGATTCGAGGGTGTGCGAATCGCGGCGCTACTGTTGATCGCAGGGTGGACGGCAGCTGCCGTATCTCCTGCACACGCAAGCGGTGAGGAGATGCAGCTGCTGGTGCTCGCCAATCAGGCGCGCGCGGCAGCGAACGTTCCACCGCTGATCTGGAACGACGATCTGGCGGCGGCTGCGCTCGCGCACAGCGAAGACCTCGCGGCGCACGGCGGCAACTGCGATCTGCACAACTCGTGCAACGGCGAGCTCTGGTACAAGCGCGTCCAGCGCTACTACCCGGCCTGGGTCGCGCTGGGCGAGAACGTCGCCACGTCGGTCAGCGATCCGCAAATCCTGCATGACGGGTGGATGTCCAGCGCCGGTCACCGGGCGAACATCCTCAATTCAAACTTCAGCGATTTCGGCGCCGGCGTCGCGCTCGGTCAAACCAACTTCGGCAAGCTGGCGTTCGCGACCGAGGATTTCGGCAGCCGTGGCATGATGTCGGCCACCGCGTACCCGGCATTGCCCGGTGGCGCGGTGCAGCCGCAGAATGGAGACAGTGCGGCGCGCGACCTCGCCGTAACCTACTACAGCGCCAACGGCGGAGCGCCACAGGCCGTGCGGGCGCTCGTCGGCACGGGCTGCGTCAACCTCACGCTCCAGGGCGGTAAGGCCGCCTACGGCACGTACGGAGCGAGCCGATCGTTCACCGGCAGCGGCTGCGTGCCGGTGGTCTTCGAGGCGATCAAGGCGGACGGCACGCGTCACCGCTTCCCCAAGGACGAGGCCATCCTGGTCGGCGTCGGTGCCGGCGGCGCGTACTGTGCGGAGCGCACGACGGCCGTGCCGACCCAGGACTGCGGCGGACCGAACGTCGTCCCGACCCCCACGCCAACGCCCGCTCCGACGCCGACGCCGGACCCGAGCAAGCTCCGCAAGCTGCGCGTCGCGCTCAAGCCCGGCAAGTCCAACGCGAGCCAGGGGGTGGTGCAGGTCCAGGCGAAGCTGCCCCAGATCGCCAACTTCGACCCGACCTCGGGACCGGTCGTCGTCGAGCTTTCGTTCGGCCGCAGCGGAGACTGGTCGCAGACGCTGCCACGGCTCTGCGGCGGTGCAGCGTGCCTCGAGATCAACAAGCGCGCCAATGCCTACCGCGCAAAGTACGATGCGAGCACGACGCTCAACTTCACCCAGGGCAAGGACGGAGCTTGGACCATGCGCTTCGTCGCGCGCGAAGAGTCGCTCGCGGGTCTCGCAGCCGGGACCGTCTCGGTGTCGGTGACGATAGACGGCGAGACGTTCACCGCGTCGGGAGATGGCCAGATGAAGACCAACGGCCTGTTCGTCGACTGACGTCCGTAAGCGCTTCGACGGCCGCCGAACGGATGCGGCCTCACCCACCAGGTTCGGGTGAAGAGCGGTCGACATCCGGAAGGGGGAGCGGGGCAAAGCCCGCTCCCCCTTCTTCGTGGCGGGCCCTGCGCGGACCGCTTGCGGTCACGGCCCCGGATAGTACGCAAGGCGCCGTGTCACCCTCGACCTCGACCCTTTCGGAGTGGGAATCGAAGCACCGCCTCGCGGCAGCCGGGATTCCAGTTGCGGAGGAGCGACTCTGCTCCAGCGCGGAGGAGGCGGCCATCGCCGCCTCGGAGCTCGGCTTCCCGATCGCGGTCAAGCTCTGCGGGCCGGCGATCGCGCACAAGACCGAGCGCGGGCTGGTTCGGCTCGGGCTACGCGACGGCGACGCCGTCCGCACGGCATCGACCGAGCTCCTCGCGGCCGCCCGCCCGGAGGATGGTCGCGTCGATCTGCTGGTTGCACGCATGGTCGCCGGCAAACGGGAGCTCATCGCGGGCCTCGCGACCGATCCGACCTTCGGGCGCTGCGTGATGCTCGGCATCGGTGGAATCTTCGCCGAGATCCTCGCCGACGTCGTTTTCCGGCTGGTCCCCGTATCGCGCACCGACGCCGAGGAGATGCTCGACGACCTCACGCACCGGGCGTGGCTCGGGCCCTTCCGCGGTGAGCCCGCGGTGGATCGTGAGCGGCTGGTCGACGTTCTCGTCGGCCTCGGCAAGGTCGCCGAGGAGGATGCACGCGTTCGCTCGATCGACGTCAATCCATTGATCGTCGCGAACGGCCTGCCAATCGCCGTGGATGCCTTGATCGAGGTCGAGGGATGAGCTGCGCGCAGGATCTCGCACGCTACCGCGCGCTGTTTGAACCCAAGGGCGTCATCGTCGCCGGGGCATCGAGCCACCCGGGCAAGTTCGGCTTCGTGGCGGCGCACAACATCCTCGCGCACGGCTATGCCGGCCGCGTATTCTTGACGAACCGCGAGGGCGGCACGATCCTCGACGAGCAGACCTATCGCTCGGTCGACGAGATCCCGGACGGCGCGGCCGATCTGGTCTTCGTCTGCACGCCGCCCGCATCGATCCCGGACTTGCTGCGCTCCTGCGCGAACAAGGGCGTCACGGCCGCGTTCGTGAGCTCCGCGGGATTCGGCGAAGCCGGCGAGGAGGGGCTTCGCGCCGAGCGCGAGCTCGCGTCGCTCTGCGACGAGCTGGGCATCCTGCTCGCGGGTCCGAACGGACAGGGCATCATCTCGACGCCGGTCGGGTTGTGCGCCCAGATCATCGCGCCCTACCCGCCCGCGGGTCGGATCGCGGTCGCGAGCCAGTCCGGTGGCTTCGTACAGGCCTTCCTGAACTATGCGCGGTCGACCGGCGTCGGCGTGAGCCGCGCCGTGTCGGCCGGCAACTCGGCATCGACCAGCGTCGCGGACTACCTGGAGTACTTCGCGTCGGACCCGGCGACGGATGTCAGCCTGATCTACGTCGAGGGGCTCGCCGACGGTCGCGCCTTCTTCGAGAAGGCACGCGCGGCCGCGGCGCAGAAGCCGATCGTCGTGCTGAAGGGAGGCATCACCGCAGGCGGAGCGCGTGCCGCCGCCTCGCATACCGGGGCGCTCGCGACGAACGACCGCGTCTTCGACGGCATGTGCCGTCAAGCAGGGCTCAGCCGTGCGGCGACCGTCGAGGAGGCGTTCGAGATCGCAGCGAGCTTCGCAGCACAGCCGCTGCCGCGCGGACCGCGCGTGTTCGTGCTGACGACGGCCGGCGGCTGGGGCGTGATCACCGCGGATCGCATCTCGCAGTCGCGCGATCTGCAGCTTCTGCCGCTGCCCGCCGATCTGCGCGCCGCGTTCGATGCCAAGCTGCCGCCGCGCTGGAGCCGCAACAACCCGGCGGACCTGGCGGGCAGCGAGACGCGCGACACGGTGCTCGAGTGTCTCGAGCTGGCGGTGGCGCACTCCGACGTCGACGCGGTGGTGCTGCTCGGCGTCGGCATCCAGTCGAACCTCGGCGATCTCGAGCGGCGCAGCCGTTTCTACCCGGCACACGGCCTCGAGCGCATCGTCGAGTACCACGAACGGCAGGACACCCGGTACGCGACGGCGGCGGTCGAGCTGTCCCGCAAGTACGCAAAGCCGGTGCTGGTGGCGACCGAGCTCGCCGATGCGCAGCCGGGCAACCCCGGCATCGTCAAGCTCAAGGAGCTGGGCGCGTTCGCGTACGCCTCGTCGCACCAGGCAGCGACGGCGCTCGAGCATCTGTTCCGCTACCGGCGCTGGCGCGACCGGCGCGGGCTCTGATCACCCGGCGACGGCCACGCCGGTGAGGGTGTGCGCCGTGGCGCCCTCCACGCGGACTCGCACGAGGGATCCCGGCCGGACGTCGTCGGTGGGAAAGATCGTCGTCTTGAACGTCGGCGTCTTCCCGGCTGCGTGCGCCGGCGGTCGCTTGGCCGGCCCCTCGACCAGGATCTCGACCTCGCGACCGACGTACGCGCGGTTCAGCTCGAGCCCGATCCGTTCTTGGACCGCGATCAGTCCTTCGAGGCGCTCTCGCTTGCGCTCCTCGGAAACGGTCTCCGCAATCCGAGCGGCGCGCGTTCCCTCGCGTGCCGAGTACTTGAAGAGATACGCGAAGTCGTAGCGCGCCTCGCGGAGGAACGCCTCGGTCTCGGCGAAGTCGCGCTCCTCCTCGCCGGGAAATCCGACGATGACGTCGGTCGACACCGCGATCCCCGGCACCGCCGCGCGGACGCGCTCGAGCAGCCGCAGGTACGCCTCGATCGTGTAGTCACGGCGCATGGCCTCGAGGATCCGGTTCGACGCCGACTGCAGCGGAAGGTGCAGGTACGGCATCACCTTCGGCTCGCTCGCGAAGACCTCGATCAGGCCATCGCTCACATCGGAGGGGTGCGGCGAGGTGAAGCGGATGCGCTCCACGCCGTCGACGCGCGCGGTGCGCCGCAGGAGCTCCGCGAAGTCCACGTCGTCGGCGCGATACGCGTTCACGGTCTGCCCGAGGAAGACCACCTCGCGCTTGCCCGCGTCGACGGCGGCCCGCACCTGCTCGAGCACGGCGGCAGCGGGCACGCTGCGCTCGCGCCCGCGAGTGAACGGCACGATGCAGAAGGTGCAGAACTTGTCGCAGCCCCGCATGACGGTGAGAAAGGCTCGCGGCCCCGGTGCGAGGTCTGGCGCGAGGCCGGCGTAGGTCTCGCCGCGGTCGAGCCGGAGCTCGAGCTGCGGCTCGTCGTCGCGGCGCAGCAGGTCGGGGAGGTCGCGGTAGCCGTCGGGTCCGACGATGACGTCGAGGTAGGGCGCGCGGTCGAGCAGACGCTCGCGCTGGTGCGTGGCGACGCAGCCGAGCAGGCCGAGCTGGACCCCCGGCCGCTCCAGCTTGTGGCGAAGGAGGTCCGAGACCCGCCCGAGCACGCGCTCCTCCGCGTTCTCGCGGATGGCGCAGGTGTTGACCAGCAGGACGTCGGCGTTGCTTGGGTCGGGCGTCCGCTCGTAGCCGGCGCGGCGCAGGATGCCGCTCACCAGCTCGGAGTCCGCCACGTTCATCTGGCAGCCATAGGTCTCGAGGAAGACCCGGCGCGGTACCGCCGGGCCGGCGTCGCACGCGGGCCGTGCGCCGTCTGCGGTGTTCCGCTCGTCGGGCTCGGTCGTCAGCACCGGCTTCCCATACCGAAGCGGTCGCGCGCCCCGCAACGCAACACCGACGCGGGTCTTGTCTGGAAGCCGCACAGGCGGCTAGATGGCCAGGGCATGATGCCGGGCAAGCAATTCGATGGGATCGAGGCCTCGCTTCTGCTCTGTCCCCGCTGCCGCGTCGCACAGCCGGTGCGCAAGCGCCTGCTGCTGTGCCTGCCGGAGGGCGACAAGTACGAATTCGTCTGCGTGCGCTGCGGCAGCTCGTGCGGCGACAAGATGGAAGACCCGCCGCGACCGGTGCGGTCGCTGCTCGCATGAGCCTGCGCATCGTCTCTCTTCTGCCGAGCGCGACCGAGATCGTCTGCGCGCTCGGCCTTCGTGACGCTCTGGTCGGGGTGTCGCACGAGTGCGACTTCCCGGCGGACGTCGTCGGACTGCCCGTCCTGACACGCGCCAAGCTCGATGCGTCGCGACCGAGCGCGGACATCGACCGCGACGTCCGCACCCTGCTCGCGGACGGCCTCGGCCTGTATGCGATCGACGTCGATCGGCTGCGCGACCTGCAGCCAGACCTGATCGTCACCCAGGACCAGTGTGACGTCTGTGCGGTGTCGTACGACACCGTGCGCGACGCGGTCCGGCAGCTCGCGCATCCCGGAACCGAGATCGTTTCGCTGCGACCGGCCCGGCTCGAGGACGTTTGGCACGACGTCGAGACGGTGGCCGAAGCCGCGGGAATCGCACCGCGCGGCCGCGCGGTGGCGAACGGCCTGCGCGCGCGCGTGTCCGCGCTCGCGGAGCGCACCGCGGCGCTGCCGCTACGGCGCCTCGCCTGCATCGAGTGGCTCGCGCCCCTGATGGCCGCCGGCAACTGGGTGCCGGATCTCGCAGCCGCTGCGGGGGGGACGAGCACGCTCGCGTCGCCGGGCGCGCACAGCACGTGGCTCGAGTGGCAGGCGCTGGTCGACGATCGGCCCGAGGTGCTCTGCGCGATGCCGTGCGGCTTCACCCTCGCGCGCACCGTGGCCGAGCTGAGCGAGCTGCTTCGCGAGCCCCGCGGGCAGGCGCTGCCCGCGGTCCGCAGTGGACGTGTCTTCGCGGTCGACGGCAGCTCGTACTTCAACCGGCCCGGCCCACGGCTTGCGGAGTCGGCCGAGATCCTGGCGGGCATCCTGCACCCAACGGAGCTCGGCCACCTCGCTCCGGCGGGCGCGCTGCAGCTGGTCGCGTGTGGCCAGGCGTCCGGGGTGAGCGTCGCGTGAGCCACGGACACCACCAGCACGGCCCCGGCAAGGACGCGCAAAGCCCCGTCGAGCAGCACCGCGCGCACGGCAAGCGCGCGGCACGGTGCATGGTGATCACCGTCAGCGACACGCGGGATCTCGCCAGCGACAAGAGCGGTCAGCGCGCGAGCGATCTGCTCACCGCGGCAGGCCACGTGGTCCGGAGTCGCGAGATCGTCACCGACGACCGAGCGTCCATCAGCGCGCTCGTTCGCGCGGCAGTCGCCGATCCCGAGATCGATGCGGTGGTGCTCACCGGCGGCACCGGCATCGCGCCGCGGGACGTGACCTACGAGGCGATCGACGGGCTGCTCGAGAAGCCCCTGCACGGCTTCGGCGAGCTCTTCCGCAGCCTGTCGTACGCCGAGATCGGCTCCGCCGCGATGCTGTCGCGCGCGCTCGGCGGGGTGATCGGTCGTACCGTGGTCTTTGCGTTGCCCGGCTCGACCAAGGCCGTCGAGCTCGGTGTGACCAGGCTCATCGCGCCCGAGCTCGGCCACATGATCGGGCTGCTGGCGCCGTGACCGTCCGGGTGCGCTTCTTCGCCTCGCTGCGCGAGCGGCTCCGGACGTCGGAGGCATCGCGCGAGCTGTCGCCCGGTGCGACCGTCGATGATCTGCTGCGAACGCTGCGCGCCGAATTTCCGGACCTCGCGAGCTCCGGACGCGTCTCGATCGCGGTCAACGCCGAGTACGTCGATGCGCGCCATCCGCTCAGCGACGGGGACGAGGTCGCACTGATCCCGCCCGTGAGCGGTGGTTGCCGCACTCTCGTCCCTTCAGCATGATCGCCGGATGATCCGCCTCACGGCCGAGCCGATCGTGCTCGACGAGCTGCTGGCCGCGGTCGCCGACCCGAAGGCCGGTGCCGTGGTCGTGTTCATCGGCATGACGCGCGACAACAACGAGGGCCGCGACGTGCAGCGCCTCGAGTACGAGGCCTATGCCGGCATGGCCGAGCGCGAGCTCGCCAAGATCGCCTCGGCGGCGGAGTCGCGCTGGCCGATCGCGCGCATCGCGGTCGTGCACCGAACCGGGGTGGTCCCGATCGGCATGGCGAGCGTCGTGATCGCCGTGTCCTCCGCGCACCGTGGAGCCGCGTTCGAAGCCGCCCGCTTCACGATCGACCGTCTGAAGGAGGTCGTGCCAATCTGGAAGAAGGAGTTCTTCTCCGGCGGCGCCGTGTGGATCGGCGATCAGGCGTGTCGCGACGGTGTCTGGCAGACCGTCGACGAGGCCAGCGGAGCGGGCAGGGCGGACGCCGACACGGACGAGGGCGGTACCGGCGTCGGGTGAGCGGTGCGGCCGGTCGATCTCGCCAACCTCGAGTTCTCGCGGCTCCTCGATGCGGTGGCGCGCCATGCCGCATCCGCAGCGGGTCGCGAGGCGTGCCTCGCGCTCTTTCCGGAGACGTCGCCGACCATGGTGCGCGAGGAGCTCACCCGCGTCGACGAGCTGCGCGCGATCACCGAGGACGAGCCGGCTCCGCTCGGCGACTTCCCGGACATCCGCCCGGCGCTGGCCGTCTCGGGCACGCCGGGTGCCCGCCTGTCGGGACGTGAGCTGCTCGAGATCGCGAGCACGCTCGGGACCGTCCGGCAGCTGCGATCGTTCTTGCGGTCCCGCGCCGCCGAAGGGTCCTTGCTGCTGCTCTTCCTCGACGTGCTGCATCCGCTGCCCGAGCTGGACCGGCTTCTGTCCAGCACGCTCGACGACGAGGGCGAGGTGCGTGACGACGCGAGCCCGACGCTGCGCTCGCTCCGTCGCGAGCTGCGCGAGCTGCGTGCGGACATCGAGCGCCGGCTCGGGCGGCTCGCGCAGCAATCGTCGTCGGCCGCTCTCGCCGACACCTACGTGACCGTCCGCAACGGGCGCTACGTCGTGCCCGTGCGCGCGCAGTCGGCGAGCCGCCTCGCCGGCATCGTCCAGGATCGCTCGACCTCGGGCGAGACGCTGTTCGTCGAGCCTTTGTTCGCCGTCGAACACAACAACCGCCTGCTGATCGCGGCACGCGAGGAGGCGCAGGAGGTCGCACGGATCCTCGCGGAAACGACTGCCGCGGTCGGCGCCCATCGCGACGCGCTCGCGGAGAGCTTCGATGCCTTGACGCAGCTCGACTGCCTCGGGGCACGGGTCGCGTTCGCGCGCCGCCACCGTGCCGTATGCCCGCGGCTCGACGAGGGCGTCGTCCGGCTCGGCAACGCACGCCACCCGCTGTTGGAGCTGACCGGCCGCGCGGTGACCCCGATCGACGTCGTGCTCGACGTGGATACCCGGCTGCTCGTCATCAGCGGACCCAACACCGGCGGCAAGAGCGTTGCCTTGAAGACGCTCGGGCTCGCAGCCCTGATGGTGCAGTCCGGCATCCCGGTTCTCGCCGATCGCGACTCCACGCTGCCGGTCTTCGACGGCGTCTGGACCGACATCGGTGATCCGCAGAACGTCGCCGGCGATCTATCCACGTTCTCCGGACACGTCCGCAACCTCGGCGAGATCCTGACCAGCGCGACCGGCCGCTCGCTGGTGCTGCTCGACGAGCCCGGCACCGGAACGGACCCCGAAGACGGCGCGGCACTCGCCCGGACGCTCCTTGAAGAGCTCGTGCGTCGTCGCGCACGCGTGCTCGCGACGACGCACTTCCAGAGCGTGAAGGCCTTCGCGCTCTCGTATCCGGGTGCGCGCGTCGCCGCGGTCGACTTCGACCCCGAGACCTTCGCGCCGCGCTACCGGCTGATCGAGCGCAGCATCGCACCGAGCCTCGGCCTCGAGATGGCCAGACGCCTGGGCTTCCCGCCCGCGCTGGTCGAGGCCGCGGAGCGCGAGCGGGGCAGCCTCGGCGTCGATCTGGCCACCGCCGCGCGGGCGCTGGAGGACGAGCGGCGCAGCTACGAGCAGCTCGCGCAGGAGACCGCGACGGAGCGTGCCGCGCTCGAGGCGGCACGCACGCGCTACGAGGATCTCGCGCAGGAGCTGGCGGTCCAGAAGAAGCGCCGCTGGGCCGACGAGCTCGGCGCCGCACGCCGCTTCGCCGACGACTTGCGTCGTGAAGGGCAGCGCATGCTCGACGAGGCACGACAGCGTCCGAACGAGCTCGGTCGTCAGCTGCGTGACGCGGCGGCCGAGCAGCGCACGCGCATCGGCGCGCAGGAGCGCGCGCTGGCGGCAGCAGCCGGTGCCGACGCCGCACCGAGCGGTCCGCAGCCCCGCGTGGGCGACGAGGTGCAGGTCACGGGCAGCGAGCTGCGTGGACGTCTCGAATCCGTGTCGGGCGACCGCGCACAGGTGAGCCGCGGTGGCATCCGATTCGACGTTCGCCTGAGCCAGCTGCGTCGGATCGGCGGTCCGCAGAACGCGCGCGCCACGACCGTTCGCATCGCGGTCGCACCCTCGAGTGAGAACGAGCCCGGGCCCGAGACGGCACTTCCCGGAATCGCATTGATGGAGCTGAACCTCGTCGGATCGCGAGTCCGACCCGCGCTCACCCAGCTCGAGTCGTTCCTCGATCGTGCGACGCTCGAAAACGTCGGCATCGTGCGCATCATCCACGGCATGGGAAGCGGTGCACTACGCGACGCGGTGCGCGAGTATCTGGGCTCGTCTCCATACGTCGCCCGCTTCGCTCAGGCAGATCGGCGCGAAGGCGGCGGTGGCGCGACCATCGCCTGGCTGCGCTGACGTCAGCGCGAGGCGATCTGCGCGTCCGCGCCGCTCGAGGCGAGGGCCAATGTCGCACGGCTGGTGAGCCCGCGATTGTCGACCAGCGCCAGCTGCAGCTGCTTCGCGTCGGCCGGCAGGTCGCGCAGCACGAACGAAAGCGAGCCGCGGCGGTTTCCGACGGTCCCTTGTGCGACGTCGACCGTGACCGGCGGGGCGCCGTCGGCCGCATCCGTCGTGACCTGCAGGGACGTCAGGTCGCCGTCGAAGTCGGCATAGTCGAGTACGACCTCGCCGCGTCCCGAGGCATCGCGACGGACGCTGCCATCGAGGAGCCGCGGACGGCCGGCGAGAAGCAGCGGATCGGCCATCGGCGAGGCGTCACCCCGGCTCGCCGGGAGCCAGGTTGCCAAGCGCGCGCGGTGGCCGGTAGCCTCGCGGAAGAACGGCCCGAAGGCCCGGCGGATCCGCTCCACCTTCTCGACCTGGGCCGCTTCGGCGCGCCCGCCGGCGGGAACGACCAGCACGGCGGCCATGCGGAAGGCGGTCCGCGCGCTCTGCGCGTCCGGCTGCCGATCACCGATCCGGGCCCGAACATCGTCCAGCGTGAGATCGCGACGCGTGCCCTGGAAGCGTACTCCCGCCTCGGGGTGAGACTCGGGACCGAGCGCCTCTCCCGAATGATTCGCAGGCGGCTCGAAGTCGTGTGCATCGTCGACGATGAAGAAGGGCGGCACCTCGTTCGCGCGGGCGAAGCCCATCAAGTACCGGTCGAGCGGGCCGTAGGTCTGCATCGCTCCGGTGGTGGAGAAGCTGCCGTCCGGGTTGGCACGGATGTCGTTGCCACCGAGAAATGATGCGCCGGTGTCGAGCACGTAACTCCAGTGTCCGTCCGGGCCAGCGAGCCCCTGCTCGGACGCTCCTGCATAGGCGAGCCACCGGTGCCCGACCTCGTGTGCGAGGATCGCGAGCGTCGACGGCGCGTACGCGTAGCCGGCGGCGGCAGGGCCCTTCGTCGGGTCGTCGGCGTAGAGCGCGAGGTCGTTCATCACCACCACGTGCTCCAGCGTGCTGCTGCCGAACACTGCGCCGTGGTCGAAGATCGGCATGCCGATCCCCCGGTCCGCGTTCCGGACGGTCGTGCTCCACACCGGCGTCGGGCCATCGACCGGCTGGGTGGTGAACGCCGTGAGGAACTGGAAGCGATCGGGAACGCGCGCATAGACGGCGCGCGCCAAAGCAATCTCGTTGAGTTGCGGCAGGTCGTGGTACCAGGCGAGGGTTGCCGTTCGCGCGGCGATCTTCGGGGCACCCGCGAAATCGGTCATCTTGACGCCGTCGCGCGCGCTGCCGGGGCTGACGCCGACGATGCCCCACCGCGTGGCCAGGGCGCCGTAATCGAGATCGATCGTGCCGTCCGCGGCGAGCGTCAATCTAAAGGTATTGGGTTGCCCGGCCGGGCGCGTCGACGGCGTCTGATACCAGGTGACCATGACCGCCCCGCCGCTCTGGTCGACGAAGACGCCGCGACCGAGATTTCCCGACGGCGGCTGCAGCTCGTTCCACAACACGGCGACCGCGGGCGGCCCCGAGAGCACGCCGCTGAGCAGCTGGCCGCTCCCGTCGGCGCGCGCGGTGGCCGCCAGTGGAGCGCCGAAGGAGACCACCCCCTGCGGGTGGACATAGATCTCGGCGTACTTTTCGCCGAAGAACGTGACCGGAGTCGCGAGCGCGATCCGCGCGACACCGTCCATCTGCGCAGCGAAGTCCACCGGCGTTCCGCGACGGAGTAAGCCCCGGCTGGGTCCGATCCGGGTCGCGTAACCGCCGTCGGCGCCGGGAACGAACGTCAGCCTCTTCCCGGCCAGCGGCACGGGATCTGCGGGCGTGAGGATGGTTCCATCATCCTCGAGCACCAAAACGTTGCTGGTATCGAGTGCACGGGCGGGCGCCGGGCCGGCAAGTGCGACCGCCGCCGCCAGGAGCGGCAGCAGCGCGAGGGCCTTTTGGACGATGGAGCGCAAGGTGTGTTCCGGAACGGACGACGAGCGGCGTCTCTTCGAACGCCGGGCGGAACGATTTCCGGCGCGGATTCGCAGGATGATTCGCGGGGGCAACGCTGGTCCCGGCCGCGTCAGCTTACGTGGGCGGAACGGCTCCTTTCAAGCCACGACCGCACACGTAGAGCTCCGAGGACCCCTTGCGGGTGGTATCGAGCTTGCGGGCCTTTACGGCGGCGAACGTCCCCCGGATTTCCTGGATCAGGCCCTGGTACTCCGCGTCCATGAAGAGCTTCGCGAGAAAAATCCCATCCGGCGCGAGCAATGCCCGGGCCAGATCGAGAGCACGGTGCACCAGGGCCGCGTGGCGTGCGGAATCGCTCGCAGCGATGCCGCTCATCTTCGGGGCGAGATCGGACAGCAGCAAGTCGGCTGGGCCGCCCAGAGCATCGCGGACACGCTGCACCAAGCCATCGGCATAGACGTCGGCGTTTAGGACCACGACGTTCGGGCGCTCGATCTGCTGCGTTTCCGCGACGTCGACGCCGACTACGCGCCCCCGGGCACCGACGCGATCGGCGCACACCTGCAACCAGCCGCCCGGCCAGCAGCCCAGATCGACGACGCGCTGCCCGGGGCGAAGAAGCGAGAAGAGCCGATCGAGCTCCTCGAGCTTGATCGCCGCTCGAGAGCGGAAGCCCTCGCGTTTCGCACGGCGGTACACCGCGTCCTTGCGCTCGTAACCGGCCACGGCGGAAGTTAGCAGCGCGCGCACGCGTGTCGCTACTTTCCTTTTGGACGGCGTCCGTTACGTTGCCGCGTCCGCCATGCGCATGGACCTCGATTCGCTCAATCCGCCGCAGCGCGAGGCGGTCCTGCACGGCGATGGTCCGCTGCTCGTTCTCGCCGGCGCGGGCAGCGGCAAGACCCGCGTCCTGACCTACCGCGTCGCGCACCTGGTCTCGGAGCGCGGCGTGCGTCCGGAGCAGATCCTCGCGGTCACGTTCACCAACAAGGCCGCACGCGAGATGCGCGAGCGCCTCGAGAAGCTCCTCGACGGCGACGTTCATGGCTTGACGGTCGGGACGTTCCACTCCGTCTGCGCACGTTGGCTGAGACGCGAGGCGCCGAAGCTCGGCCTGCCATCGAGCTTCGCGATTTACGACGACGCCGATCAGATCGCGCTGTGTCGGCGCGCGCTCGCCGAGGTGGTCGTCAGCGAACATCTCCTCACCGCGTCCGCGCTGCGGTCGTACATCGAGCGCCGACGCAACGCTGCCGAGCCTCTCGACCGACACGAGACCTACGAGGGACCGCAGCGCATGGAGGCTCTCCTGCGCGGTGCCGCACGCTACGAGCTGCTGCTGCAGCGCGCCGGTGCCCTGGATTTCGGCTCGCTCATCACGGCGATGCTGCGACTCCTGAACGAACAGCCGGTGGTGCGCGACGCCTATCGAGCGCGCTACCGGTTCGTGCTGGTCGACGAGTACCAAGACATCAACCGCGCGCAGTATCAGCTCGTCCGCGCGATTTCCGGGGGGCACGGCAACCTGAACGTCGTGGGCGACGACGACCAGTCGATCTACGCGTTCCGCGGCGCGACCGTCCGCGCGATCCTCGACTTCGGACGGGACCACGCGGATGCGCACGTCATCCGACTGGAGCAGAACTACCGCTCGACGGGCAACATCCTCGCAGCTGCGAGCGCCGTGATCCGTCGCAATGCGGACCGCCACGGCAAGACGCTGTGGACCGAGAACGGACCGGGCGAGCCCGTGACCGTCGCGACGCTGCCGGACGATCGCGTCGAGGCGCGCTACGTCGCCAGCGACATCGAGCGCGTGCTCGGCCAGGGCCGCGTGCCTTCCGACGTCGCGGTGTTCTACCGAACCAATGCCCAGTCGCGTCTCCTCGAGGAGGAGCTGCTCTTCCGCCGCATCCGTTACGTCCTGATCGGCGGCACGCGCTTCTACGATCGCAAGGAGGTCAAGGACGTCCTCGCCTACCTGCGGCTGTTGGTGAACCCGGCCGACGACGTGAGCCTCGCTCGCGTGATCAACGTTCCGACCCGCGGCATCGGCGCCACCACCGTGGCCGTCTTGACCGAGGCTGCGAAGACCCTCGGGGTTCCGGTCGCTCGGATCCTCGACGGCCTCGACGACGATCGGCTCGTGCTCGCCAACGCGAGCCGCGGCCGCGTGGCGGACTTCTGGGCGATGGTGGCGCGTCTGCGCGCTGCGATGGGTGAGCGGACGATGGCGGACATCATCGAGACGGTGCTGGCTGAGACCGGCCTCCTCTCGCGGCTGCAAGCCGAAGGCACGCAGGAGGCCGAAGCGCGTGCGGACAATCTCGAAGAGCTGGTTGCCGCGGCACGCGAGCTCGACGCGATGGACGGAGCGCCACGGGGCACGAGCGCAGTCGAGGCGTTCCTCGAGCGGGCAGCACTCGTTTCGGACCTGGAGAACGACGATGTCGCGCGCGGGGCGATCAGCCTGATGACGCTGCACAACTCGAAGGGTCTCGAGTTTCCCGCAGTGTATCTCGTCGGGATGGAGGAGGGCGTCTTCCCGCATGCGCGCGCACTCGACGAGGGAGGTCTCGAGGAGGAGCGTCGGCTCTGCTACGTCGGCATGACCCGTGCGCGGGAACGTCTGGTCTTGACGCGGGCGCGCCATCGGATCCTGTTCGGCAGCAGCCAGAACAACCCACCGTCGCGGTTCCTACGTGAAATTCCCGCGGAGCTGGTGCGGACCTTTGGTGTCGAGCCGGAGCCCGTTCAGCGCCGCGCGAGCGACGAGACCTGGGTCGAGCCCGTGGACGACTGGGGCGGTTCACCGAAGCGCGCAATGGCCGCCTCGGCCGGCGTCACGGTGCGCACCGAGCCGGAGATCGACTACAGCGCGAGCCAAGAAACCGACGCCGGCGGGGCGCTGCCCATCGGGACGCGGGTGCGTCACCCGCAGTTCGGCGTCGGGGTCGTCCGCAGACGAGAAGGATCGGGGGCGGGAACGAAGCTGACGGTGCAATTCGAGCGCGCGGGCCTGAAGAAGCTCATCGCGCGCTTCGCACCGCTCGAGGTGATGTCGTGAACGTCGCGCTTAGGGCGTCCCGTTCTGCTGCATGACGCGGTACGGGCTTTCGAATGTCACACCGGTCGACAAGCCCTCCTCGTACGTCTCGTAATCGAAGCCACCCTGCGGCGTGTACGAGAAGATCGGGGCGTTGTCTTCCTGAGAAACCACTCGGAACAGTGGCCGGGTGACCAACCACTCCGCGAGATAGCCGGCGGGCGCGACCAGGTAGGCCAGCATCCGCAGCGGATGGGCCTGGCCATCGTCGTACTGCGCCTGGGCACGGGCGGGGGACGCCAGACAGCTGATCAGAGCGAGCGCCCCGAGCGCCGCGATGATCCTCTCACGACCTCGACGAAATTTCATAAATCCCCCTTCATACGATACATCGCATATCAGGGGCCTGAGGTTAAGAACAACAGGAGCGAGGCGTGACGTCGATGCACAAACCGAGCACGGTCAGTCCGGCAAACGAGGAGTCGGCCCTCGCACCCGAAATGGCGCGGCGCAAGCCGCCCTATGATCGGGTCCAGAATCCAACGAGCTGGAGACGGCTCGCGCTCGGCACCTGGGCGCCTCCGGACAACCCGACGGTCTACGGCACCATCGAGGTGGACATGACGGAGTCGCTCGCGCTGATCGAGCGCCTGCGCGCCACCGACGGACTGCACGTCACCGTGACCCATCTCGTCGCGAAGGCTCTCGCGCTGGGGCTTCGAGACCATCCGGACGGTAATGGCCTCATCATCGGCAAGCGGCTGTATAAGCGCGACGAGGTCGACATCTTCTGCCAGGTTGCGAGCGAGGATGGACGCGACCTATCGGGCGTGAAGCTTCTCGGCATCGATCGCATGCCGCTGCGCGAGATCGCCCAGAGGCTCAACTCGCGGGTCGCGCAGCTGCGTGCGCGGAAGGATCGCGAAGTCGAGAGGTCGAAGGAGAGCCTGGCTCGGATTCCGGACTGGCTGCTGGGTCCGGCGATGCGAGCGGTG
Source organism: Candidatus Binatia bacterium (assembly GCA_019749875.1). Taxonomy (GTDB): domain Bacteria; phylum Desulfobacterota; class Binatia; order UBA12015; family UBA12015; genus VGTK01. The sequence goes on along the minus strand of JAIEPK010000143.1, from coordinate 85,010 downwards.
AGCTTCCTCACCTACGACCTCGGCCTGGATTTGAGCCGTTTCGGCATCGCGTACGACCAGTTCGGGAGCGCGATGGTCACCAGCATCGGCTCGATCGACGCCGGTCTCGGCCTGGCGTTGGCGCCGCTCGTGCCGTTCAGCCACGTGCCGATCGTCGTGCTGGTGAACAACATCCAGAGACGGCCCGCGGTGGTCGGCGAGCAGATTCTGATTCGCCCGATGTTGACGCTCGGCTGCACCTTCGACCACCGGTTCATCGACGGCGTGACGGGAGCGCGCATTGCGTCGACCTTGCGCCGCGCCCTCACCCATCCCCTCGAGCGACTGGTGTGAGGTCCAGCGCGATCGCCGGGTCGGCGGCGCTCGCGTTGGCGTTGACGACAGGGTGCGCGGCGCGACGGCTCTCCGACGACACCGCGGCCCGCGTCGCCCTTGCGGTCGGTTCTCGGGAGGCCGACCAAGCCCTCGCGAGTGGTCCGGTCGCGTTGCCGCCGACCACGCTCGCATTCGTGCACCGCGCCACCCCGTTGCGCGGCGCGAACGGCCTCGCCTGCCGGGACCGCCAGCTCATGGTGACGGAGACCCTTGGCAATCGCGTGCTCCTCGTGTCTGCCGATGGAACCTTCGCGAGCGTCGCGCTTCCGACGGCCGCACGAGAGCCGGGCGACGTCGCGTTCGCAGCGAACGGCGACCTTCTCGTCATCGCGACCGCAACCGGTGACGTGTGGCGACGTCGCGCCTCCGACGGAGGCTGGGAGCCGATCGCGCGTGGCATCGCCGACCCGAGTGGCATCGCGATCGACGATGCTGGCCGAATCTTCGTTGGATCGTGTGCGTCCGACGGCAAGTTGCTGGAGCTTGGCAGCGGCGCTCAGAGTGCGCCGCACACGGTCGCGAGCGGGCTTTCCTGTCCTGGCGCGATGACGGCCGATGCCGATGGCTCACTCGTCGTCCCGCTCCGCGCGGCCGGGTCGGTCGTCCGCGTCCAAACGAGCGACGGGACGAAGACGACGCTCGCGAGCGGCTTGCATGCGCCGGTCGCGGTCAAGCGTGCCGCCAAAGGCGAACTCGTGGTGCTCGAGACGGCGACCGGAGCCGTCCATGCGCTGCCTTCGACGAGCGGCGCCGCGCAGGAACCGACCGAAACCGTCCGGCTCGCGCCAGGTATCGGCGACCTGACCACCTGCGGCGAGTCGGTCGTGGTCTCGAACTTCCTCACGGGCGAAGTCACGGCCTACAAGCCGTGGCCATCCGCCCCTCGCGTCCTCGAGGGCGGCGGTCTCGTGATGCCGAGCGGACTCGCTCAGACGGGCGACGATCTTCTGGTGAGCGACGGGGTGTCGGTTCGACGGCTTCGCGGTGGTGGCGCCGACATTCTCGTCGCGACCACCATCGACGCCATTCCGCCGCCGTTCGCGCTCGCTCTAGGGTCCGGCGGCGTCGCCTGGATCACGGTGCCGGAGCTCGGCGAGGTACACCGGATCGATCTCACAGCGCGGACGAGCGAAAAGGTCGCTGGGGGATTCGATCGCCCGACCAGCATCCTGGCTCTGTCCGACGGCGGCGTCGTCGTCGCGGATACGGGCGCCGGGCGGATCGTCCGCGTCGACGCGGACGGCAGTACACGGACGCTCGCAAGCGGCCTCGTGAGTCCGCTCGGCCTCGCCGCCCGCGGCGGACAGATCCTCACCACGGAACCGACCGGCGGGCGTGTCCTGGCGATCCGCGAGGGGAGCCCGCCGGCTCTGGTCGCGACGGGTCTCGCGGCTCCGGGCGGGGTAGCCGCGGATTCGAGCGGTCACGTGTTCGTCGCGGAAACGCGGACCAGCTCGCTGGTCCGCATCGACCCGGACGGCTCGCATCGCAAGATCGCGACCGGCCTTGCCTTCGGTGACGCCGAATCTGATCCCCGCCCGATCGCCATGCTGACTTCGCCGGATGGCAGCATCCTGGTCGCGCTTCCGTCCGACGGCAGCGTGGTCCGCGTGAGCCCGTGAACGAGCGGCCGTCGCTGCTGCGCCTGTCGGCGTGCTGGGCAGTTCATCTCTACACCGCGAGTGGTGCGGTCGCGGCCTTCGCCGCTCTGCATGCGATCTTCGCGCGCGACGTCACCATGGCGTTCTGGTGGCTGTACGTCGCCGTTGCCGTCGACGCGAGCGACGGCGTGCTGGCGCGTGCGGCCGACGTCAAGCGTCATCTGCCGCAGTTCGATGGTGCCAAGCTCGACGACATCGTCGATTACTTGACTTTCGTCCTCGTGCCGATCGTGCTGATGGTGGAAGTGGGGATGCTGCAGGGGGCGGTCGGGATCGCGGCCGGATCGCTCGCACTCCTCGCGTCGGCGTACCGCTTCTGTCACGCCGACGCGAAGACGGCCGACCACTACTTCACGGGTTTCCCGTCATACTGGAACATCGTCGCGCTCTACCTCTACGTCTTCGCGGTAGGCCCGGACGCGTGCGCGGCTCTGACGTTCTTCCTGGCAGCGATGGTCTTCGCACCGCTACGATTCCTGTACCCCTCGCGCATGGCATGGATGCGCGCATCGACGGTCGGGCTCGGGCTCGTGTGGGCGGTCGCGGTCGCCGCGATCCTCGTTCTCCTGCCGGAGCGGGCGACGACGCTCGCCGCAATCTCCCTCGCCTACCCGGCGTACTACACGTTGCTGTCGGTCTACGCGCAGCTGCGCGGCTGGTGAGCTCTCAGGAGATCAGCCACTCGATGAGCTTTCGCAGCTCTTTGTCGCCGAGGGCAGCCGCACCGGCCTCGTTGTCGCCGACCTTCTTGTGCCAGCCGTCCTCGCGGAGAGTGACGTCGAACCAGTCCGCGCCTGTCGGATCGCTCGCGTCGTATTGAATCACCGACGCGGACGCGAGGCCGCCGATGGGCACCGGGCGACCGCCGACGCTCTGCAGGGGATTGACCACGACCTCGAGGCGTCGATCGAGGAACTTGAGGACGAGTCGCGCTCCATCCGGGACCTCGATGCCACCGAGGTTCTTCGCACTGATCGAACGCTGGGCGCTGATCAGCGTCGACGATGCCTCCTTGTTGATGGCCTGCGAGAGCGCCTCGAGCCGCTGGAAGAGGCCCTTCACCTCTCGAGCGCGGATCGCGAAGAGCTCCTTCTCACGATTCCCGCGGCGCGGCGCACGCGGTTGCGACTCCACTTTCTGGAGCGCCTTGTCAGCCATCGAACGAAACCAGTCGCGCATGAAATCCCCGCGCCCCTCCTCCGCCACCGATCGAAGCCAGCGCTTCGACGAGGTAGCCGCCAACGGCGGGAGACCTTTTCACTGCACTCGCAGCCTGTCAACGAGCGTCGTCTTGAGCTGCTCGACCAAGCGCTGCGGCGGATGGGGTTCCGGCTCGCCCATGAACCCTTGGACCAAGACCCCGTTGAGCGTGCTGAGGATCAACGCCGCGTGCAGGCTCGGCTCCACTTCGCGCGACAAGGTTCCCCGGCCCTGGCCTCGTGCGATCACGTCGGCCAGCAGCTGCTGGTACAGCCGGTAGAGATCGAGAATTCGCCCGAAGAGGTTGTCTGGACGCTTCTCCTCGCGGAGAAAGAGTCTCAGAAAGAAGCGCACCGAGAAGACGTTCTCGGTCACGAACTCGTAGTAGAGGTCGATCAGGCGACGCAGCTGCTCCGGCTCGTTGAGCCCGTCGAGGTCGTCGATGTCGATCGTGTAGGGCTCGATGGTGCGCGAGAGGACCGCCTGAAACAGGTTCTCCTTGGTCTCGAAGTGCCAGAAGATCAGGGCCTTGCTGACGCTCGCGGCCTTCGCCACGTGCGACAGAGAGGTGCTGTCGTAACCGTGCGTCGCGAACAGCCGTGTGGCGGTCTCGAGGATCTTCGTCCGGGCATCCATCGCTTCACCGCGAGAAGCTAGAAGATCCCCTGCTGACCCGCGATGTCAAGCCGCTGTTTCGCAGCCGACGGGGCCCATCATCGACCCGTCGCCTGCGACGTCACGCGGCTTCGGCGATTGGCTCGCTGGTGAACTCCAGCCTCTGTCCGTCCCAGTCGACGACGACACGAGAGCGTTCGCCGATCTGGCCTCCCAGGATCCGTCGCCCCAGCTCCGTCTCGACCTCGCGCTGCAGCAGTCGCTTGAGCGGTCGTGCGCCATAGATGGGATCGTAACCGAGATCCACGAGATGCTGGGTCGCAGACGAGGACAGCACCAGCTCGATCCGGCGGTCGGCGAGGCGCTGCCGAATCCGATCCAACTGGATCTCGACGATCTTGCCCAGATTCTCTCGGGTGAGGCCGTGGAACACGACGATCTCGTCGATCCGGTTCAGAAACTCCGGCCGGAATTGCTGGCGTAGGGCATTGAGAACCTCTTCCTTCATCTCGACGTAGGCGGGCGAGCTCCGATCCGACAGGCCCGGTCCACGAGAGAGGATCAGCTGGCTGCCGACGTTCGAGGTCATGATGATGACCGTGTTCTTGAAATCCACGGTCCGACCCTGGCCATCCGTCAAGCGTCCGTCGTCGAGGATCTGAAGCAGCGCATTGAAGACGTCCGGGTGCGCCTTCTCGATCTCGTCGAACAAGACCACCGCGAACGGTCGACGCCGCACCGCTTCCGTCAGCTGGCCCCCCTCCTCGAAGCCGACGTAGCCCGGCGGGGCGCCGATGAGGCGCGCGACGGAGTGCTTCTCCATGTACTCCGACATGTCGATCCGGACCATCGAGCGTTCGTCGTCGAACAGGAACGCCGCGAGGGCTCGTGCCAGCTCCGTCTTCCCGACTCCGGTCGGCCCGAGGAAGATGAACGATCCGATCGGCCGCTGCGGGTCGCCCAGCCCCGAACGTGCCCGCAGCACCGCGTCGGCGACCGCGCGAACGGCCTCGTCCTGGCCGATCACGCGCTCGTGCAGATGATCCTCGAGGCGGAGCAGCTTCTGCGCCTCGCCCTCCATCAGCTTGGAGACCGGGATCCCGGTCCAGCGCGCAACGACCTCCGCGATGTCGTCGGAATCCACGTGATCCTTGATCAGATGTAGTGCGCCAGGCTCCTCGCCCGCCGCGATCTGCTTCTCCAGCTCAGGGATCACGCTGTACTGGAGCTCGCTCGCACGTGCGGGGTCGTAGTCGACCCCGGGACGGCGCACCTTCTCGTACTCGAGGCGTGCTCCCTCGAGCTTCTTCTGAAGCTCGGCGACGCCGCCCAGCGCGCCCTTCTCCTGCTCCCACTGCGCACGCAGGCGGGTTTCCTCTTCCTTGATGTCCGCGAGCTCCTTCTCGAGGCGCTCGAGACGATCGCGCGAAGCGCGGTCGGTCTCTTTGCGAAGCGCTTCACGTTCGATCTCGAGCTGCATGGCCCGCCGTGCGACCTCGTCGAGCTCTGCGGGCATCGAGTCGATCTCGGTGCGCAGCTTCGCTGCGGCCTCGTCGACCAGATCGATCGCCTTATCGGGCAGGAAACGGTCCGTGATGTACCGGTTCGACAGAACCGCGGCGCTGACCAGCGCGCTGTCCTTGATGCGAACCTTGTGATGGACCTCATAACGCTCGCGGAGACCGCGCAGGATCGAGATCGTGTCCTCGACCGTCGGCTGGTCGACCACTACCGGCTGGAAGCGACGCTCGAGAGCGGCGTCCTTTTCGATATGCTTGCGGTACTCGTCGAGTGTCGTCGCTCCGATGCAGTGTAGCTCGCCGCGCGCGAGCATCGGCTTGAGCAGATTCGACGCGTCCATCGCGCCCTCGGCGGCGCCGGCCCCGACGACGGTGTGAAGCTCGTCGATGAAGAGAATGATCTCGCCTTCGGCCGATTGGACTTCCTTCAGCACGGCCTTCAGCCGCTCCTCGAACTCGCCGCGAAACTTGGCGCCGGCAACGAGAGCACCCATGTCGAGGGCGATGATTCGCCGCCCCTTCAAGCCCTCAGGGACGTCGCCGCGAGAGATGCGCTGCGCGAGGCCCTCGACGATCGCCGTCTTTCCCACACCGGGCTCGCCGATCAGGACGGGATTGTTCTTGGTGCGACGCGACAGCACCTGGATGGCGCGTCGGATCTCCTCGTCGCGGCCGATGACGGGGTCGAGCTTGCCGCTCTCCGCGAGCTTCGTGAGGTCCCGCCCGAACTTCTCCAGCGACTCGTACGTCGCCTCGGGATTCTGGCTGGTCACGCGTTGGTTGCCCCGCACGCTCTGCAGCGCCTGGAGCGCCTTGTCGCGCGTCAGTCCGGCTTCTTTGAATGCGCCTCCCGCGACGCTCGGGTCAGCCAGCATGGCCAGAAGCAAGTGCTCGACGCTGACGTAGTCGTCCTTCAGTCCCTTGGCCTCATCCTGGGCACGCTCGAGGAGGCGAGCCAGTCGCTGCGTGACGTACACCTGATCGGGCGCACCGCCACCGCCAGTGACGTGAGGGATCTTCTGCAGCGCCCGCTCCACCGCGTCTCGGATGGCCTTCGGATCTGCGCCGGCCCGCGCGACGATCTTCGGTACGAGTCCTTCCTGATCGTCGAGCAACGCGCCGAGCAGGTGCTCGGCGTCCACCCCCTGGTTGTTCCGACGCGTGGCCGCGGATTGGGCCTGCCGCAGTGCCTCCTGCGACTTCTCGGTCAGGCGTTGAAGATCCATTCTCGTACCCCCTCAACCGCCACCGTCCGGCAGCGGCGCGGAGAACGTAACCACGATCGTCGGGCCCACAAGCGCGAATGCCCGAACTGGTGGCAGCGCCGGACCCGTGGTACGGCGAACGCAGCCATGTTGTCCGTCACTCGCTTCATCGCTTCGCTGGCCATCTCGCTGTGGGGCCTGGCCATGCTTCTCATCGGAGTCGTGAACGGTGTTCCGCTCTGGATCCTGCTGGGACTGGTCGTGACCGGGGTCGGGCTACCGTTCCTCGCGTCGCACCCGGCTGCGTCGTCTCGTCTGTACCCTCGGCGAGGTGGCATCGATCCCGCGGCGGCAGGAGGCAGGTGAGTCGTGAGCGCGGATTCGGGTAAAGATCGTCTCGGGGACAAGCTGCGTGATCTTGAGCATGCGCGGGAAGATCTCTTCTTCGCGAAGCGGGACCGTGAGCTGATCGAGCAGCCTCGCGCCCGGCAACATGGCTGGCACGCGGAGGTCGTGGATCTGATGGCGCTGGTCCAGGCAGTCGCGGACGGCAGCGTGCCGCTCGATGCCGTCGCGGCCAACCACGCATTTCTCGACGAAGCGGCCGCGCGCGAGCGCGACGGCCTCCGGATTCCCGGGGTCCGCGCGGTCGAGGGCGTCGAGAAGTAGCACCAGCTCGCGGAACCGTGTTCTCCGGGATCATCGAGTCGCTCGGAACCGTCGAGTCCTTCGACAAGCGCGGTGACGACGCGCGCTTGGTCGTCCGTCACGGTTTCGGCGCCGCGGAGCTGACCATCGGCGAGAGCATCGCGACCAGCGGTGTATGCTTGACGGCGGTGGCCTTTCCTCCGGGTGCCTTCGCTGCCGATCTGAGCGCGGAGACGCTGCGGCGCACGACACTCGGCTCGTTGCGCGTGGGCGACGTGGTCAACCTAGAGCGTTCGCTGCGACTCGGCGACCGCTTGAGCGGCCACTTCGTCTTCGGTCACGTCGACGGCGTGGGGCGAGTCAGCGCCTTGGAACCAGCCGGCGCCGGTTACACGCTTCGGGTCCAGACCGATCCGTCGCTCGCGCCGTACCTGGTCGACAAGGGATCCATCGCGGTCGACGGGATCAGCCTGACGATGTGCGACGTGCGCGAGTCGTCGTTCGCCGTCGCTCTGATCCCCCATACCTTCGAGGTGACGACTCTCTCACGCCGGGCGGTGGGCGATTCCGTCAATCTCGAGATCGACATGCTCGCGCGTTACGCCCGACGGGCCTTGGAGTTCGCGAGCATGGGCGTGCCTTCGGGCGAGTGACCCGCTCACTTCGCGGGTGCCGCCGTGGCATCCCGGACCCGTTGGGCCTTCGCGATCGCCGACGGGTCGTTCTTGCGTTCCGCAGCCTCGAGCGCGCGCGTCGCCTGCGCCGCTGCTCCCGCCCGGTCCCCACGATCGAAGAGTCGCTGGGCGAGAAAAAGCCTCGCTCCGACGAACTCCGGATCGACCTCGAGCGCACGACGAACGAGCCGCTCCCCTTCGTCGGGGTCGCCACCGAGCAGGCGAGGTACCGAGCACAGAAAGGCGCCCTTCCCGTACAGAGCGTCCGAGAAATCGGGCGCGAGGACGAGCGTGCGATCGACGGCGTCCCGGATTGCCCAGAGCTTGACGAGGCTGGACAACGAGGCTCCCGACCGACGGGCTTGCTCGCCCAGTGCACAAAAGCGAGCGAAGTAGGCCAGGGCGTCGTGGTCGTCTGCCGCGATCGCTCGATCAGCCTGCTCGAGACTCAGCGCCAGGAGGTCCGTCGACTCGCGATCGGCTGCGGCCTGGCCGCTGTGACACGTTGCCAGCGCCGCCCGCGAGGCCTCGGTTCCTACGGGATCTGCCGCGCGCGACGGCCCAGCCGGGATTTGGATGGCGAGAATCAGCAGCGCTGCCAGCCGGATCAGATTGCTCGTGTCCTGACGACGCGTCCTGGGAATCGACCGGCCCTCGTTCGCACCATGTCGCGTTCCGGGACCGCGTCGCATGCAAGCAGCTGCGCCGTGCACCGCCTGCATCGGTGCTTTCGGACTCAAACCTGCGCCCGGCTCATCGCTCCGAAGCTCAGGAAGTAGCGCTTGGTCTCGTTGACCGAAAACCCGTACTGCGCACCGCGACCGACGCTCCGAACCGCGGTCACGACCACAGCCCGATCCCATGGCCGTCCCCGAACACCGGGCGCGTATTCGGCAGCGTTCGGTGGAGTGTAGCCTGGGAGATACGTCCATCCGGCGTGCAGTCGGTCACCCACCTGCAGATCGCGCACGCGCACCTCTGAGCCATCTTCGCAAACGAGAACGTGATCGCCGCCCAGGCGGACGCGTTGCTCATCGGCATTCAGCAGCTCGAAGAGGTCGCCGTCGTCGAGCTGTCGGACAGCAGTCATCATGCGGAAACCGAGGGCACCGTCCCGGAATCTGGTCAGCACCGGCATGACCTTCCCGGCGAGCTTAACGATCTCCACGGGGCCGTCGATACTCTCGACGAGCGCGTCCTCCGCGAGACGACTCAGAGTCGGAGGCGGAGGCGGCTTGGGCTTTTCTTCGGGAGGCATAACGCAACACGGTCGATCGCACTCGGGACACTCCGAGCTGTCGCAATCCAACACGAGACGAGGGGCGGATCAACAGCGGCCGGCCACGGAGCGCAGTTCGGAAATGGCACGGAACCTGCTGCCGAGGCGCGCACGTCTACGGGAGGCACTATGGATTCAGCGTACTCCGCGCCAGAAGACAACGTCGTTCGACTATTCGAACCCGACCTGATCACGCCCGAGCAGCATCGCGACCGGATCCAGGCAGAATCGACCGATCGTCCGGAGATCCGACTGATGCTGGCCGTCATGGAAGACGCCGTCGCGACGTATCAACGCTTCGCGGTCGATCCCGGGCGTCGCAACCAGCGACTGTTCGAGGAGGCCGAAAGCTGGATCAATTCGACCGATACGAGCTGGCCGTACTCTTTCGAAAACATCTGCGCGGCGCTCAAGTTCGAACCGGAATCGCTCCGGCGAGGCCTGCAGGCGTGGCGCAAGGAGCGAATGAACGGTCGTTCCGGCCTTTATCGCTTCCCGTTCCGTCGCGTGAACGGCAAGAGACATTCGATCACGCTGCGCGAACGCCACCTCCGTCAGTCCGCTTGATTCTCAGGCGTCTGGCTTCAACAGAACCTTGAGAGCGCCGGCTCGGCCGGCGCTCTCAAGGGCTTCAATTCCCTGATCGAGGAGCATGATTCGCTCGATCAATGGCTCCACTTCGATTCGCCGCTTCTCGAGAAGCTGCAGAGCGGCGTCGAAGTTTCCGCACCGCGAGCCGATCAGGGTCACCTCGTTGACCACCAGCGGTGCCAGGTCGACATCGTGGTGAGCCGCGATCGTGGACTTGAGCACGATCGCCCCCAGCGGTCGCACAGCATCGATCGCGATCGCGAGGCCTGTCGAGTCACCGGTGGCATCGACGACCAGATCGTAACCGCGTGGAAGCGACTGGGCGCCAATCGAACGGAGCCCAAGCGTCTCGACGATCGCTGCGGATCGAGGATTGCGCGACAGCACGTCGACGCGATCTCCGCGAACGGCTAGCACCTGCGCGACGAGGAGTCCTAGCTTCCCGGCGCCCACCACCAGCGCTCGTGCGCCCGCGAATGCCGTGGTCTGGTCGCAAGCTTCGACGGCAGCGGCCAGCGGCTCGGCAAACACCGCTGCATCGTCTGCAATGTCCTCGGGGACACAGCGCAAGTTCTCGATAGGAACCCGCACCAGTTCCGCGAAGGCACCGTCGGCCCCGAGAATCCCCATCACGGTTCTCGACGGACAGTGCCGATGGCGGCCGGCGAGGCATTGCACGCAGCGTCGACAGGCGAAGTTGATCTCGCCGACCACCCGTCTACCGATGAGCGCTTCGGGGCCGGCAACGACGTCGCCGACGAACTCATGACCGAGGATGCCGCGGAACCCCAAGTAGCCATGCAGGATCTGCAGGTCGGTCGAACAGATCCCTGCCAGCCGCACACGCACGACGGCGCTTCCGGATGCCGGAACAGGATCGGGGGCATCGGTCACCAGTCGGAGCCGGTGACCATCCCAGGTCAGCGCACGCATCGAGGCTGATCGCCCGTCGCACCCGCCCAGCGCCGGGCGGGACGCGCTAGTGTTTGACGAGCGACTGCTTGAATCCCTGATCCGCCTGATCGGCGATGGCCTCTGCCTGGTCGGCGTAGCGCGTCGCCTGATCCGCAAGACGCTCGGCTTCGTCGGCGGCGCGCTCGGCACGTCCCGCTGCTCCGTCGGCGTCGGCGCCGGCATACGTCGTTTGCTGGACCGCCGAGACGGAAGTCCAGCGGTCGCGTGGGATCTTGCCCTCGAAGCGCAGGAGCGAGACCTCGGGGACGTTCAGAATGAAAGCGCGCGAGAAGGCGTACATGCGGTCGTACGACGGGTAGTAGGTGCGAAGCTCCCACGAGAACCAGGGACTCTCCGCACGGACGCGCTGCATCTCGGCCGCATACGGCATCCCGATGCGACGCACCACGGCGCGCACGGCAGAGTCGTGTGCGAGGATCTCCTGGAAGCTCCGCATCGACAACGGCTTGGGCGGACCGACGTCGCAAACGTAGGGACGCTCGGGATCGACGTAGTCGCAATCGTGCGTGATCGGCGGCGCTCCCTGGCCATACGCCACCGTAGGTACGCCGCTGAGCAGCAGCCCTGCGACCAGGAGTCCGATTCGCGTCGTCTTCATCGTGCGCCTCCAGCCGTACCTGCAGCTGTTTATCCTCTTTCGGCAGCTAGGAGGAGCGTCTCAAGCGCTCGGCGAGAGACTTTTCGGACCAGATCGTCGGAACGCGGCTCACCCCGGCAGCCGCGGCGACGCGCAGCGGCGGGGCGTCGACTGGACGGTCGCGCCGAACCGTGGGCTCACTTTCGCCGATGATGCTGTCGAGTTTCTCGAGCGTCGCCGCGATCCCGCGCGTCACGCGGAGGAGTGCGCGGCGAAGGGTTTTTGCGTCGGCCGCTGCGAGTGTCGTCGCATCCAACGTGCGCAGCGCGCGACTGAGCTTCCGCGCCGAGCGCAGCGCATCGGCGCTCGGCTGTGGCACGCGTTTGGTCTGCTGGTGCCGGAAGCTGCGCACGGACATCGACTCGAGGCGCACCCGACGCCAAAGAGCCTGCATGGCCTCGGGCGTTTCCTGACGTGCGATGCTGATCAGGATCTCGCGAGAAACCACGGCGCCGTCGGCGAAGTACTCTTGCTTGACTTCACGTGGCAACCTCGTCAGCGCCAGCGTATTCGACACGTAGGGTCGGCTCTTGTGGATCACCTGCGCGAGGTCGGCGTGGGACAGCCCCCGCTCGGAGGCCAGGGCGGAAAGAGCCTCCGCCTCCTCGAGGGGCGAGAGATCTTCGCGCTGCACGTTTTCCTCGAGCGCCACCTCGAGCAGATCGTCATCGCTGAGGATCGCCGGCACCAGCCCGACGCCGGCGCGCTCCGCTGCTCGGAGCCGCCGCTCGCCCGCGATCAGTGTGTAGCCACCGTCTTTTTCGCGGCGCACGATGATCGGCTGCAGGAGGCCGCGCGCGCGGATCGATTGCGCGAGCTCGTCGATGCTCTGCTCGTCGAAGTGCTGCCGCGGCTGCAACGGGTTCGGCTTGATCACCGCGATCGGCACTGCCGCGAAGACGGTTCGTCGACGCCCGATCACCTGGCCCGCCGCCGCGAAATGCGGCGCACGCGATCTACTTGACGCCGTCGGCTCGGTCGCCGGTGCATCCAACTTCGATGCTGCGGCTCCGGTCCCCGCATCGGCGCCGGCCTTTTGCCGCTCCGACCACGACTCGTCGCCCACACCGCACCCCCTTCACCGAGCCGCCCCGTCCTTCCGGCGACCCCTGGTCACCGAACAACCGTTCACCCGCCCGGACGCTTACCTTCAGTCCCAGGCTCGTGTCAATCTGGCGCACTTATCGAAATTTTTAGTGCGGCTTCAGGAGACGTCTCGGGCGTCTAAACGAAGCGAGCCCGGCCGGCACGAATGCCAACCGGGCTCGCTTGGATCGACGGTGCGACGATCAGATCTTGCCCTGAAGCAGGAACGCGATCACGAGTGCGTAGATCGCCAGTGCTTCGATGAAGGCGAGACCGAGGATCATCGGCGTCTGGATGCGATCGGCTGCGTTCGGATTGCGGCCGATCGACTCCATCGCAGCAGCGACGGCGCGGCCCTGGCCGAGCGCGGCGCCGATGGCAGCACCGGCAATCGCGATGCCGGCCGCCAGAGCGATGTAGGCCGAGCTCCCGGCCGCCCCCGCCGCGTGCTCCTGGGCGAACGCAACGTCCCCACCCAGTGCCGCAAACAGAAGCGTCAGGAAAGCGCCCAGAACGATCTTCATGCCCTTGGTCATGGCTGTTCTCCTTTCCCGCCCGGTCCCGTCCCTCATGGGGCACTCCTCTGTCCTCATCCTCTCCGCTCCACGCCCGGGGATGGGGGACCTGCGTCGTGATGCACGGCGACTCTAGTGCGAGTGCGCGTGTTCTCCGTGCCCGTCGTCGTGATGCGCGACGGCGAGCGCGACGTAGATCATGCTCAGCAGCGTGAACACGAAGGCCTGGATGACCGTGACCAGCGTGCCCAGCAGATAGAAGATGACCGGCACACCGACCTTCGTGAGGCCCGTGAAGATCTCAAGGACGAGATGGTCGCCGAAAAGGTTGCCGTAGAGACGGAGACCGAGCGACACCGGCCTCACGAACGCGCTGATGATCTCGAGGACGAACATCAGCGGGGCCAGCCACAGGATCGGCCCGGCGAAGTGCTTGAGATAGCCGATGCCCTGCGCCTTGAAGCCCCAATAGTTGAAGGCCACGAAGGAGACCACGCCGAGCGCGAAGGTGATGTTGAAGTCGCTCGTCGGGGGCGTGAAGCCCGGCAGCAGCCCGATGAAGTTCGAGAAGAGAATGAAGATGAAGAAGCTCGACAGCAGCGGGACGTACCTCTCGGCGCCGTGCCCGATCACGCTCTCCGACAGGCCACCGATCGCCTCGACGAGCAGCTCGAAGACGTTCCTCGCCGACAAAGACTCGTCGGGCACGACCGCCGAATCCTTGGCGAGCTCTCCGCGCGCCCTCAGCGCAAGAATCAGCAGCACTCCCATGATCAGCAGCCCGATCGCGAAGTACTCCCACGGACCGTGCGGGATGCCGATCAAGCCTGTCCAGGTAACGGGATGTTCCATGCGGGAGCCTTCCTCGGATCAACGGGCGCCGGACGCCGACCCGCTCCCGTAGCACGCGTCGATCACGATGGCGAGCAGCAAGGTCGACGCTCCCGCGGCGAACGACATCGGGGCCAAGAGCGTGGTTCTGAGCCCGATCGCCGCCACCCCGAGAAGGAGGGTCAGCTTCGCGAGGAACAGGGCGATCGCGAGACCGGACCGGGCCGTCCCGCGCAACACCAGGCCGACCGCAAGATGCTGCAGCAGCAGGCTCGCGTACATGAGAGCGGCGCCCCCGACGACCCCGGACACGGCCCCGCGACCGCTCGCGACGACGACCGCGACCAGCGCCGCCGTCACGGCCAGCTGAAGAAGGCCGATCCGTCCCGCCCGTAGCCGCGCGGGCGGCGGCAGCTCAGCGGTGTCGCTCATCGCGGATCTGCTGGAACCGCTTGGTGAGAACGATCATCCTCGCGACCGCCGTACCGAGTCCAGCAAACGTGCCGACCAGCATCAGCCACGGCTTGGTTCCGAGCCACTCGTCCAGGTAGTAGCCGAGGATCAATCCGCCCAGGACCGCGCTCGAAAACTCGAGACCGAGCGCTGCCATCTGGATGCCGAGCTGCCGCCGTTCTTCCGACGACTTGTGGTCGGAACCGTCGCTCACGCGCGCAGCGATTCACGCGTCGCTTCGACGATGCGCTCGATCTCGGAGGCTCCGTGCGCCAGCGACAGGAACCAGGCCTCGAACTGCGACGGCGGGAGATTCACGCCGCGCTCGAACATCGCCCGGAAGAACCGGGCGAAGGCACCGGTGTCGCTTGCGCTCGCCGCGCGAAAGTCGTGCACCTCGTCGACGCCGAAGAAGACCGTCAACAGGGATCCGACGCGCTGCACGGTCGCGTGGACACCGGTGCTCGCGATCGCCTCGCGCAGCCCGGCCTCGAGCAGCGCCGACGACTTCTCGAGTGCGACGTACGACTCGCTCGTGAGGAGGTCGAGCGTCGCGACGCCAGCGCTGCACGCGACCGGATTCCCCGACAGTGTTCCCGCCTGGTACACGGGACCCACGGGCGCGAGCTGGTCCATCAAGTCGGCGCGTCCGCCGACTGCGCCAACCGACAGGCCGCCACCAATGATCTTTCCGAGACAGGTGAGATCGGGAACGACGCCGTACAGCTCTTGCGCGCCGCCGCGCGCGACACGGAAACCGCTGATCACCTCGTCGAAGATGAGAATCGCACCGGCATCGCGCGTGAGCCGGCGGATCGCCTCGAGGTATCCGGGGTCGGGCGGCACGACGCCCATGTTCGCGGCGAGAGGCTCGAGGATCACCGCGGCGACCGGCGGCCCCGTCTCGAGCGCCTCCTGCATTGCGGCGACGTCGTTGTACTCGACGACGGACGTCAAACGTGAGACGTCGGCGGGCACACCGGCGCTATCGGGAACGCCGAACGTCGCCGCGCCCGATCCCGCGCGCACCAAGAGCTGATCGCTGTGGCCATGATAGCAGCCCGCAAGCTTCACGATTCGATCGCGCTTGGTCGCGGCGCGCGCGATGCGGAGTGCCGTCATCGTCGCCTCGGTTCCCGACGTCACGAGACGCACCTTCTCGATCGACGGCACGGCAGCAACGATGCGTTCCGCGAGCTCCACCTCGATCGCCGTCGGCGCTCCGAAGCCGAGACCGTTTGCAGCCGCAGTGGTGACCGCCCGCAACACGTCCGGATGAGCGTGCCCGACGATCAGCGGACCCCACTCGCACACGAGGTCGACGTAGCGATTGTCATCGACATCCCAGAGATACGCGCCTTGCGCGCGTTTCACGAAGCAGGGATTGCCTCCGACGGCTTTCCACGCACGAACCGGGCTGTTTACGCCACCCGGAATGACGTCGATCGCGCGTGCTGCGAGTTTTGACGATGCGTTCTGCAAGTTGTGATGCGCAAATGGAAAACGACCGAGGTCGGGCTACCAACGCACCCGAGCACGGTCAAGGTGATCGGGCTGTGGAAGAAATTTCCTCGCAAAATCACCCGCGTCCTGCATGCGCCCAGTTTTTTCCTTGCAAGCCCTGACGGGCCGGGGCTATGTCAGCCCCCTCGCGCCCGTCAGGGTGTGAACTTCTCTCGGTTTCCCAGACTTCACCTGTGACCGTGTTCGCTTGGCCGCACTCGCCGGAGCATCTCTCCGCGGGAGCCCGGCGAGTCGATCCGCGACGTGAATCCAGCGCTGTGGGGGACGGCGCAACCGTCGGGATTTTCGGGAGAATTACGCGTTACCCACACCTGTGCAAAAGCCTGTGCATAAGCCTGATCGGGGGGGGTCGAGCAGCATGAGGAGCTGGCAGCACGCGCAGAGGTCGCTTCGTGAAAGCCTGGGCGACGGCACCTACGAGACGTGGATCAAGCCGCTGCGGCTGTCCACCATGCGCGACGGCCACGTTTGTCTCGATGCGCCGAGTAAATTTTTTCGTGACTGGGTCGAGCGCCGGCATCTCGCCGCATTGAAGGACGCCCTGCGCGACGAGATTCACGGCTCGCCGGAAGTTGTCCTGCAGGTGCGCCAGAACGTCCAAGGCGAGCTCTTCGAGCAGAGCGAGCCATCGGCGTCGATCGAGCCGGGTGCGTCGCTTTCGCCGAGTTCGAAGCCGGCCCGGGAAAGTCGGACCTCTGTCGCAGCCAGGTTGGCGCATCTCGTGCCGCGGTACACGTTCGAGAACTTCGTGGTTGGACCGAGCAACCAGTTCGCGCATGCCGCCGCGCGTGCCATCGCGAGCAACCCCGGGTGCGTTTACAACCCCGTGTTCATCTACGGCACGACAGGCGTGGGCAAGACGCACCTGGTGAACGCAATCGGCCACGCCGTGTTCGAGAAGAATCCGTCGGCGAAGATCGTCTACCTGTCGAGCGAGGCGTTCGTGAACGAGCTGATCGCGTGTCTGCGACATCAGCGCATGGACGAGTTCAAGAAACGCTTCCGCAAGGTGGACGTCCTCATCGTCGACGACGTCCAGTTTCTCGCCGGGCGTGAGCGCACGCAGGAAGAGTTCTTCCACACGTTCAACACCCTGCACGAAGCGCGAAAGCAAATCGTCCTCACGTCGGACAAGTTCCCCAAGGACATCCCCGACCTCGAGGAGCGACTCCGCAACCGCTTCGAGTGGGGCCTCACGGTCGACATCCAGGCGCCGGATACCGAGACCCGGCTCGCGATCGTGCAGCAGAAGGCCGAGGCCGAGGGTCTTTCCCTCTCCTCCGACGTAGCCGCCTATCTCGCCGACGAGGTCGTGAGCAACGTGCGCGAGCTCGAAGGTGCACTGACGAGGCTCGGCGCCCACGCGTCCCTCACGCACCACGAGATCACGCTCGAGTTCGCTCAGGACGTCCTGCGTCCTCTGCTGGGAGATCGTCGCAAGGACCCGACGGCTGCCGACGTGCAGCGCGCGGTCTGTGAGCACTTCGGTCTCTCCTTGACCGAGCTCAAATCCAAGCGCCGAACGCAGAACCTCGTCTTTCCGCGGCAGATCGCGATGTTTTTGACCCGCCGCCTGGTGAACCTGTCCTTCCCTGCGATCGGTGACCAGTTCGGCGGCCGTGATCACTCGACGGTGATCCACGCGAACAACACGATCACCAGCCGTCAGTCGTCCGACCCCGCACTGCGCGCGATCCTCGAACGCCTCGAGCGCAGCATCGTCGCGCGGCGCACGTCGTAAGCTCGGCCGCGGCACAACCTGTTCGTCTCCTGTGGAGATCCTGACCGCCGCTCCGTGGACAACGTGACCGCTCCGCGAGTCCACCTTGCACGAGGCAGTTCACGACGGATTCCTGCACAGGGGATTCTCTCGGCACGAGGCGGACTTGACCCGGTTATCCCCGTTCTCCACAACACCTACTCCTACTGATCTTTTATTGATCTACGAAGAGAAGAAGACGGCGTCCGATCCCCTCACGGGATCGGGCGTCGCAGCGTCGGCATGAAGCCGGGAGTAGCGTGATGGAATTCTCGATCGACCGTAACGAGTTCCTGCAGAGCCTCGCGCCGACTCAGGGCGTGGTCGAGCGGCGCAACACGTTGCCGATTCTTGCCAACGTTCTGCTGGAGGCAAAGACCGACCTGACGGTGGCAGCGACCGATCTCGAGGTGCACATCCGCAGGCGCTGCAACGCGAAGGTCAAGAACGCCGGTGCGGCGACCGTCGGCGCGCGCAAGCTGCACGAGCTGGTGCGAGAGCTGAAGCCTGGAGAGATCACCGTACGCTCTCTCGAGAACCAGTTCGTCGAGGTCGTGTCCGGTCGCTCACGCGTCAAGCTGGTGGGTCTACCGGCGTCGGACTTTCCGGCCTTTCCGCACGGCGACACGTCCACCAAGCCCACGTTCAGTCTGCCGGCCGACACCGTCGCCAAGATGATCGACCGCACGCTGTTCGCGGTCTCGACCGACGAGACGCGCGCACACCTGGGCGGCGTTTACCTGACGTCCGGAGAGAACGTTTTGCGCTTCGTCGGAACCGACGGTCATCGGCTCGCGCTGGTCGACCAGCCCGCGAAGGACGCGGGGCCGATCGACAAGGGCATCATCCTGCCGCGTAAGGGGCTCGCAGAGCTTCGTCGCCTGCTCGATGGAGTGGAGGGCAACGTCGACGCGACGGTGTCGCCCAACGCGCTGCGCGTGCAGCAGGGGGACGTCGAGCTTGTCATGCGCCTCATCGACGGTGAGTTTCCGAACTACGAGCAGGTCATCCCGAAGGCGACCAAGTCGAAGATCACGGTCGACAAGAACGAGCTCCTGTCGGCGCTGCGTCGCGTTTCGGTGGTCGCGAGCGATCGGGCACGCGGCGTGAAGCTGAACATCTCCGAGGGGCAGCTGACGATCTCGGCGAGCAGCCCGGATTTCGGCGAGGCGAGCGAAGAGATCGAAGTTGCCTACGGGGGAGACGCGCTCAGCGTCGGGTTCAATTCGCGTTATCTGACCGACGTGCTGGCCGTGCTTCCAGAGGACCAGCGGGTCGAGATCGGCCTGATCGACGATGCGAGCCCCGGCGTGATCCGCGCCGAAGACGACGAATCGTACAGCTACGTCGTCATGCCGATGCGTCTCTGAGCGTGTCGACAGAGGGTGTCGGCGGTCCTTTGGCTGCGCTCCGATGAACCGTCTCAGAGTCGCTGTGGCGCGCTTTCGCGCGGGCCTTTCGTCTGCTAAGTTCCACTGTTCCCGGGTGGCGCGCAAGTAGCCGATTTTTCTATGGAATCTACCGAAGCTCCAGCGACTCCCGCAGCCGCCTACGGCGCCGAGCAGATCAAGGTCCTCGAGGGCCTCGAGGCGGTCCGCAAGCGGCCCGGCATGTACATTGGAGACACCGCCGAGCGGGGTCTCCACCACCTCGTCTACGAGATCGTCGACAACGCGGTGGACGAGGCGCTCGCAGGCTACTGCACGCACGTCTCGGTCGAGATCCACGTCGATGGTGCCGTCACCGTGATCGACGACGGTCGCGGGATTCCGGTGGACATCCATCCGACCGAGGGCGTGTCGGCCGCAGAAGTCGTGCTGACCAAGCTCCATGCCGGCGGCAAGTTCGACAAGGACTCCTACAAGGTCTCCGGCGGGCTGCACGGCGTCGGCATCTCGGTGGTGAACGCGCTGTCCGAATCTCTCGAAGTCGAGATCTGGCGCGACGGTCACGTGCACATCCAGCGCTATCACCGCGGTCATCCGGACGCGCCGCTGGCAATCATCGGCACCACGGAGCGGCGCGGCACGCAGGTCACCTTCAAGCCGGATCCTCTGATCTTCCCGTCGACCGATTTCAGCTTCGAGGTGCTCTCACAGCGGCTGCGTGAGCTCGCCTTCCTGAACCGCGGCCTGCGCATCCGGATCGAGGACAAGCGGAACGCGCGCGAGCACGAGTTCCATTACCCGGGTGGCATCGCGTCGTTCGTCGAGCATCTGAACTCCACCAAGACGCCGGTTCACGCGGACGTGATCTACGTTTCCGGCGAGCGCGACGGCGTGACCATCGAAGTCGCGATGCAGTGGAACGACGGATACTCGGAGACGCTCTACTCGTTCGCCAACAACATCAACACGCACGAGGGCGGCACCCATCTGTCCGGCTTTCGAGCCGCGCTGACACGCACGATCAATGTCTACGCCGTGCGAGGCGGCTTTCTGAAGAAGGAAGGTGAGACCCTCGAAGGAGACGACGTTCGCGAGGGGCTCACGGCCGTCGTCGCCGTCAAGGTTCCCGAGCCCCAGTTCGAAGGTCAGACGAAGACCAAGCTCGGCAACAGCGAGGTCAAGGGCTTCGTCGAGAACCTCGTGAACGACCGGCTCGGCAGCTACCTCGAGGAGCATCCCGCCGAAGCGAAGAAGGTCGCCGCGAAGTGCGTCGAGGCGGCACGCGTTCGCGAAGCGACGCGGAAGGCCAAGGACCTCGCGCGACGGAAGGGAGCGCTCGATTCCGGTTCGCTGCCTGGCAAGCTCGCGGACTGCCAGGAGCGCGATCCCAAGCTCTCCGAGCTGTTCATCGTCGAGGGTGACTCGGCGGGTGGCTCCGCCAAGCAGGGGCGCGACCGGCGCAATCAAGCGATCCTGCCGCTGCGCGGCAAGATTCTGAACGTCGAGAAGGCGCGCTTCGACAAGATGCTGTCGTCGCAGGAGATCCGGCTCCTGATCACGGCGCTCGGCATGGGCATCGGCAAGGAAGACCGCGATCTCGCGAAGCTCCGCTACCACACGCTGGTGATCATGACGGACGCCGACGTCGACGGCAGTCACATCCGTACGCTGCTGCTGACCTTCTTCTACCGCCAGTACCCGGAGCTGATCGAGAACGGGCACGTCCTGATCGCGCAGCCGCCGCTCTACAAGGTCAAGAAGGGCAAGGACGAGCGCTATCTGAAGGACGAAGCCGCGCTCGAGGATCACCTGATCCAGCTCGGCAGCGACCAGGTTCAGGTGGTCGGATCCGGCGGTGGAGTTCCGCTTGCGGGTGAACCGCTCGCCGGCGTGCTGCGGCGCTTCTCGCATCTCGAGCGCGTCCTCGACGTGATCGAGAGGGGTCGGAGAAACCGTGAGGTCGTCCTGGCCGCGGTACGCGAGGAGAATCTCGTCCCCGAGGCTTTCCGCGATCCGAGCGTGCTCGCGGGGATCTCGTCGGCCCTCGAGTCCGCACTGAGCGGACACGCCGATCTTGCACCGGTGAAGGTCCGGATCGAGCAACGCGGACAGGAAGTGCCGGTGATCGAGGTCGAGACCCAGCGCGCCACGACGCGTGAGACGACGGCGCTCACGCTCGAGTTCTGTGCGTCACCCGAGTTCGAGGAAGCACGACGGCTGACCGCAAATCTGGCCGACGCCGGGCATCCTCCGTTCGCCGTCGTCTCCGGCGAGCAGCGCATCGAGATGCCGAGCCTCCCGGCGGCCGCGCGCCACATCATGGCCAACGCGCGCAAGGGCCTCGAGATCCAGCGGTACAAGGGCTTGGGCGAGATGAATCCCGAGCAGCTCTGGGCGACCACGATGAATCCGGAGACGCGCACCCTGCTCCAGGTCAAGGTCGAGGATCTCCCCGAGGCCGACGTGATCTTCTCGATGCTGATGGGCGACGCCGTCGAGCCGCGCCGCAAGTTCATCGAGGACCACGCGCTCAGCGTCAAGAATCTCGACATCTAGCGGGATGATCGAGGCACGAAACATCCGCGCGCGCGGCGCGCGGCCGAGCCAAGCGAGCGCGGGGAGCGTGGTCCCGACCGGCTCCGCTCGCTGGTACGAGGGGCCGCGAGCCCACTCGCAGGGATAGCTCTCCTATGTCGACGCGCGTCCTGGTCAGCATCGAAGACGAGATGCGGCAGTCCTACATGGACTACGCCATGAGCGTCATCGTCGGGCGCGCCCTGCCCGATGCGCGCGACGGTTTGAAGCCCGTCCACCGGCGCGTGCTCTACGCGATGAACGAGCTCGGCGTCGACTGGAACCGGCCCTACAAGAAGTGCGCGCGCATCGTCGGTGACGTCATCGGCAAGTACCACCCGCACGGCGACACGGCTGCGTACGACACGCTCGTGCGCATGGCCCAGGACTTCTCGCTGCGCTACCCGCTCGTCGACGGCCAGGGGAACTTCGGCTCGGTCGACGGCGACACCGCGGCAGCCATGCGTTACACCGAGGCACGGCTTGCGCGCATCGCGTCCGAGCTGCTCGCCGACATCGATCGCGAAACGGTCGACTTCGTTCCGAACTACGACGATTCCGAGCGCGAGCCGTCCGTCCTGCCGGCGAAGATCCCGAACCTGCTGCTCAACGGCGCCGCGGGAATCGCGGTCGGCATGGCGACCAACATCCCGCCGCACAACCTGCGCGAGATCGTCGACGGCTGCGTCGCGCTGCTCGAGAACCCGAACCTGAGCGCGATCGAGCTGATGCGCTACATCCCCGGTCCCGACTTCCCGACCGGGGCGTTCATCTGCGGCAGCGGCCCGATCCGCGATGCGTATGCCACCGGACGCGGCATCCTGCAGATGCGCGCCAGCGCCGAGATCGAGGAGGATCCGAAGACCGGTCGCGAGTCGATCATCGTCGATGCGATCCCCTATCAGGTGAACAAGGCGCGTCTCATCGAGCGCATCGCCGAGCTGGTCAACGAGAAGAAGATCGAGGGCATCTCCGACCTGCGCGACGAGAGCGACCGGCACGGCATGCGCATCGTGATCGAGCTCAAGCGCGACGCAGTGGCGCAGGTCGTGCTGAACCAGCTCTTCAAGCTCACGCAGATGCAGGAGTCGTTCGGCGTCAACCTGCTCGCCATCGTCGAGGGTCGTCCGAAGCTGCTGACGCTGCGCGAAGCGCTCCAGGTCTTCATCGACCATCGCCGTGAGGTCGTGACGCGGCGGACGATCTATGACCTGCGCAAAGCCGAGGAGCGGCTGCACATCCTCGAAGGCCTGAAGATCGCCCTCGACAACCTCGATGCGGTGATTGCGCTCATCCGTGCCGCGGCCAACCCCGCGGTCGCGAAGGCGGGGCTGTGCGCGCAGTTCGGACTGTCCGAGGTGCAGGCGCAGGCGATCCTCGACATGCGCCTGCAGCGACTCACCAACCTGGAGCGCGACAAGATCATCGAGGAGCACCGCGAGGTCACCGAGCTGATCGCGCGCCTGAAGGCGATCCTCGCCGACCGCGGCGAGGTCGACAAGATCATCGTCACCGAGCTGCAGGAGATGCGCGATCGCTACGGCGACGAGCGCCGCACGACGATCATCGAGAGCAGCGACGACATCTCGATCGAGGACTTGATCCCCCGCGAGGACGTCGTCGTGACCGTGTCGCACGCGGGCTACATCAAGCGCATTGCGGCGAGCGAGTATCGCGCACAGCGCCGCGGTGGACGCGGCAAGGTCGGCGCGACCGCCCGCGACGAAGACTTCATCGCGAACATCTTCGTCGCGTCCACGCACGACACGATCCTGTTCTTCACCAGCCAGGGCCGTGTCCACTGGCGCAAGGTCCACGAGATTCCGCAGGGCGCGCGCGCGGCACGCGGCAAGGCGATCGTGAACCTGCTGCAGCTCGGAGCCGACGAGCAGATCACGGCGTTCCTGCCGGTGGCCCGCTTCGAGGAAGGTCGTCACGTGTTCTTCGCCACGCAGCGCGGCACCGTGAAGAAGACCGAGCTCATGGCGTACTCCAACCGCCGCGCCGCAGGCATCGTCGCAATCGGCCTGGACGACGGCGACCGCCTGATCGGCGTGCGGTTGGTCGACGAAGGCCAGGAGATCCTGTTGTCGACGCGCAACGGCAAGGCGATCCGCTTCGCCGAGAGCGACGTGCGCGCGATGGGACGCTCTGCCGGCGGCGTCCGCGGCATCCTGCTCGACGACGACGATCACGTCGTGGCGGTCGACGTCCTGTCGCCCGGACGGATGATCCTGTCGGTGTCGGAGCGCGGTCAGGGAAAGTGCACGGAGCTCGACGAGTACCGGGTCACCGGGCGCGGCGGCAAGGGCATCTTCACCATGAAGGTCACCGAGAAGACCGGTGCCGTCATGGGGATCGTCCAGGTGTCCCCGGACGACGAGCTGATGCTCGTGACGGATCGTGGCCGGCTGATCCGCATCCGGGTGGCCGACATCCGAGTCGCCGGTCGCAACACGCAAGGGGTCAAGCTGCTCGACGTCGACGAGGGAGAGCGCGTCGTGAGCCTGGCACGCGTGGTCGAGAACGACACCAGCGAAGGTGCGACACCCGGAGCCGATGTGGCAGCGGAACCGGGAAGCGACCTCTCGACCGACGGGGAGACCCAGGAGTAGCGCGGTACCGGGCGTGTTAGGCCGCGAGGGTCGTCCGTGCGGTCATGCGCTGCGGTACGGCGAAGAACTCGCGCGTGATGGTACGCGCGTCGTCGAGCGAGCGGACGTTGGTCATGCGGCGCCACAGCTCGTGGCCGAAGTCGAGCCAGCGGCCGCCCCAGTGCACGAAGAACTTGAGCCGCTTGAGCGCGTCGTCCGGCTGAAACGACCGTTCGCAGACGTCGAGGAAGCATCCGAGCGCTCGAGCGTATTCGGCTCCTTCGGCGAAGCCATCCGAAGGGGCAGCGGCACCCTCGCGTCCGGGCGGCGGCGGCAGACCGAGCGCTTCCGCGATCTGCCAGTGGATCCACGGCCGCGCCACGGATGCGCGGCCGATCATCACGCCGTCACAGCCCGTCGCGCGGAGCAGAGCGATCGCATCGGCTGCCGTCTGCACGTCGCCGTTGCCGACCACGGGAATTCGCACCGCGTCGCGCACGCGCGCGATGTACTCCCAGCGCGGGTTCCCGCGCCGTTGCTGGGACGCGATGCGCGGGTGGATCGTGAGCCAGGCCGCACCAGCGGACTCGAGCATGCGAGCGAAGTCGACCAGGTAGTCCGGATCATCCGAGAGGCCAGTACGCAGCTTGACCGACACCGGCCATGGTGAGTGCTTGACGGTCAGCCGGACGACCTCCTCGGCGTAGGACGGATCGCCCATCAGCGCCACGCCCCAGTTGTGCTTCAGCGCCTTGCTCACCGGGCAACCCATGTTGATGTCGATCGCTGCGGGTCGCATCTTGGCGAGCTTGTCGAGCGACGCCGCGATGAACCGCTCCTCGTTGGCAAGGAGCTGCGGAACGAGCCTCTCGTGCTCGGCAAACGTCGTCTCCGGGCGATCCCCGATGCGTTCCGTCGGCAGCCGGCGCGAGGACAGCATCTCGGTGAACAGAAGGGTCTCGCTTCCGTGAGGAAGATACGAGGCGACCGTCTGGCGCAGCGCGACGTGCGACAGCCCGACCATCGGTGCGAGGAAGCAGGGAAACTCGACTCGAAGACCGCGCGCGCGCAGCGCGACCCAGCGCTCGGACGGAAGCAACGATCGCGACACGGGTTGCGGTGACGCGCCAGGCGGCGCCGTCAGTCGTCCGATTGCCGGGACGTCGTCGGCAGCGAGCCCGCGCGTGAGGGCTTGATCGGCTTGAACGGACTCACGTACAGCGGCGTCGTCTTCGCCTCGTCGGTGTCCGTGGTGCGCGTCTTGCGGCGCGCCTCTTCTTCGCGCCGGATCTCGCGCACCTTGTCGGTATACGAGTCACGGATCCTGCCCGTCGCCGGCTCGTAGCGGCTCGGCCGTACGACCGGGTTGTACGGATCGATCGCGGGGTCCATCGCCTGGGACGTGAACGCCTTCTTCATCGGGTCGAAGACCCGGCGATCGAACGACGTCTTCGGCAAGCGGCCGAAGGACATGCCGCGGTCCGGGTCGAGATCGACGTCCGGAGGCAAGCTGCCCGACCCGGCACGCGCCAGCGACGGGATGAGCAGCAACGTCGCGAGTGCCAGCACCCGCGCGGCATGACCAGGATTCATTCCCAACGACATCGTTTCTTCGTGACGGCTCGACCGCAAGACGCATGCCGCCAGGGGGTCCAGGTTTGCTTGCCGGATCACGCGCGCAGGGGCGGCAGCCACGCGTCGTCGTGCAGGACCGCACGAGCCACCGCGAGACTAGAGACACGAGCATCGTGCTGCAAGCACGATCCGGAGAGATCGCCGAGCCGGCGAAATTGAATCCCACCTCTCCCGCATGCAGGATCGAGGCATGCTCGCCGCGGTCAGCGCCGTCTCGTTCGCGCCGAATCCCGAGCAGGCCGCGGCCGAGATCACCGGCGCCGTGCGCAACAGCCTGGCAGATGCCACGTCGGTCGCGATCTTCTTTGCGACCGCTGGGCACGGTCCGTCCTATGCTCGGCTCGAGTACGCGTTGCGCCAGGCGATCGGCGGACCGGTGGTCGGCTGCAGCGCGGCGGGGGTGATTTCCCGCGCGGGAGAGCGGGAGCACGGTCCCGGCGTCGCCGTGCTCGCGCTCTCAGGGGACTTCGCCGCGGAGCGGTTCTTTCTGCCCGCGTTGCGGGGACGGGCACAGGACGTCGGCCACGAGATCGGGCGTATCGCGGCGGCGGTCGACGAGACGCCGCGTACGGTCGTACTGCTCGCCGACAGCTACAACCTCGCGCCCGACGAGCTGCTCGCAGGGATCGAGAGCGCTGCGCCGGGTACAGTCGTCGTTGGAGCTGGTGCGTCGGAGGACGGCTCGGTCGGCGAGGCGACCGTCGTGGGACGAGGAGCGGCTTCGAACAATGCAGTGACGGGTCTCGTTCTCGGCGGTCTGCACGTGCGTTCGACCGTCGTTCAGAGTGCGGCGCCGGTCGGCCGATGGCGCCGCGTGACCCGCGCGCACGCGAACCGGGTCCTCGAGCTCGACGGCAGACCGGCAGTCGACGTGTTCCTCGCGAGCCTGCCCGAGATCTTGCGCGCGGACCCGCTCGAAGCGATCCGACGAACCCGCGCGGCGATCGCCGACCCGGGATCGATCGGAGACGAAGCGCCGCACGTCATCCGCAAGCTGCTCGGTGCAGACTCGGAAAGCGGCGCGCTGGTGATCGGCGACGAAGTCCTGGTCGGATCTCGCTTTGCGCTCGCGGTCTGCGACGCCGTCGAGGCGCGGCAGCGATTTGCTCACCAGCTCGACGAATTCGCCCGCCCACCACATCCGGTCGGGGTGCTCTACTTCGACAGCGTCGAGCGTGGCGAGGCGCTGTATGGCATAGCGGATCTCGACAGCGCCTATCTGCAGCGGGTGCTCGGCGACGTGGGCATGGCCGGTTTCTTCTCCGGGGTGGAGATCGCTCCGCTCGGTGGTCGCAATCGGTTCCACCAGGCGTCGGGCGTGCTGGTGGGCTTCTACGAACGTTGATCGATCGAGGGAGGAGCCGAACGTGCGCGTCGTTGCCGTACCGGTGCTTCAGGACAACTACAGCTATCTCGTCATCGACGAGGACGAGCGCGTCGCGGCGGTCGTCGACTGCGCCGAGGTGCAGCCGGTGCTCGATGCCGCGCGCGCCGAGGGCGTCACCATCACGACCGTCTTGTCGACGCACCATCACTTCGACCACGTCGGCGGCAACGAGGAGCTGGCCCGGCGTCTGCCGGTACGGATCTACGGCAATGCCGACGATGCAGAGCGCATCCCGAAGCTCAGCGATGGCGTGCGCGAGGGTGACACGGCGCGTGTCGGTCGTCTGCAGGCCCGGGTGCTGTTCATCCCCGCGCACACCAGCGGGCACATCGCCTACCACTTTGCGCGCGAGAAGGCCGTGTTCACCGGCGACACGCTGTTCGCGGCGGGCTGCGGCCGTCTCTTCGAGGGCGATCCCGCGCAGATGATGAAGTCGCTCGCGAAGCTGAACGCCCTGCCGGAGGACACCCGCGTCTACTGCGGACACGAGTACACCGTGAAGAACCTCGAGTTCGCGCACATGCTCGAGCCGTCGAATGCTGCGATCGCCGACAAGCTCGCGTGGGCAAAGGCGCGCCGCGAGCAAGGGCAGGCGACGGTGCCCAGCACGATCGGCTCCGAGCGCGCGACGAACCCCTTCTTGCGGACGTCGTGCCCCGAGCTTCGTGACTCCGTGCGCAGCCGCATCCCGTCGGTCGGCGACGACGACGTGCTCATCTTCGGCGGCACGCGAAAGCTCAAGGACGACTTCTGAGACGCGTTACCGCACACGAAGCGGTCGCGAGCATCCCACCGCGCGCGCGCGTCGTCCTCCCGCACGGCGGGATCGAGCCGCGCGCGGTGTACGACGCCCTCGCCGCGTCTCGCGGCAATCCGGACGCGCCGCCGACCCTGTACACGGGTCTGCAGTTCGGCGACTACCGCTTCCTCGGCCCGGGCTCGTCGGGCGAGCCCGCGGAGGTCGGAGGGCTCGGTCCGGGCTATCGCTTCGTCACCTGGCAGGTCGGCCCTGCGGTTCGGCAGCTCGCACGTGGGGGACGGATCGGTGTGCTGCCACTGCGCTTTCGGGACATCCCGCGCGTCTTCGGAAGCGGCGGTAAGCTCGCCGCAGACGTCGCCGTCATCCAGTGCACGCCGCCTCGCGGCGGCAAGGTGAACCTCGGCGTGTCGTGCTCGATCTTTCCGGCGATCGTCGCGGCGGCGCGGCTGGTGATCGCCGAGATCCACCCGGACATGCCGTGGACAGCGGGCGACACGCAGCTGCCGGTCGAAGCCCTCGATCTGGCCGTCGATGCGACGGCACCGCTCGGAACGCTCGCGCGAGCCACGCCGGACGCGGTCGACGAGCAGATCATCGCCCGCGTGCGCGGCCTGATCCCGGACGATGCGTGGGTGCAGCTCGGCGTCGGAGCCATTCCGGACGCCATTCTCGGCCGCCTCCACGAGCATCCGGGGATCAAGCTGCACTCCGGGATGCTCACCGATCCGCTCGTCGAGTTCCTCGACGGTGCCGGCCGCGAGGCGCGTGTGGTGACGGGCGAGGTCGAGGGCTCACACGAGATGTATGTGCGCGTCGGTCGTGATCCGCGCGTGACGTTCCGCCCGACGACGCTGATCCACGACGTGCCGTTCATGGCGGGGCTCGATCGCTTCGTCTCGATCAACTCGGCGATCGAGGTCGACCTCGACGGCCAGGTGAACGGGGAGACCATCGACGGCGCGCAGGTGAGCGGGGTCGGCGGCAGCCTCGATTTCGTGGAGGCCGCGCGCTACTCGCGGGGCGGGCGATCCATCGTCGCGCTACGCTCGACAGCCAAGGGGCGCTCGCGCATCGTCGATCGTCTGGCGACCGGAACCGCAGTGACGATTCCGCGGCACGCCGTCGACGTGGTCGTGACGGAGCACGGTGTAGCGGATCTGGCGGCGCTCGACCTGGACGAGCGCGCGGAAGCACTCATCGAGGTCGCCGATCCCACCGCGCGCTCGGAGCTGCGTGCACGAGCGCGCGCCCGGCGATCACAGAGCGAGCGCCCGCGCGCTTGAAGCGCGCAAACACTTCGAGGAGACACCCGATGGCCGAGATCGAGATCAGCAGCGAGCAAGGAGTCTGCACGATCCTTCTGAACCGCCCGGAGCGCCGCAACGCGCTCACCATCCCGATGATGGAGCACCTCGGCGAGCAGCTCGCCCGGATCGCCGCGGACGACTCGATCCGGGTGGTGATTCTGACGGGCGCGGGAAGAGTCTTCTGCTCCGGTCTCGACCTCGCGGCGATGGGCGCGTCACCCACGGAGCCCGCTCTCGAAGCAGCCCTCGTCGAGAAGGTCCTCGTTCCGCTCGAGCAGCTCCCCCAGCCGACGATCGCGGCGATGAACGGCGACGGTCTCGCCGGCGGCTGCGAGCTGGCGCTGCACTGCGACGTACGGATCGCGACGGCCGAGACGCGCCTCGGCATGCCCGTCGCGCGCATCGGCATCGTCGTGCCTTACCCGTTGATCTTGAAGCTGCTCGACGTGGTCGGCAGCGCGGTCACGAGCGAGCTGCTGTTCACGGCCGAGCCGCTGCCGGCATCACGAGCGCTCGAGCTCGCGATGGTCAATCGCGTCGTCGCTGCGGGCGACCTGATGTCGACCGCTCGCCGGATGGCGGAGACCATGGCGGCGAACGCGCCGCTTTCCCTGCGCGCGATGAAGCAAGCGATCCTCGCGGGTCGGGCACGGCGCGCGTTCGACCCGCCCGAGGCCGTCCGGGCTGCCGCCGAGCGCGCCCGCACCAGCGAAGACGCCCGCGAAGGGATCACGGCCATCAACGAGAAGCGCAAGCCGCACTTCCAGGGGCGCTGACGCGCGTGGCGCCCAGCACGGCGCGTGTTCACTCTCGCAGCATGCGAGCGAGCTCGGCCGGATCGGTCACCGGGGCGGAGCACGAGAAGCCTCGGCACACGTAGGCCGCGGCGCGGCCCTGGATCGGCAACTTGTCGCGCAGCACCCGCGGCGTGCGCGCGACCGCGTCGGGCGCCGCGGCCGTTCCCTCGGGGTCGTGAACCAGCACCGTCAAGTCCGGCACGTAGACGTGATGGGCGGCGCGGACGAGGGCACGGACATCGGGCGACGTGCGACCCCCCGCGATCACCACGTCGGTCGGCCCGCGCAAGTACCCGTCGAGGACACCCAGCAGATACGCCGTTCCGAACGGCTGTTTCTCCATCTGCGAGCCGAAGAGCCGAAGCGCCGTCTCGGCAGTGGTCCGGAGTGCTTCGTCGTCGTCGAGATCGGCGAGCCGCAGCAAGGTTTCGATCGCGACGGCATTGCCGGACGGAAGCGAGCCGTCGAACAGCACCTTCGGCCGATCGACCAGCTGCTCGTGGTCGCGCGCGGTGAAGAAGAATCCACCGTGCTCGTCGTCGGCGAAGTCCCGCGTGAGGATGTCGACCAGACGCCGTGCAGTCGTCAGATGGCGCGGGTCGCCCGTCGCCGCGAACAGGTCGAGGCACGCCGCCGCGTAGAACGCATGGTCGTCGAGATAGGCGGGATGGCGTGCGGCACCGTCCTTCCAGCTGCGCAGCAGCCGGCCGTCCGCGGTGGTCAGCGCGCGGTCGAGGAACGCGGCGCAGCGTGCGGCGGCGTCGAGCAGCTGCGCATCGTCGAGCACGACAGCGCCGCGGACGAGTGCGCGGATCGTCAGCGCGTTCCAGCCGGCGAGGATCTTGTCGTCGAGCGCTGGTTGCGGGCGAGCGTTGCGCGCCTCGAGCAGCACGCGGCGTCCGCGCTCGAGGATCGCATCGACGTCGGTACGCTCGCGTCGGAAGAGCCGCGCGAGCTCGTCCCGCGTGAGCTTGACGTGGAGGATCGACTTGCGCTCGCGATGTCCGGGTTCGGCGAAATTTCCCGCCTCGTCCACCTGGTAGTAGCGGCAGAGGATCTCGGCGGTGTCGGCGTCGAGCAGCCGGCGGATCTCCTCGATGCGCCAGACGTACGTCTTGCCTTCTTCGCCCTCCGTGTCGGCGTCCTGCGCGCTGTAGAAGCCACCTTCGGGGTGCCTCATCTCCTGCAGCAGGTAGTCGAAGGTCGCGCGCGCGACGTCACGGTACAGCGGGTCGCCCGTGACGAGAAAGGCGTCGAGATAGAGCGGGGCGAGCTGCGCGTTGTCGTAGAGCATCTTCTCGAAATGCGGCACGAGCCACTGCGCGTCGACGGAGTAGCGGTGGAAGCCGCCACCGAGCTGATCGTGGATCCCGCCCCGAGCCATGGCGGTCAACGTCCTCGTGACGGCCTCGAGAAGCTCTGGACGGCGCAGCGCCGCGGATCGTCGCAGCAGCAGCGCGAACACGGGAACGTTGGGGAACTTGGGAGCGTCGCCGATGCCACCGAGCTCCGGATCGCAATGCTGGAGAAGTCGCTCCGCGCCGCGGGCGACGGTGTCGGGATGGAGCGCGTTGGGCTTGGCGTCGAAGCGCGAAAGACGGTCGAGCCCCGCCATCAGCTGTTGCGTCGCGCGCGTCACCTCGTCACGGCTGTCGCGCCAGGCGCGCGACATCGTTTCCAGCACGCGAGGAAAGCCCGGCCGTCCGTATCGATCCTCGGGCGGAAAATACGTGCCGCCGTAGAACGGCTCTCCCGCCGGCGTCAAGAATACGGTGAGCGGCCAGCCGCCGGAGCCCGTGAGCATCTGGACGGCGTTCATGTAGATCGTATCGAGGTCGGGCCGCTCCTCGCGATCGACCTTGATGCAGACGAAGCTCTCGTTCATCTGCGCGGCGATGGCGGGATTCTCGAACGATTCCCGCTCCATCACGTGGCACCAGTGGCACGCCGAGTAGCCGATCGACAGCAGGATCGGCTTGTCGTCCTGGCGGGCGCGCGCCAGCGCCTCGTCACCCCATGGGTACCAGTCGACCGGATTGTGCTGGTGCTGGCGAAGGTAGGGGCTCGACTCTCTGGCGAGTCGGTTCACGTGAGCGCTCATCCGCTCACGGTATCGGGATCCTCCCGGTGGCGCGACGGCCTTCGGCAGTGGATCCCGTCAGCGAATCACAGCGAATCCGGACGCTCCAGCGCGTATGCGAGGACCAGCGCGTTGAACAGCAGCTCCCACCGCCCGTACCTCGCGTAGCCGTCGAGATCGTCCTCGCTCCAGCCGAACGGTTGCTGCCCGTTCTCCCAGAGCTCCACCGCCTTGCCGGAGACGAAGTAGATCTGCCTCTCGGACGAAGTATCCATGACGTGGGGCGCGTCTCAGGCCGGATGCGACACGGCCGCGCGCGAGGCGTACTCGACGCGGGCGCCGTCGAAGCTGCCGCCCAGCTTCACCTGGCCGCTGTTGATCATGTGCGTGACGGTCGCGACGACTTCGTTCTCCGACTGCGCGAAGTCCGAGACGGCCGTGACGAGCTCGCGAAGAGTGACGGTGAGCGCCATGGTGAGTCCTCCTTGGCGCGCGACGGCAGCAAGCGTCGTACCAGCAGTCGGACAACCTGCCGGACGACGCGCAGCCAAGCTAGGCAAGGAGTTGGGACTCTACACGCGAGGCGCGGCAGCTTGTGCGCACCGTGCAATGTCGACGCAGCGACACGATATTGACGGTCGGACGGAAAGCTCCCGTTCGACCGTCAGCGGGGAGCGGCGCCCGGTGGGACCGGACGCCGCTCTGAATCTCAGCTGAGATCCTTGCTCGAGTAGCCGAGGATGCGGCGGGCGACGATCAGCATGTTGATCTGCTGGGTGCCCTCGAAGATGTCGTTGATCTTGGCGTCGCGCATCCACTTCTCCAGCAGAAGCTTGCGCGAGTAGCCGAGCGGGCCCAAAAACTCGACCGCCTTCTGTGTCACGCGCGTGACAGCGAGACCGGCCTTGGCCTTCGCCATCGAGGCCTCGAGGTTGTTGCGCTTGCCGCGATCCATCATCCACGCGGCGCGCCACGTGAGGAGACGCGCGGCCTGCAGCTCGCTCTCGATCTCCATGAAGTCGCGCTCGAGCGCGGTCAGTGTCGAGGCGGCGGCGCCATAGCGGATCTTGACCCCGGCACGCTCGAGGGCCTCGCGTGCGAAGTCGAGTGCCGCGCGACCGATCCCGAGCGCGCTCGCGGCAACGAGCGGACGCGTTGCGTCGAAGGTCGCCATGGCGCCCTTGAATCCTTCGTTGCCGGTCTGGACTTCGGCCGAGCCGAGAATGTTGTCGAGCGGGATGCGACAATCCTCGAACACGATCATCGCCGTGTCCGATGCGCGGATGCCCATCTTGTTCTCGACCTTGATGACCTTCATGCCCGGCGTGTGCGCCGGCACGACGAAGGACTTGATGCCCGCACGTCCCGCGGTCTTGTCGACCGTCGCCCAGACGACGACGAACCCATCCGACTTTTCTGCCGCCATGAGCCCCGACGTGCAGTAGATCTTGGTGCCGTTCAGAACCCAGTCGTCGCCGTCGCGGACCGCGGTGGTCTGCAGCGCGGCGCTGTCCGAGCCGCAGTGCGGCTCGGTGATCGCCATCGCGCCCCACTTCATCTCGCCGCCCTTGAACGGCGCGAGGAAGCGCTGCTTCTGCTCGGCGGTGCCGGCTGCGAGAACCGCAGCGCCACCGAGCCCGGGGTTCGGGATGCTGAGGTAGAGACCGGCGTCTCCCCAGGACAGCTCCTCGATGTTCACGCACGAGGCCAGGTTCGACTCCTTGGGGCCGCTCGCCGCGGCCTTCTTGTCGGCCTCGCGGTCGGCGCCGAAGGACGTTCCCGCGGAGACCTTCCACATGGTCTCGAGGAACTCGGTCGGCTTCTCGTGCTCGCGCTCGTCGTACTCGCGCGAGATGGGACGCATGAGCTGCTCCGCCACCATGTGGATCATCTGGCGGGAGTTCACGATGCTCTCGGAAAGCTCAAAATCGATCATGGTCGTACCTCCGCGATGCGGTGCCTCAAACGATCGCCATGCCCTCGAAGGACGAGAAGCCGCGCGCGTTGCGCAGCCACATCTCGACCGGATGGTCGCGGACGTAGCCGTGACCTCCGAGCACCTGGACCGCGTTGTCGGTGATCTTGAGGCACGCGTTGCTCGCGTAGCGCTTGGCCAGCACGCACTCGCGCGTCGCCTCCTTGCCTTGATCGAGCATCCACGCGGCCTCCCACAGCAGTAGACGGGATGCGTCGATCTCGATCGCCATCTCGGCGAGCATGAACGCGATCGCTTGCTTCTGCGCGATCGCGACGCCGAAAGCCTTGCGCTCCTTCGCGTAGTCGCGCGCGTAGTCGGACGCCGCGCGCGCCATGCCGATGGCGAGCGCGCCGAGCGCGATCCGCGAGCGGTTCAGGATCCGCGAGATCGCCGCAGCATCCCCGACGCGAGCGGATGCAGGAACCTGAACGTTCTCGAAACCGACCTCGTAGGTCGCCAGCGCCTTGACGCCCATGTTCTTCTCGCGCTCGCCGATGGACACGCCCGCGGCGCCGCGCGGCACGAGAAAGGCCGCCGGCTCCTCGTCGAGCTGCGCCAGCACGAGGATCGTCTGCGACTCGTCCGCGAGCGGAACGAAGCACTTCGCGCCGTTCACGACGAAGCCGCCGTCCTTGGCCGCTGCCGTCGTAGTGAAGCGGGTGGTGTCGAAGTCGAAGCGCGGCTCGACCACGGCGGCGGTCGCGACCTGGTGTCCGAGCGCGAATGGCGGCAGCACCTGCGCGATCTGTTGCGCCGAGCCGGCCTCGAGCAGCGGGTAGACCAGCAGCCGTGGCGTCAGCAGGTGCATGGCGATCGCGAGATCCCCCCACGCGAGCTCCTCCGCCACGATCGCACCGGTCACGGCGGAACGCGTCTCCCCGTAGCCGCCCTGCTCCTCGGGAATCGCCGAGTGCACGAGTCCGAGCTCGAAGCCCTTTTCCGCGAGGCCGGGCGGGATCGTGCCGCTCTCGTCGCAGTCGTGCGCGATCGGCCGAATCTCGGCCTTGGCGAAGCTCGCGACGGTGTCGTGGATGAGCTTCTGGTCCTCGGTCATCTCGAGGTCAAACATGCTGACGTCCTCCTGAAACGAGCCCGGCCGCCGTCGCGGGAACGGTCAGCCAGGCGAGGAATTGCTCGACGTGGCACGCGAGCGTCTTCTTCAAGTCGATGCGCTCGGGATCCTGGTAGTACTGGATCTCCGCACCGAGGATGCCGGACACGAACTGGACGGCGGCGGTGGCGAGGTCGACGTCCTTGCGGAACAGGCCACGCTCCTGGCCCTGGCGCAGGAGGTGGCGGTGGAAACTGCGGAAGCGCTGCAGCATCTCGCGGAACTCGGCGGACAGCGAGACGTTGGTGTCGAGCGCCTCGACCATCAACGTCAAGATGAAGCGGCGATGGTTGTCCTCCATCGCGTTGAGCGCACACATGCGCGCGATCTCGCGCAGCGCCTCGGCGGGCTCGTCGACGTTCGCGATGCGCCCCAGCACATGCTGCTCGAAAGCCTCGATGCGCTCCTTCACCGCCGCGAAGAGCAGCTGCTCCTTGTCGCGGAAGTGATAGTACAGCGCCCCCTTGGTCACGCCTGCCGCGCGCGCGATGCGATCGATCGAGGTTCCGGCGTACCCGTAACGGGCAAAGCAATCGATCGCGGTCGCCATGATGCCGGAGCGGCCCGGCTCGGAGCGTCGCGAACCGCTCTCCGGGCTCGCCATACTGAACGTTCAGTATTGAGCCGCGATGTGGCTGTCAAGGCGGCATCGGCTTGAAGGCGAAAGGGAGTGCCCGTACAGAGATGCCGACCCGGCGGGGCCCCACCTCGCGGGCCAAGGAACCCGAGGGGGAGCCGTGGGCAAGGTCGGTGAGGTTTTACGCCAGCAGCGGGAGTCGCGAAGCATGTCGCTCGAGGACGTGCGCAGCGCCCTGGGGATTCCTCTCCACTACTTGCAGGCGATGGAGAGCGGGAAGTCTCGACTGGTCGCCGACGAGTTCTACCTTATCCCGTTTCTCCGCCGGTACGCCGAGTTCCTCGATCTCGA
Source organism: Candidatus Binatia bacterium (assembly GCA_019749875.1). Classification (GTDB taxonomy): domain Bacteria; phylum Desulfobacterota; class Binatia; order UBA12015; family UBA12015; genus VGTK01. The sequence continues at coordinate 48,923 of JAIEPK010000143.1, read as the reverse complement.
TCCCGCGACCACCGTCGCGCAGTTCCTCGGCGATGCGGCGCGTGAGGAGAGTCGCGGTGGTGCGATTCGCGGCGTCGAAGCCGAGCGCGGGAGTCAGTGGCTCTGGATCGCGGTCGGTGGCGCGGTCGTCGTGATCGTCGCACTCTGGCTGATCCTCGGTCGCGGCTGACGCGAGGCGCGTGCGACGCGAGCGTCACATGAAGACGCCGCCGTCGATGCGCAGGATCTTGCCGGTGATGAAGCTCGCGTCACTCGACGCGAGGAACACGGCCGCTGCACCGATGTCCTCGGGCTGGCCGATCCGTCCGAGCGGGATGGTCCCGACGACCGCTTCTCCGAGCGCTGCGACGAGACGGTTGCCCATGTCGCTCGCGACCATGCCCGGCGCAATGCAGTTCACGCGCTGCCGCTTCGCCGCGAGCTCCTTCGCGAGGACTTTGACGAGCGCGTTCGCGCCAGCCTTCGCGACGTAGTACGGCGCGCCGAACGGTGCACACAGGTCGGCACCGATCGACGAGATGACGATGATGTTGCCCTGCTCGCGAAGCCGCGGCACGGCAGCCTTGCAGGTGTAGAAGACGCCGTTCAGATCGACGCCGAGGACCTTGGCCCAGTAGTCGGGATCGGTATCGACGACGGACGCGGTGCGCGAGGCGACGCCGGAGTTGGCGACCACGACGTCGAAGCCATCGAAGGCCTTGCCGGCCACCACGAACATGCTCTCGACCGACGGCCAATCCGCGACGTCGGCCTGGTAGATCTCGGCGCGCCTTCCGAGCGCGCGCACCTGCTCCGCCGTCTCGCGCGCCGCGGCGTCGTCGCGGCGGTAGTTGATCGCCACGTCAGCGCCCTCTCTTGCCATCGCCAGAACGATCCCGCGGCCGATGCCGCGCGAGCCGCCGGTCACGAGCGCGGTCTTTCCTGCGAGCTTCATCCGGCGGATATGCCACGGGGTCTCGTGGGGGGAAAGCTCAAGGCGCGCGGGACGGGAGACGATAGAAGGGCTGTGATGGATGCGGCGGCAGGCGAGAGCGAGCGACGCTACCGGACCACGCGGTCACGTCGCGTGGTCCGACCCAGAGCGCGCGCGGCGACGCCTGTGGAACGACTCGAGCCGACCATGCTCGGAGAGGACGTCGAAGCCTTCCGCGCCGGACTCGGCGCTCGAGTGATCGGACAGCAGCCGGCGATCGACGCCGTGACCGAGGCCTATCAGATCTTTCGCGCCGGACTCGCGAGCCCCGATCGGCCGCTCGGATCCTTTCTGTTCTTGGGACCGACCGGAACGGGCAAGACGAATCTGGTCGAGGCCATGGCGGACGTGTGCTTCGAGGACCGACGCGCCATGCTGAAGATCGACTGCGCCGAGTTCAGTCACAGCCACGAGGTCGCGCGGCTGGTGGGCTCGCCTCCGGGCTACCTGGGTCATCAGGAGACCAACCCGTACCTGTCGAGCAGCAACGTGCTGCGCTATCAGACCGCCGACTGCCCGTTCACCCTGCTGCTGTTCGACGAGATCGAGAAGGCGAACGACGCGCTATGGCAGCTCCTCCTGGGCGTGCTCGACAAGGCGCGTTTGACGCTCGGAACCAACAAGGAAGTCGATCTCTCCAGCTGCTTCATCTTTCTCACGAGCAACATCGGCGGCCGATCGGTGAGCGAGATCCTCGCTCCGCCGCTCGGATTCGCGACCGGCGGAGTGGAGCCCGATGCGCGCGTTCATCAGCGGATCGAAGATGCCGTGTTGTGGAAGGCACGGCGTACGTTCTCACCGGAATTCCTGAACCGCTTGGACCACAAGATCGTGTTCCACCGGCTGACTTCGTCGCAGCTCGAGCAGATCCTCGACATCGAGCTCGTCAAGATCGAGCAGCGCCTCGCGCGGCGCGGCGAACCGATCCGGTTCACCTACACCAGCCGCACGCGCCAACGTCTGCTCGCCGAGGGAACCGACCCGGAGCACGGCGCGCGTCCGTTGAAGCGCGTGCTCGAGCGCAAGATCGTCTTTCCGCTGGCGCGCTTGATCGCCTCGCGTCAGCTCGTCGGCGGCGAGAGCGTGACGATCGATTGGCGCGACGACGCCACCGAGGTCGAGTTCAACCTCGTCACGCGTCGCCACATGATCGCCGGCGCCGGTTGATCGACGCGCGGTCGGCGGGCCGTCGTGTCGACCGCTTCGATGCTTCGAAGGGTCAGTGCGCCGCGACCGCACTCCGACCGGCGCGCGCGCCGACGGCTTGTCGGTTTGCCGCACGGACGAGTGCCGCCTGCAGATCGGCCATCTCCGCCGCGTCCGGCGCAGTGCGGGCGAGCGCGTGCTTGAGGCGCTCTTCGGCCTGATGGGCGCGCGCGACGTCGATCTCCTGCGCGAACTCGGCGGTGTCGGCAAGCACCGTCACGACATCGTCGAGCACCTCGAGGATGCCGCCGCTCACCGCGACGTAGTGGTCGACGCCCTTGGTCCGGTAGCGGAGCTCGCCCGTCCCGAGCGCCGTGAGGAAGTTCACGTGCTCGGGCAGGACGCCGAACTGGCCGAGGACGCCGGGCGCGTAGACCTCCTCGATGTCCGTATCGAGGAGCTGCCTCTCGGGCGTGACGAGCAGAAGTCGCATGGTGGTCGGGATCCCTGACGCCTCAGGCGGCGAGACGCTTCGCCGCCGCGATCGCGTCGTCGATCGTGCCGACCATGTAGAACGCCTGCTCGGGCAGGTGGTCGTGCTTGCCGGAGACGAGCTCCTTGAAGCCCTGGATGGTGTCGGCGAGCTTGACGTAGACGCCCTTCGTGCCGGTGAACGCCTCGGCGACGTGGAACGGCTGCGACAGGAACTTCTGGATCTTGCGCGCGCGCGAAACCGTCAGCTTGTCGTCCTCGGAGAGCTCGTCCATGCCGAGGATGGCGATGATGTCCTGCAGGTCCTTGTAGCGCTGCAGGATTTCCTGCACTTGACGCGCGACCTGGTAGTGCTCCTCGCCGACGACGTTCGGATCGAGGATGCGCGAGGTCGAGTCGAGCGGATCGACGGCGGGGTAGATGCCGAGCTCGGCGATCTGGCGCGAGAGAACGGTGGTTGCGTCGAGGTGGGCGAACGTGGTCGCGGGAGCCGGGTCGGTGAGGTCGTCGGCGGGGACGTAGATCGCCTGCACCGACGTGATCGAGCCCTTGCGGGTCGTGGTGATGCGCTCCTGAAGCTCGCCGAGGTCGGTGGACAGGGTGGGCTGGTAGCCGACGGCGCTCGGCATGCGGCCGAGGAGTGCGGACACCTCGGAGTTCGCCTGCGTGAAGCGGAAGATGTTGTCGATGAAGAGCAGCACGTCCTTGCCCTCTTCGTCGCGGAAGTACTCGGCGACGGTGAGAGCGGAGAGTGCCACGCGGGCGCGCGCTCCGGGCGGCTCGTTCATCTGGCCGAAGACGAGCGCCGCCTTCGAGATGACGCCCGACTCCTTCATCTCGAGCCAGAGGTCGTTGCCCTCGCGGGTACGCTCGCCGACGCCGGCGAACACCGAGTAGCCGCCGTGCTGGCGGGCGACGTTCGCGATGAGCTCCTGGATGAGAACGGTCTTGCCGACGCCGGCGCCGCCGAACAGGCCGATCTTGCCGCCGCGGGCGTACGGAGCGAGCAGGTCGACGACCTTGATGCCGGTCTCGAACGCCTGGACCTCGGTCGCCTGGTCGGTGAACTCGGGCGTCTCGCGGTGGATCGGGCTGGTCTTCGCCGACGCGATCGGTCCCGCCTCGTCGACCGGCTGGCCGATGACGTTCATGATGCGGCCGAGCGTCGCCTCGCCGACGGGGACCGAGATCCCGGAGCCGGTGTCGATCGCCTCGATGCCGCGCACCAGGCCTTCGGTCGCATCCATCGCGACGCAGCGGACCGTCCGCTCGCCGAGGTGCTGGGCGACTTCGACGATCAGGTTGCCGGGCTCGTCGCCCAGGGCGGGATTGGTGATCTTGAGCGCGTTGTAGATCGGCGGCAGCTTGCCGCTCTCGAACTCGACGTCGAGCACCGGGCCGATGACCTGGGTGATGCGACCAACATTCTCGGTAGACATCTCGAACTGTTCTCCGTGGTGATCCGCCCGACCGGCGGAGTCGTCACTAGCCCTTGAGCGCCTCGGCGCCGCCGATGATCTCCATCAGCTCCTTGGTGATCGCCGCCTGGCGTGCGCGGTTCATCTGCAGGGTGAGCCGCTCGATCATCTGCGAGGCATTGCGTGTCGCAGAGTCCATCGCGGTCATCGCCGCCGCCTGCTCGCTGGCACCGGCTTCGAGCAGGGCGTGCAGGATGCGCACCTCGACGAGGCGCGGCAGCAGGTAGCCAATGATCTCTTGCGGGCTCGGCTCGAAGACGTAGTCGAGCGCCGTCTGCTCGTGGTCGTCGCCGCCCGCGTGTCGCTCGAACGGCAGCAGCTGCTCGACCGTCGGGACCTGCGACAGCGCCGAGCGAAAGCTGCTGTACAGCAAAAAGATCGCATCGAACTCGTCGTCGACGAAGCGCCGCACGGTCTCGCGTGCCAGCTCGCGCGCGACGTTCGACGCCTCGAAGACGCTCGGCATCGCGTGCTGCGCGATGGTCGGGCGCCCGCGGCGGCGCAGGTGGTCGAGCCCCTTGCGCCCGATGCCCTCGAAGCTGATGTCGAGGCCGGAGCGTTCCTGGACGAAGGTTTCGAGCGCCCGGTTCAGGTTGGAGTTGTAGCCGCCGCGCAGCCCGCGATCGCTGGTGACGTGGATCAGCAGGACGCGCTGGTTCGACTCCGGCACGCGCAGCAGCGGGTGGACGTCATCCGGCAGCCGCCGCACGAGGTGCGTGACGATGGTGTCGAGCTTCTGCGCGTACGGCCGGGCGGCAATGGCCGCCGCCTGCGCTCGCCGCAGCTTCGCCGCGGCGACCATCTTCATCGCCTTGGTGATCTGCTGCGTGCTGCGCACCGTGCCGATGCGCTTCCGGATGTCCTTGAGGCTCGCCATCTTACTTGACGAAGACCTGCTTGAACTCCTCGACCGCGGCCGTCATGCGGCGCTTCAGGTCGTCGCTGAGCTCGCGCTGCGCCGCGATGTCCTTGAGGAGCTGGTGGTGCTTGCCCTCGACGAAGACCAGGAGCTCGCGCTCGAAGTGGCCGATCGACGGCAGCGGAACGTCGTCGAAGAAGCCGTTGGTCGCGGCGAAGAGCACGAGGACCTGCTTCTCGACCGGGAGCGGCTCGTACTGCTTCTGCTTCAGGATCTCGACCATGCGGCTGCCGCGGGCGAGCTGCTTCTGGGTCGCGGCGTCGAGGTCGGAGCCGAACTGCGCGAATGCCGCAAGCTCGCGGTACTGCGCGAGGTCGAGACGCAGCGTGCCGGCGACCTGGCGCATCGCTTTCACCTGCGCCGAGCCGCCGACGCGGCTGACCGAGATGCCGGGGTTCACGGCGGGACGGACGCCGGAGTAGAAGAGGTCCGTCTCGAGGAAGATCTGACCGTCGGTGATCGAGATGACGTTCGTCGGGATGTACGCCGACACGTCGCCGGCCTGGGTCTCGATGATCGGGAGGGCGGTCAGCGAGCCGCCGCCGCGTTCCTCGGAGAGCTTGGCTGCGCGCTCGAGAAGCCGCGAGTGCAGGTAGAACACGTCGCCGGGATACGCTTCGCGGCCCGGCGGGCGGCGCAGCAGGAGCGACAGCTGGCGGTACGCGACGGCCTGCTTCGAGAGATCGTCGAAGATGACGAGCGCGTGCTGGCCGTTGTCGCGGAAGTACTCGCCCATCGCGGCGCCGGAGTAGGGCGCGATGAACTGCAGGGGCGCGGACTCCGAAGCAGTGGCTGCGACGACGATGGTGTAGTCCATGGCGCCGTAGCGGGACAGCTTGTCCACGACCTGCGCGACCGTCGAGCGCTTCTGGCCGATCGCGACGTAGATGCAGGTGACGTCGCCACCCTTCTGGTTGATGATCGTGTCGATCGCGATCGCGGTCTTGCCGGTCTGGCGGTCGCCGATGATGAGCTCGCGCTGGCCGCGGCCGATCGGGATCAGGGCGTCGATCGCCTTGATGCCGGTCTGCAGCGGCTGCTTGACGGGCTGACGGTCGACGATTCCGGGCGCCTTGAGCTCGATGCGGCGCGTTTCCTTGGCCTTGAGCTCGCCCTTGCCGTCGATCGGCTGGCCGAGCGCGTTGACCACGCGCCCGCGCAGCTCGGGCCCGACGGGGACCTCTGCGATGCGGCCGGTGCGGCGAACCTCGTCGCCCTCGCCGATCGCCTGCGACTCGCCGAACAGCGCCGCGCCGACGTTGTCCTCCTCGAGGTTCAGGACCATGCCGTAGACGTTGTGCGGAAACTCGAGCAGCTCGCCGACGGCGGCGCGCTCGAGGCCGTAGATGCGCGCGATGCCGTCACCGGTCGAGAGCACCGTGCCGGTCTCCCGCACCTCCAGCGACTTCGTGAAGTCCTTGAGTTGCTGGCGAATGATGTCGCTGATCTCTGCGGCGCGAATCGCCATCTGCTCCGTCTCCTTCTGAACCGTCGTTGCGAATTCTGATGCCCGGCCCGCGGCTGCGAGCCGGTGGCGTGCTCAGGCCGGCGAAACCTCACGGGCCATCGAGCGCGCGAGATGTGCGAGCTGCGTATGGGCGCTTCCGTCGTAGACGCGTCCCTCGATCTCGACGGAGACCCCGGCGATCAGCGTCGGGTCCACCACCACCGAGACCAGGACCTTCTTCCCGCTCAACTGCTCCAGCACGTCTCGAATCTGCGCGGTGCTCGCGTCGTCGAGCGGGGTCGCCGCTCGAATGGTCGCCCGAACGCGGCCCAGCGACCGATCGACCAGCGCTTGGTAGGCGAGAACGATGGCGCGGAACTGGTCGAGTCGGTTGCGTTCGGCGAGCAGCGACAGGAAGTTTCGCGCGAGCTCGGAGAGTCCTTGCGACTCCGCCAGGCGTGCCACCAGCCCGCGGCGGGCCGGGATGCTCAAGTGAGGCGATTCGAATGCGGCCTTCACGTCGGCGTCGTCGAGCCAGCCGGCGATGGTCTCGAGCTCCGTTGCGGTGTCTTCGAGGCGGTTCTGCTCGCCCGCGACGCTCGCCAGTGCGCGGGCATAGCGCTTTGCGATCGCACTGGTCACGAGTTCGCTCCCGTCAGCTTGCCGTCGTTCTTCGCCGCACGCGTCTCGGCGATGAAGCTCTGGACGAAGCGGGTCTGGTCGTCGCCGGTCAGCTTTTGCGAGACGAGCTCGCCGGCGATCTTCGCGATCAGCTGGGCCGCGTCCTCCTGCAGCGTGCGGCGTGCCCGCGCGACCTCCTGATCGGCCACGAGCTGCGCGTCGCGGCGAATTCGGTCGGCAGAGCGCTTGGCTTCGGCCAAGAGGTGGTCCGCTTCGTTGCGCGCGATCTCCAGCAGCTCGTCGCGCGCGCGCGCAGCGTCGGCCTCGACGTTCGCGAGCTTCGCCTGGAACTCGGCCTTGAGCGCCTCGGCTTCAGCGTGTGCGCGTGCCGCCGCCTCGAGCGCGGACACCACGCTCGCGCGCCGCTCCTTCAGGTACTTGACGACCGCCGGCCAAGCGAAGCGGTACATCACGAACGCGTAGATCGCGAAGTTGACGAATCCCAGAATCGTCAGGGTCCACGTCGGCTCGCGATGTCCTTCGCCGCCCCCACCTTCGGAGGCGAACGAGAGAGCGGACCAGGCGAGGACGATGAGCGTCGCGGTCGGCACCACCCACGACGACGGATACGGCTTCCTCATGATGCCACCGCGCGGCCGAGGATCTTCTCGGCGGCAAGCTGCGCGAGCGCGCCGGCCTGCTCCTGCAGCGTCGCGCGGGCCGCAGTGGACTCCGTTGCGACGCGGGCGCGGACTTCCTCGAGGGTTCGGGCGGCGTCCGCCCGAGCAGCCTCCAGCATCTGGCGCTCGCTCGCCTCGGCTTCGCGGCGGATCTGCTCGCCGGCGGCGCTTCCGGCGTGACGAGCGCGATCGAGGGTCGCCGCCAGCTCGTCCTTGAGGGCCCGAGCCTCCGCCTGCAGACGCGTGGCCTCGGCGAGCGCGCCGCTGGTCCGCTTGGCGCGCTCTGCGAGAACCGCCTGAGTCGGCTGAAGGACGACCTTCGAGAGGATCATCGCGAACACGACGAACGCGACGATCATGCAATAGAAGGTTACTGCCGGAGGAATCTCGAGCATCTCGGAAACTTTCGCTGCGGGCGGTTGTCTCGTCGGGGGAGTCCGCCGCGTGCAGGGCACAGGGCCGGACGGCTGCGGGGAGAACCCCGCCGGTCGACCCCGACGAGCGCGAAGGACGTTGCGGTTCGGTGCTGCTACTTGCCCTCTGCCTGTGCCTTGAGCGAGGGCGCTGGGGCGGTCTCGTTGGCGCGCTCGTCCTTCGCGAGGAGGGTCACCTTGCGATCGCCCCGCGCCTCGGTAGCACCCATCGAGCAGTGTCCTTCGAAAACGACGCCTTCCTCGATCACCAGGCTCGGCGTGGTGACGTTGCCGTAGAGGCGGCCTGGCGCGCGGATCTCGAGCTTCTTCGACGCGGTGATGTCGCCGGTGACTTTACCGTGAATGATGATCGTCCCGCCGCTGATCTGGGCGTTGACCAGTGCGGACTCGCCGATCAGGAGCGTGTCATTGGCGACGATCTCGCCCTCGATCTGGCCCTCGATGCGCGCCGTCCCTTCGAAGGAGATCTTCCCGGAGAGACGCGTGCCTTTGCCGAGGAACGCGGTCTCGCGCGACGTATCGCCGGACATCATCCGCTCTCCAGCCGCGTAGCTCGCCATGTTCTTCGTCCCCTCCCGCTCGCGGGTTTCGGCCGGAGCGACCGGTGGAGTGCTGATCGAGGTGGTCGGGGAGGGCCGGCTTGCGGGCTCACCGACGTCCTCGGACGTCCTGCCGCGATCCTTCTTGAAGAGAGCCATCCCGAACGTTCCTGCCGTACCGGCAACTGGCCCGGCCGGGCGCGGCCGAGACAACCCTGTCGCACGAGCCCGGCGGACGAACGACTCCGACGATGGCTCGCACGCGACCGGCGATCCGCTACCATCAAGCAGAGGGGATGTCAAAAACCTCTGCCGATCCATTAGCCGGCACGATATTTCGTCGCTCGATCAAAGGCTTCGGGCGAAGCCGAAGGTGGTTTCTCGGCCGAGGGGACGCTCAGCCCGCACCGTGCGCGAGGTGCTTACGCGAGGTGAGCTGAGCGACGACGCGGCCGAGGTCGTCGTGCGAGAAGAACGCGATCTCGACGGTGCCCTTGCCGTCCTTGCCTGAGTGGATCGAAACCTTCGTCCCGAGTGCGCGGCTCAGATCCGATTCCATTCGGCGAACGTCGGGATCACCGACGATCTCGTGGCGCGTGCGCGTTCTTGCGACTGCCTTCTCGGCATCGCGGACCGACATGCCGCGTGTGACGATCTCGCGCGACAGAGCGCTCCGAGCGGCCTCCGTGGGCGCGGCGAGCAGAGCGCGTGCGTGGCCCGCGGTGATCCGTCCTTCCTCGAGGTCTCGCTGCGCCTCCGACGGCAGTTGGAGCAGGCGCAGGGTGTTCGTGATGGCGGGACGGCTCTTGCCGACACGTCGAGCCACCTCGTCCTGCGTCAAGGAAAATTCCGCCATGAGAGCTTGATACGCGCGGGCCTCTTCCAGTGCGGTGAGGTCGGCGCGCAGCACGTTCTCGACGATCGCGAGGACGAGGCTCTCGCTGTCGTTCGCTTCCTTGACGAGCGCCGGAACCCGCTCGAGGCCGGCGAGGCGACTTGCACGCAGCCGACGTTCGCCGGCGATCAGCTCGAACCGATCGTCACCGCGAGCGCGGAGAAGAATCGGCTGAAGGACCCCGCGGTCGCGGATGGAAGTCGCAAGGTCCTGGATCGCTTGGTCGTCGAAGCGCGCGCGCGGCTGGCGCGGATTGACGTCGATCGCGTCGAGGGGCACTTCCTGGACGATCCCTCGCTGGGCAGACATCCGGGCGACATTCTGATCAGACGGATCGGGCTCGCTCGCGGGTCGTCGCGGCGGAGCGCTCGGAATGAGCGCTCCGATGCCTTTCCCTAAAGCCTTGCGCATGTTCTCCTCGTAACGACGTTTTGAATCAGTCGAGGTCGTCGATCGCTTCGCCGGCCACTTCGCGCGCGAGCTCTCCGTACGCCAGGGCGCCCCGCGATGCAGGATCGTAGAGCAGTGCCGGCAGGCCGTGACTCGGGCTTTCGCTGAGTCTGACGTTGCGCGGGATCACGGTGCGGAAGACCTTGTCGTGAAAGTGTCCCTTCACGTCCTCGGCAACCTGGCGGCAGAGCGTGTTGCGGCCGTCGTACATGGTGAGCAGCAGGCCTTCGATCGCGAGATCCGGGTTCAGACTGTCGCGTACCAGCGATACGGTTTCGAGGAGCGCCGTGAGGCCCTCCAGCGCGTAGTACTCGCACTGCAGCGGGATCAGGAGCGAGTCGCAGCTGGTGAGTGCGTTGAGGGTCACCAGGCCGAGCGAGGGGGGGCAATCGATGAGGATGAACTCGTACTGATCACGAACGGTCGCGAGCGCCTGTCGCAGACGACGCTCGCGCTGCTCTACTCCGACGAGCTCGATCTCGGCGCCGACCAGGTCTCGGCTCGCGCCGATGACACGCAGGCTTGGCAGCATGGTGGTTCTGGCCGCGTCGGACGGGGTCGCATTGCCGAGGATCACGTCGTAGGTCGAAGGGTCTTCGCCGGTCAGGCGGATCCCATAGCCGCTGGTCGCGCTGCACTGCGCGTCCGCGTCGATCAGCAGTACCGAGTGGCCACCAAGCGCGAGCCCCGCGCTGAGGTTGACGGCCGTGGTCGTCTTTCCGACTCCGCCCTTCTGATTGACGATGGCGATGACGCGACCCATGCGAAGCGGCGATGCCTAACAGATTCCCCAGCGGCGGGTAAATGGCACCTGGCTCAAGTCGCGATGTTTCACGTGAAACTTCGCCTCCACACGTCGAGGCGAAAGGAGCGGCGCGCTGCCTCGAGCGAGTACGCCGACGATCGCCGTTCGGAGTACCCTGTCGTGACCAGAGAAGCCGCGGCGACGTCCTCCGTCGCGGCCCCGCGATAGGCGATGAGCAGCCCACCATCCCTCAGAAGGGGAGCGGCGACGAGCTGTAGAGCTTCGTCGGTGAGCGCCGCCCGACTGACCACCGCGTCGCACACCGGAGTCTCGCCGCGTCGCCCGGCGAGATCCTCGGCCCGCGCCTCGAGCACCTCGAGGCCGTACGTCGGCAGCAATCGCCGGATGCTCCGCAGAAAGCTGGCGCGCTTTCGTCGTGGCTCGATGAGCCACATGGTTTGCGTGCGTAGCGCGATCGCGAGCGGGACGCCGGGAAGGCCTGCGCCACTGCCCACGTCTGCGATCCGCAGCGCTGGACCATGATCGCGCAGCATCGGCGCCGCGGCCAAGGAGTCCAGCACGTGACGGTCGATCAGCGTGCTGCGATCGTGCTGTCCGACGAGGTTCGTCCGCGCATTCCAGACCCCGAGCTCGTCGACGAACAGGCACAGCGCCGCGAGCTGCTCCTGGTCGAGCGCGACACCGAGCAACTGGGCCCCTGTGTGCAGGCGCTCCGCAGTGCCGATGGCTTGCTCGTTGTCGCGACCAGCCATGCCGTCACGCAGAGCGCGTGCGGCGCAGGTGCACGCCGAGCAGAGCGATCGCCGCCGGCGTCACTCCGGGAATCCTCGCCGCCTGGCCGAGTGTCTCCGGCTGAACACGCCCGAGCTTCTCACGGACCTCTGCCGACAATCCTCGGATGGCGGCGAAATCGAGCCCACGCGGCAGGATGGTGTCATCAAGCCGACTGCTGCGAGTCGCGAGGAGCTGCTGCCGCGCAACGTAGCCCTCGTACTTCACGTCGAGCACCACGGACGCGATCGCACGAGGGTCGGCTGCTGCCAAGGGGACGTCGAGCGCCAGCAGATGCTCGACGGCGACGTCGGGTCGACGTAAGAGCTCGGCAGCGGTGGCCGGCTGGCGGAGCGCGGCGAGTCCGAGAGATCCGAGCGCATCGTTGGTCGCAGCGGTGGGGTAGAGGCGGAAGCTCGTCAGGAGGTCCCGCAGCTCGCGCAGCTCGTCGGACCGCTGGGCAAGCCGCCGACTCGCTTCGGCATCGACAAGCCCGAGCTCTTGGGCGAGCGAGCCGAGCCGCTGGTCCGCATTGTCCTCGCGGAGGAGGAGTCGGTGCTCGGCCCGGGAAGTGAACATTCGGTACGGTTCTCCGCCGACACCGCGGGTGACGAGATCGTCGATGAGCACGCCGATGTAGCTTCGGTCGCGCGTCAGCCGCACGGGCGACTCGTGTCGCACCTTGCGAACGGCATTGATCCCCGCGACGAGGCCCTGTGCTGCTGCCTCCTCGTAGCCGGTCGTGCCGTTGATCTGGCCGGCCAGGAAGAGGCCCCCGACGCACTTCGTTTCGAGACTCGGCAACAGGTCGAGCGGATCGACGAAGTCGTACTCGATTGCGTAGCCCGGGCGCATGATCTCGGCGTTCTCCAGGCCGGGAATGGAGCGCACCATGGCGATCTGCGTCTCGAGCGGCAGGGAGGTCGAAAGCCCGTTGGGATACACCTCGACCGTGTCGAGGCCCTCCGGTTCCAGGAAGATCTGGTGCCGCAGCTTGTCGGCGAATCGAACGATCTTGTCCTCGACCGAGGGGCAATAGCGTGGCCCCCGGCTCTGGATCCGCCCGCTGAACATCGGGGATCGATGCAGAGAAGCACGGATGACTTCGTGGGTCGTTTCCGTGGTGTAGGTGATGTGACAGGGCACTTGGGGCAGCACGATGCGATCGGTCGCCGAGGAGAACGGGCAGGGAGGGTCGTCGCCCGGCTGAACCTCCAATCCCGAAAAGTCGATGGTGCGACCGTCGAGACGAGGGCAGGTACCGGTCTTGAGTCGCCCGACCCGTAGGCCGAGCGCCTCGAGCGAGCCGCTTAGACCCGGGCTGGCGGCATCTCCGGCGCGCCCGCCGGGCTCGCTAAGATCGCCGATGTGCATGAGGCCCCGCAGGAACGTTCCGGTGGTGAGGATGACCGCTGCGGCCGAGAATCGCTCACCGAGCGCGGTCTCGACGCCAAGGACGTGTCCTTGCTCGACGACGAGCCTCTCGATCGTTGCCTGTCGGAGCGTGAGGCCGGGCAGCCCCTCGAGGAACTGCTTGGCAAAGGCTCGGTAGCGCGCCTTGTCGGCTTGAGCCCGAGTCGCCCGAACCGCCGGCCCCTTGCGCATGTTGAGCGTCCGGAACTGGATGCCGGTGGCATCGATGGCACGTGCCATCACGCCGCCGAGCGCATCGATCTCCTTGACCAGATGTCCCTTGCCGACGCCTCCGATCGCAGGGTTGCAGGACATCTGACCGATGTGGTCGAGGTTCTGCGTCAACAGCAGGGTGGAGGCGCCGAGTCGTGTCGCGGCCGCGGCCGCCTCGATTCCGGCATGGCCTGCGCCGACGACGATGACGTCATGATGTTTCACGTGGAACACCCGCGTGCTGCGTTACCGAAATCCCCGCTATTTCCCAATACAGAACCTTCGGAAGATCCTATCGAGGAGATCGTCGACGTCGGCGCTGCCAACGATCCGCTCGAGCTCGAGGCTCGCTGCCTGCAGTTCGATTGAAACGACCTCGAGATCTCCACCCGAGCGGATCGACGAGAGCGCGCGCTCGACGGCGCCGGCGCAGCCGAGCAGCGCCTCGTGATGGCGCGCCCGAGTGATGATCACGGGCTCGTCACCCCCGACGTGCGCTTCTGCGAGCAACGTCCGCGTGATGGAATCCACGAGGAGGTCGAGACCCGCACCGGATCGCGCGGAAACCTCGAGCATGCCCCGATCTGCCTCCCACACCTCGGGGAGGTCCGCCTTGCTGCGAACCACGACGTGGGGTCGGCCGTCTGCGGCTGCGAGAACTGCCGTGTCCTCGGGGCCCAGCGGCCGGGAACGGTCGAGGACCACGATGACCGCATCGGCCGACGACGCGACGTCGAGCGATCGGGCGATCCCGGCTTGCTCGACCGCTTCATCGGTCGGGCGGATGCCCGCGGTGTCGCAGAGCAGAACGCGTACGGCGCCGAACGCGGCGGGCTCCTCGAGATAGTCCCGGGTCGTCCCCGGCTGATCACTGACGAGCGCGCGCTCACGGCCCAAGAGCGCGTTCAGCAGAGACGACTTGCCAACGTTGGGCTTCCCCAGCAGGACGACTCGGGCTCCTTCGCGGGCGAGTCTCCCTCGCGCGAACGTCGCCGCGAGCCGTCGCAGCGCGCACAGCACGCGGTCCAGCTCTGCACTGATCGCAGCTTCCGTTTCAGCAGGGAGGTCATCCTCGGGGAAGTCGAGATGCGCTTCGACCAGCGCTCGCAGGTCGATCAGCGTTTCGTGCGTCATCTGGACCGCACGCGACAGCGCCCCCTCGAGGTGGTGCCACGCGAAGCTCCGTCCCGCGTCGCTCGACGCCTCGATGAGGTCGGCCACGGCCTCCGCCTGGCACAGATCGAGACGTCCGTTGAGAAAGGCGCGCTCGGTGAACTCACCGGGACGAGCCGCGCGCGCTCCCGCCGCGAGGAGTGCCCGGAGCACGCGATCTGCGATCAGGACGCCGCCGTGACAATGAATCTCGACCACGTCCTCGCCGGTGAAGCTGCGCGGCGCCAGCATCGGCAGCACGAGGACTTCGTCCAAGGCATCGCCCGATACGGGATCGGTCATCACCGCCAAGCGCGCCCGGTGCGATTCGAGGACCGGAGGGGCGTCACGGCCCTTGCGGCGCAGCACCCGGCGCGCGATCCCGCACGCGTCTCGTCCACTGAGCCGCAACACGGCGACGGCCCCCGTTCCGGGTGGGGTCGCGAGCGCTGCGATGGTGTCCTCGAGGTAGCCCGCCACCCATTCCAATCTACCAGAACGAGCGATCGTCCCGATCAGCGCGCTCGCGACGGCACCAAGACTAAAGTTGCTCAGCTAGGCGTCGTCGCGCTGGTCGCTGCCGTACGGCGTGCACCGGCGACGCCCCGGCTGACAAGATCATGTTTCAAGCGGCTACGGCGGGTGGTGACGAGCGCAGCACGAAGTACTGCTGCGCGATGGTCAGCACGTTGTTGGTCAACCAGTACAGCGTGAGACCAGCGGGGAAGCCGATGAACATGAACGTGAACAGCAGCGGCATGAACATCATGACGCGCTGCTGCGTGGGATCTCCGGTTTGCGGCGACATTCGCTGCTGGAGGAACATCGACGCACCCAGGAGGAGCGTCAGTACGGGTACGCCGTAGCCCATGACGTCCAGACGCTCCGGTGCCGCGAGATCGTGGATCCAGAAGAAGAACGGCGCGTGCCGGAGCTGGATGGTGTTGGCGAGCAGCTGATACAGGCCGAAGAAAACCGGGATCTGAAGCACCATCGGCAAGCAGCCGCCGAGCGGATTGACCTTGTGCCGCTTGTACAGCTCCATGATCTCGGTGTTCATCTGCTTCGCGTCGTCCTTGTACTTCTCGCGAAGCCGCTGCATCTCGGGCTGCAGCTTCTGCATCTCGCGCATCGACTTGAAGCTCTTCTGCGTCAGGGGCCAGAAGGCGATCTTGACCAGACAGGTCAGCAGGATGATGTCGAGACCATAATTCCCGGTCACCCGATGCGAGAGGTTCAAGACGCGCAGGAGCAGCAGCGAGATCGGGCCGAACCAGCCGAGATTCATCGCGCGCTCGAAGTCGTGTCCGGCCGCCTCGAGATCCTTCAGCTCCTTCGGGCCGAGGAAGAGCGTGTAGCCGACCTGAACCGGGCCCGTACCGTCGCGCGAGGTCAGGAGCTTGCTCTCGATGGTCGAGCCGCGCGCCTTCAGAATCAGCGAGTTCGCTCGGTCGGGGGCTGCAGCGGACAGAAAGTAGTGGTCCTCGAAGCCCGCCCAGGCGATGGTTCCGGGCAGAACCTGCTGTCCCTCGATCTTGTCGATGCTGTCGAGGACCAGCTTGCCGTTGACCAGCGCCGCAGCACCTTCGAACGCCTGCTTGGTCGCTGCGTGAACACTCTTCGCCCAGACCAGTGCCACCGCGGCAGGTTGTCCGTCGGCCGACGCTGAGGTCAGCTCCTTCGGTAGTGCGCTCGCACCGGGCGTTTCCACCGCCAACCCGATCGCGTACGAGTCTCCGCGGAAGGTGAGCCGCTTGACCAGTGGCTGGCCGGCGATCTGGGTGGTCAGCTCGAGAGTCTTCTCTTCGTTCCCCTGGACGCTCAGACGTTCACTGCTCGCCGTGTACACCTTGCGCGCGTCGTTCCAGACCTGCGCGCCGCGCAGCTCGATGCCAAGGGGTAGGTCGCCTTCTTCGCCGGGTACGATCAACTCCAGCGGCGGACTGCCAGGCTCGTTGGTCGCACGGAACTTCTTGAGCGTGAAGCTCTTGATCCGCCCTCCGGCGGTCGACAGCACCGCCGAGAAGAGGTCCGTGTCGACCACGATGTCGCGGCCCTCGACGCCTCCACTCTCCCCCTCGATCGCCGCCGCGGGCAGCGCGGGCGTCTTGGCCGCCTCGGGCGGGGTCGCGTTCGGCTGGGCGGCGGAATCGAGATTCGCCGTCGCGGCGGGTGGCACATCGACCGGTGCCGGCGGCTGCACCCGCTTCAGCACGAGCTCCTGATACAGGACCATGATCAGGACCGAGACGGTGATGAACGTGAGCGTGCGGCGATCCATCAGGCGTCGCTCCGGGATGAGTGGGCCAGCGCGCCGGCCGGACGGTGAGGGGGCTCCGGCACCGGGTCGAAGCCGGCGCCGCCGAGGGGATGACAGCGGGACAGTCGCCGCAGTGCCAACCAGGCGCCGCGACCCGGACCATGCAGCGCAATCGCCTCGCGTGCATACTCCGAGCAGCTCGGTGCGAAACGGCAGGCGGGTCCCAGGAGCGGCGACAGCACGAGCTGGTAGCCGCGAAGAAGACCCCGCATCAGGATCGACAACGACGAGCTCATTTGCCCGTCGAAGCCGCCCTGTCGTCGCGTCGCGGCGGCGAACTCGCTGCCGTACCGACAGAGCAGAGCGCTGGCACGAGCTCTGCGGCCGTTTCCCGGGTGGTCAGGCGGCTGGAACCGTCGCGCGCGATCACGACCATGCTCGCACCACGCTGCAGTGATCTGGCATGCGCTCGGAACGCTTCCCGGACCGCCCGCTTGATCCGGTTCCGCAACACCGCGTTGCCGATCTTCTTCGTCACCGTGATTCCCAACCGCGGCGGGCCGTCGCCCGACCGTATGTAGACGACGAGGAAGTGACGTGTTGCGACTCTGCGTCCGGCGTTCTGAATGTGCAGGAACTCCCGGCGCTTCCGGACCCGTGCCTCCTTGCGGAAGGCGCACGTCGCGAAGCCGGGAAGGCTCCCGTGGTCCGGGTTCAACCGGGCTGCTTGGTGGGGATCGAGACGGTCAGGCGCTTGCGGCCCTTGCGGCGACGACGCTTGATGACCTGTCGTCCCGTCGGGCTCGCCATCCGGGCGAGAAAGCCATGCGTTCTCTTCCGCCGCCGGTTGCTCGGCTGATAAGTGCGTTTCATTCGTTTCGCCCGTTTCGATGAGAAGGGCTCAGAGGAAGATCACCCCCGAGCCCAAGGCAAGCGGCGAGGGAACCATGCGAGTTCCCTGCTGTCAATTCCGGCGCCCTGGCGGGCGGCGTGACGAACGGGCGAATCAACCCTCGGCGGCGGCCTTCTTCTTCTGATGGTCGGCGCAGTGACCCTTGTCCGTCTGCTTCTTGCGGCAGCCTTCGGTGCGGCAGGTCTTGTAGCGGGCTTTCGGCATCTTGCCCTCGCGCCACAGCTTGTAGTGCCTGGAGCAATAGCCCTTGCCGACCACGTCCTTCTGACAGCCTTCCGCCTTGCACGTTCCCTTGTTCGCCATCGTCGACTCCCGTTCAGCGACCCGATCAGCGCGCGAACTCTCTCTTGGGCTGGCGCGTCATCAGATCGACCATCGCCGACCGCGGCGTCTTGTCCTCGAACAGGAGGCAGCGCATCTGTGCGGTGATCGGCATGTCCACCTGATGCGTACGGGCGAGGTCGTCCACCGTCAAGGTGTTCCGCACGCCCTCGGCGACCTGCTTCATCGAGCCGAGGATCTCGGAAAGCTTCTCGCCGCGGCCGAGCCGCAGCCCGAGCGAGCGGTTGCGCGACAGCTCCCCCGTACAAGTGAGCACGAGATCTCCGAGCCCGGCGAGCCCGGTGACCGTCAGCGGATCGGCCCCCATCTTCATCGCCAGCCGGTTCACCTCGGCGAGACCTCGCGTGATGATGCCGGCGCGGGTGTTGTGACCGAGCCCGAGTCCATCGCTCACGCCGGCGGCGATGGCGATCACGTTCTTCACCGTGCCGCCGATCTCCGCACCGACGACATCCTCGAGCGCGTAGACCCGGAACATGGGCGTCACGAACGCGTGCTGCACGAAGTCCGCGACCTGCGGCGACGTCGACGCAATGGTCACGATGGTCGGCATCTCGGCCGCCACTTCCTTTGCGAAGCTCGGTCCGGCGATCACGGCGACACGCCCCTTACAGGGCGTGCACTCGTCGAGCACCTCGCTCATGCGCTTACCGGAGCCTTCCTCGAGGCCCTTGGTCGCACTCGCGATGACGCCGTCCTCGCGCATGTAGGCCGCGGCGAGCGTCATGGTCTCGCGCACCGCATGCGAGGGTACGGCGCACACGAGCAACTTGCGCCCCGCGCGCACCGCCTCCTCCAGATTGGCGGTCGGGCTGAGCGGCGCCGGCAGGTGAACCCCGGGGAGATAGCGCTTGTTCTCGCGCGTCTCCGCCATCTCTCGGGCGCTGGCCTCGTCACGCCCCCACAGCGTCACTGCGTGACCCGCACGCGCGAGCTGGATGGCCAGCGCCGTGCCCCACGAACCCGCCCCGATGACGGCTGCTTCCATGGCGAGACGGTTGGCACGACGCGGCCGCGTGAGGCAAGCCGCACGTCGCGCGAGCACCTGATCAGACGTCCGGATCGGGCAGGCGAACGCGCGACCGATCGACCTCGTAGACCGCACACAGCGCCCGAGCGGCCTCGACGAGCGCATCGAAGCGCGCCTCGTCGAGCGCGCCGCAAGCAATGAAATCGCTTTCGAGCCGGGTGGTGCCGGCAAAGTAGCGGCGCCGATCCGGGACACGGCTGAAGCCCAGGTACTGGTACTCGTAGACGGCCCGGACCAGCTGGCGCCAGAGCTGCGCCGGAGGATATTCGCGAGCGAGCGGACGGATGTTCTGCCGTACGTACGCTTCGCGCTCGGCGAGGGACAGGAAGGGAAAACCGAGCAGATTCGACTGGTAGTCGGGCAGGCGGCCGACGAAGATCTCGGCCAGGGCGGTGCCGGGGCTGCCGTCGCGGGCCAGGACGCGAACGTCCGATGCGCAGCGTTCGCGCACCGGGCGCGGCGCTCGGTCGATCGTGTCGTCGAGCATCTCCGCCAGCGTGGCGACCAGTCCGCGCCACGCGTGCTCGTCGACCCCGCGCGGTACCAGCCCGGCGTCGACACCGAGATGAGCCCATTCATGGATCGTCCGGGCGGCGAGCATCGCGCGCGCGTAGGGCAAAGCCGGCCCAAAAAGGCGTTCGATGCCGGGCTCGTCGAGGTTGTAGGCGATCAAGCGCCGACCCACGTGAAGATACGCGTAACCGGATTGTGCCGTCGTGGGGTCTGCCGCGGGCAGCGCCGACGGATCCTGCAGGGCGCCGAGGAAGCGGCACGTGCAGCGCGCGACGACCTCGAGATCCGCATGGATCTCGCGCACGCCCGCGCCCGACGCGCGCGCGAGGCGTCCACGAATGGCCCCGGTACGCGCCGGTGCATCCGGGTCCCACACGATCGCACCGCGCCCCTCCGTGACGAGCAGTGAGGGGAGCTCCGTCGTGAGCCACCGGCAAAGCTCCTCCGCGGCGTCGGCATCGGGATCGCGCCAGCGTGCGCGGTAGGCGGTGAGGGCACGCGTGGCAGCGTCACGACAGGCGCCAACGAGCTGCTCGGGAAGATCCGCCCGGGCTCGCGGGACCAACAGACCCGTCCCCGGAATCGGGCGGTGCGTGCCCTGTCGCGGCGGACGCAGGCGTGCGTGCCGGAGCTCGCGCAGCCAGGGCAACGCATCCGCGATCGCTTGGTAGAGCGCTGCGTCCGGGCGGACCGATGCGTGCGCGGCATCACGAAACTGCTGCCGCTCCTCGTCCGTACGCTCGAACCACCAAGGGGCGAGGTGCACCGCCGGGAGCGTCACCTCGCCCGTCTCCGTCATCCGATCGCCGTGCGCCAGGAGGTACGCAACCAGCTCGGCGTGCGAGCGCTGCGGATCGAGGTCGCAGGCGTACAGCGTCCACGTGCTCGTATTGAGCAGCGAAGCGTACGGGCGGATCGCATCGGCCTCGTGGACGATCGCGACGTTGCGCAGTCGCGGTGGTGCGACATCGCCACCGCGGCGCGCAAGCCCCTCCTGCCGCGCCCAGTACAGCGCAAGGGCCTCGTCGAGCAGCGCGACACGAGCCGCTGACCATCCGGGCCGAACCGCGAGCCGCTCCGCAAACGCCGAACCGACACCTCCGGGATCCAGCGCCTCGATCGGCACCAGAGAGACGCGTGGATCGAGGAAGTAGAACGCGTCAAGCATCGCAGCCGGCACGCGACGCGCGGTCGATCGCACCGCCGGCGCGGTGCATCCCGTCGCGTTCGGGTCGTGCTATGAGGAAGCGGTGGTGCTCCGGCGAGCGAGGCGCGGCGGGCGGATCGCCGTGCGCGACATGTCCGCGTCGGACGTGCCACGTGTCGCGGAGATCTTTCGCGACGCCTTCAACGACGTCTACCAGCGGCGCGGCTTCGGGCCGGTCGTCACCGACCACACCGTCGGTGCGGTGATCGCCGATTCGTACCGCGACCTCGATCCCGGTGGCTGCGTGGTCGTGACCGTCGATGGCGAGGTCGCAGGCAGTGGCTTCCTGCATCCCCGCGGCGCGACCGGGGGCGCTGGACCGATTACGATCGCTCCCGCGTATCAGGGGCGTGGTGCGGGGCGCGCGTTGATGGATGAGGTCGTGCGCCGCAGCGACCAGGCGGGTGTCGCCTCGCTGCGCCTCATTCAGGACTCGTTCAACGAAGTGGCCTACGCACTCTATGCGGTCACCGGCTTCGTCGGCCGGGAGATCCTGCTTCGCGCGAGCTTTCGCAGCAGGGGCGCCCCACGCGCGCCCGCAGGCGTGCGGCGGGTCCATCGCGCCGACCTGGGGCGTGTGCGCGCGATCGAGAACGACCTGCTCGGCATCGATCGGCCGCAAGACCATGCGCTGCTCCATCGGCTCGGGGAGATCTTCCTCGCGCCCGACGGAATGCTGGTGCGGATCGTACGCGGCAACGTCACCGTGCTGGGGCCGCTGGTGGCGACATCGCTCGACGGTGCCCTCGAGCTGGTCGCTGCGGGGACGACGGACCTGCCACCGCACAGCGACGTTCGCCTACTCGTGCCCGCGCGCTGCGACGATCTGTTGCGCGCCCTGCTCGTCGACTACGGACTCGAGATTCATTCGCTGTGCACCTACATGGTCCGTGGCAGCTGGAACGGCGTGCGTGGCTACTATGTCCCGACCCTGTTCCCGGAGTCGGGTTAGGCTCGGCGCTGCGGCGTCCGGACGGGTCGGGCCTTCACTCGGCCCGCGGACGCGACGCATGGCGCGGAGGAACCGCTCCGGTTCGACGTATCCCACGAGCCGGTCGACCTCGGCACCATTCGGGCCGTAGAAGATGATCGTCGGCACACCGACCACGGCGAACTTCGCGAGCAGCGCATCGTTCTGCGGGCTCGACTCGGTGACGTCGGCCATGAACGTCGCGAAGCGGTCGGCCTCGCGGGTGACTTCCGGGTCGACGAACGTCGTGCGTTTCATCTCGACGCACGGCAGACACCAGTCCGCTCCGAACTCGACGATCGACGGTCGGCCCGCTTGTCGCGCACGCGCGAGTGCGTCGGGGGACAGCGCTTGCCAGCGGATGCCGTCGCGCGCCTGCGCGCTCGGCAGCGCCACCCAGATCGCGAAGACCAACGTGAGGGCACCGAACGCCCGCCGTCCGAGCGCGAACCAGCGCAGGCTGCGCGCGGAACGCTCGAGAAAGCCCAAGTAGAGGCCTGCCGCGGCCAGATAGAGGGGAATCGCGACGCGCAGGACCCCGTCGTCGAGCAGAGGGGACAGGAAGTACAGTGCCATGCCGAGCAGAAGCGTACCGAACAGGCGGTTCACCCACGCGAGCCATTCACCGGAACGCGGCAGCCGCCGGATCGCACCCGCTGCGGACGCAAGCAAAACATAGGGCAGTCCCATGCCGAGGCCGAGCGCGAAGAACAGCAGGAAGCCGAGCACCGCGTCGCGCTGGGTGCCGACGTACACCAGCAGGCCCAGGATGACGGGGCCGATGCAGGGCGCCGCGACCACGCCCATGGTGAGGCCCATGAGGAAGGCACCCGTCGCACCGGTCGAGGCGCCACCGACGCGGTTGACCAGCGTCGACGGCGCGCGGATCTCGTAGAAGCCGAAGCTCGCGCCGGCGAGCACCGTCATGACCGCGGCGAGCGCGATCAGCACCACCGGGTGCTGCAATGGCGCTCCGAACAATCCGCCGAACATGGCCGCGCTGACCCCAAGCCCGGCGAACGTCAGCGTGATGCCGAGCACGTACGCGCAGGCGAGCGGCAGCGGGCTCGTCCCCCGGTCGCTCGTCTGGCTGCCGAAGTAGCCGATCGTGACCGAGACCAGCGGATACACGCACGGCGTGAGATTGAGCGTCAGCCCGAGCAGCAAGGTGACCAGCAGGGCCACGGGCAAGCTCGCTCCGGTGAGCCAGCGTGTCAGCAGCGACGCGTTCGGATCGCGAGCGATCTCGAGACTCGGCGCACCGCCGCCGCCGCTCGGATCCGCCGCTGCGGCCGGGTCGGTCAATTCGATCGTCGCGCGCGCGGTCGCCGGCGGCAGGCAACGCTCGTCGTCGCAGGCCTGGTAGCGCAGCGACAGCTCGATCGCCTGGGTCGGCGCCGGTCGCCCGAGTGCTGCGATCTCGAAGCTGCCGTCGTACACGAGCAGCGGCTTGTCGCCTGCGAAAGAGAACTTCTGCTCCTTCGGATCCGGATACACCGGCTCCTCGAAGGTCACGCCCGCAGACTGGAGTGTGAGCGCCGTCGGGATCAGGAACTCCTCGTTCGGGCGATGCGCGTTCACGTGATAGCCGTTCGCGACCTTCACCGTCGCCACCACTCGGACGCCACCGCTCGCGGCCGGCTCGACCCGCCCGGACACCTCGGCAACCGCAGCAGCGTGCGCCGGCGTCACCGTGAGCAGCAGAGCGGCGACCGCTGCGAGCAGTCGGGCGCACAGGACCGGACCGGGAACGGCAGGCAGGTCGTTGCGATGAGGAAGGGGCCGGGATAGGTGCGACCGTCGCATCGGATCAGCCCGAAAGGATAGCACACATGCTCCGCTCGTTGCGCTCGACTCTTCTCGTTCTGGCGTTCGGTCTGGCACTCGCCATTCCGTCACCCAATGCCGCGGCCGAGGACCGCAACGGACTGCAGGAGCTGGCCTTCACCACGGCGTACGGCTTCTCCGACAAGCACGGCATCGAGGTCATCCCGCTCTATGCACGCTTCGCCTGGCTCTTTCCGGACGTCATCGACGAGCCGTTGCACGGCGTGAACCTGAACCTCAAGTGGTTCCTCGAGCCGTGGGTCGCGGGCGTCACCTCGCCCAAGCAGAATGCCATCGAGTTCGGCATCACGCCGATCGGTCTGAAGCTCGAGTACGATGCCGGCCAGCAAGTGGTGCCGTACCTGATTGCCGGCACCGGCGTCATGTACACCGGGCTCGGCGGCTACCAGCTCAGCGGCCCCTTCGAATTCGCCTCGTTCGGCGGCGCCGGCATCGAGCTGTTCCTGACCGACCAGCTCGCGATGAGCTTCTCGTGGCGGATCCGTCACATCTCGAACGCGGGAATCGAGCAGCCCAACCCGGGCTTGAACACGCAGTTCGTGATGCTGGGCTTCGACTGGTTCCCGAAGCGCTGACCCACCACCCTCAGGAGCGCGCGCCGGATCGTTTCCTCGAGCGTATCGTGTCGCTGCCGCGCCGCGCGGTCGGCTTGGTCGCGCGGACCGGACGGGCGGCGGACGGCTCGTCCACGGGCGGCGTCACGTCGAGCGGGACGGTCTCCACGACCTCGAGGCCGAAGCCCGGTAGGCTGACGAGCCGCCGGCGGTAGTTGCTGATCAGACGGATCTTGCCGACGCCGAGGTCGCGTAGGATCTGCGCACCGATGCCGTATTCCCGGAACTCCTTGAGGCGCCCGCTCGACATCGTGCTCGGCTTGGCGACGTCCGGGTTCTCGTCCGCTCCACCCGTGTCGCCGCGCGGCTCGAACATCTCCGTGCCTTGCTCACGCTTCAGGTAGAGGACGACCCCCTTGCCCTCGGCCGCGATGATCTCCATCGCGCGATGCAACAGCTCGCCCGTGTTGCGCTTGACGAACGCGAACACGTCGCCCGGCAGGTACTCCGCGTGCGCGCGCACCAGGGTCGGCTGGTCGGGGCGAATCTCACCCTTGACCAAGGCGAGGTGCTCGCCGCCGTCGACGTCGCTGCGGTACACGCAGGCGCGGAACTCGCCGCCGAACCGGCTGGTGATCGGCGCCTCCGCGACCCGGTGCACCAGCGAGTCGTGCTGCAGCCGGTACTGGATGAGGTCGGCGATGGTGACCAGTTTCAGGTCGAAACGTGCGGCGAAGCGTTTCAGGTCCGCGAGGCGCGCCATCGTCCCGTCGGCCTTCATGATCTCGCAGATCACGCCTGCCGGCTTCAGACCCGCGAGCCGGGCGAGATCCACGGCCGCCTCGGTCTGGCCGGTGCGCACGAGCACACCGCCGTCGCGTGCCCGGAGCGGGAAGATGTGGCCGGGAGTTCGGATGTCGCTCGGCGCGGCCCCGTCCGCCACCACGGTCTGGATCGTGGTCGCCCGGTCGCGCGCCGAGATCCCCGATCCGATCCCGTGGCGTGCATCGATCGACACCGTGAACGCGGTGCCGAGCGGAGCCGTATTCTCGGCGACCATCATCGGCAGACCGAGCTCCTGCAGCTTCTGCTCGGTGAGCGGCAGGCAGATGAGGCCACGCCCCTCGGTCGCCATGAAGTTGATGGCGTCGGGCGTCACCTTCTCGGCCGCCATGCAGAGATCGCCCTCGTTTTCGCGGTCTTCGTCGTCCATGACGATGACCATCCGACCCGCCTTGTACTCGGCGATCGCCTCCTCGATGGTCGCGATCGACGTCCGCTTGTGGCTCTGATCGGGGGTCGTTGCGGGCAGCTCGTTGAACACGGCGGCGCCAGTGAACACCTGGCGACTGAGCCATGCAAGGCACGCCGGACGGGCGGTGCGTCCTCTCCCGGTTGACGGTCCGGCGGTGTCCCGGCATGCCTGCCCCATGCCGGGACCGCTCGAGGGAACCAAGGTCGTGGAGCTGGGCTTCTGGGTCGCGGGCCCCGCGACCGCGGGCATCCTGTCTGACTGGGGCGCCTCCGTCGTCAAGATCGAGCCGCCGCGCGGCGATCCGTTCCGCGGCATCTTCCTGTCCGCGGTGGGCATCGACGTGCCGTTCAATCCGCCGTTCGAGCTCGACAATCGCGGCAAGCGCTCGATCGTGCTCGACCTGAAGCACGAGGAGGCGCGTGCGCTCGCCCGCGAGCTGATCGCCGGCGCGGACGTGTTCGTATCGAACCTGCGGCCGGGGGCGCTCGACAAGCTCGGCCTCGATTACGAGAGCTTGTCCCGCGAGCACCCCGAGCTCGTGTACTGCTCGGTCACCGGCTACGGCGTCACCGGACCCGACCGGGACCGCCCTGCGTACGACATCGGCGCGTTCTGGTCGCGTGGTGGCGTCGCGGCGATGCTCACCCCCGAAGGTCAGGAGCCGCCGGTTCAGCGCGGCGGCATGGGCGATCACACCACCGCCATCACCGCGGCGAGCGCGATCTGCGCGGCCCTCGTGGCGCGCGGTCGAACGGGTCGGGGCCAGCACGTCGTGACGTCGTTGCTGCGCACGGGCATGTACGTCGTGGGCTGGGACGTCGCGACCCGCCTCCGCTTCGGCTACGTCGCGCCTCCGGGTACGCGGCGGGCGTCGCCGAACCCGATCGCGAACAGCTATCGCGCCGGATGCGGCCGCTGGTTCTGGCTGATCGGCCTCGAAGCCGATCGTCACTGGCCGGACGTGTGTCGCGCGCTCGGTCGCCCCGATCTGCTCACCGACCCGCGCACCGGCGACATCGTCAGACGGCGCGAGCACGGACCCGAGGTGGTGCGCCTGCTGGAAGAGGAGTTCGCCAAGCGGGCGCTCGCGGAGTGGGCGCCGATCTTCGATCGCGAGGGGGTGTGGTGGTCGCCGGTGCAGACCTGCGACGACATCGTGAACGATCCGCAGGTGCGCGCTGGCGGCGGCGTGGTCGCGTTCGATGCGGCAGCCGGGCTGCCGGAGCAGCTCGCCACGCCGGTGGACTTCCTCGGCACACCCTGGCAAGCCGCGCGCGAGGTGCCCGAAGCCGGACAGCACTCCGAGGAGATCCTGCTCGAACTCGGTCGCGACTGGGAGCAGATCGCCGCGCTCAAGGAGCGCGGCGTGATCCCGTGACCGTCAAGCGCAAGCCAAGGCCATCCCGCCCATGTCCTCGCGACGGCGCAGCTTCGCCACCAGCGTCGTCCGGTTGAGGCCGAGCAGGCGAGCCGCGGCCTGCTTGTTGCCGCGGGTCCGGGTCATTGCCTTGCCGATGAGGCCGTTCTCGAAGTCCTCGACGACGCGGTTCAAATCGACGCCATCCTCCGACACGTGCAGATCCGGAATCGCGCTGCGCGAGATGAAGTTTCGCATCGACGCCGGGAGATCGTCGGAGCGGATCGCGGGACCTTCGGCGAGGATGACCAGACGCTCGACGGCGTTCTCGAGCTGCCGGACGTTGCCGGGCCACGCATACTCCCAGAGGTGCACCATCGCCTCCTCCGTGAGGTGCATCGCCTCGCGGCCGTGCCGCGCGACGAGCTTGGTGAGGAAGTGCTCGACCAGCACCGGGATGTCGGAGCGCCGCTCGCGCAGCGGCGGCATCGAGACCGGGACCACGTTCAGGCGGTAGTACAGATCCTCGCGAAAGCGTCCGGCGGCGACCTCGCGCTCCAGATCCTTGTTGGTGGCCGCGACGACCCGCACGTCGACCTTCAAGGTCCGATCCGAGCCGACCGGACGTACTTCCTGCTCCTGCAGGACGCGCAGCAGCTTCACCTGCAAGGCCGCGCTCATCTCGCCGATCTCGTCGAGAAAGATCGTCCCGCGGTGCGCGAGCTGGAACATGCCGGCGCGGCTGCCCACCGCGCCGGTGAACGATCCGCGCTCGTGGCCGAACATCTCCGACTCCAAGAGCTCGGCCGGGATCGCGCCGCAGTTGACCGCGATGAACGGCTGCTCCGAGCGCACGCTCGCGGCGTGGATCATGCGTGCGGCGACCTCCTTGCCGGTCCCGCTCTCGCCCTCGATCAGAACGGTGGCGTCGGTCCTTGCGACCCGCGTCACCAGGGCACGGAGCTGCTGCACCAGAGGGTGGTCGCCGATCAGCTCGGGGGTGGCGAACGGACGCGCCGGCGCCGACGCGGCGGCCGAGCTGACGGGGGAGGAGCGGTGCATCATCTGTGTTCTCCGAGGTCTCTCGCGCTGCGGCCAGTCGACCGCGCCTGCGAATGATCGCCGCCCTCCGTGGGGGCCGAAGCGGGAATCCACACCCGAAACGTCGATCCCGAGCCCACCCGACTGGACACGGCGATGGTTCCGCCGAGCATCTCGGTGAGGCGGCGGGCCACGTAGAGACCCATGCCGATGCCACCGTGCGTACGGGTCGAGGCTTTCCCGAGCTGGGTGAATGG
Organism: Candidatus Binatia bacterium; assembly: GCA_019749875.1. Taxonomy (GTDB): domain Bacteria; phylum Desulfobacterota; class Binatia; order UBA12015; family UBA12015; genus VGTK01. Next base: position 20,987 of record JAIEPK010000143.1, on the reverse strand, counting down.
TTCGAAGATCCGTCCGAGATCGCCGCGAGGAACGCCGACGCCGTGATCCGTGACCGAGAACTCGACGCCGTTTCCGCATGCGCGAGCATGAACGTCGACCGCGCCGGCCGCGGTGAACTTGAGTGCGTTCGACACGAGGTTCTTCAGCACGATGCGCAGCTTGCCCGGATCGGTCCGGACGACGGGTGCGTCGTCCTGGGCATGCCAACGGATCGCGACCGCGTCGTCGTGCGGCAGGCCCTCGGCGTCGCGCGCGACCGACGCGAGGAAGTCGGCCACGACGATCTCGCCGCATGCGATGGGCAGCGTCTCACGCTCGAGCCGGCTCAGGTCGAGCGTGCTCTGGATCAGGTCGAAGAGGGTATGCGCGCTGCGATCGACGTGTCTCAGAGCGGATGCCTGCTCGTCGGACAGCGCGCCGAAGTCCCCCTCGAGCAGCAGGCTGAGGTAGCCCAGGATGATGTTCAGCGGCGTCCGCAGCTCGTGCGACATGGTCGAGACGAAGTCGGTCTTGATGTGCTTGACGTGCGCGAGCTCCGCGGAGAGGCGGATGTTCTCGAGGCACAGCGAAGCGAGGCGGCCGATGCCCTCGGCGATCGCCCAGTCGCTCCCGGAGAACGGCGCCTGCGTCGCGCGGCGGCCGGCGAGCACCATGCCGACGAGGCGGTTTCCGCGTCGCAGTGCGATGCACAGCCATCGCACGGGCGAGCGGTGGGCGTCGGGGCCGTCGGTCCGGGCAGCCGCTTCGAAAACGCTCTCGTGCCGCAGCCGCCGCGAGATCTCATCGGCGAGGGCGTGCGACGGATCGGAAACGTGGCCGAGGCTTCGCGCCGCACCACGACGTGCCACGGGCAGGAAGCGCCCGCTACGGGCGTCGCGGAGCAGGATGCAGCTCGTCCGCGCGTCGAGCGCCTCCACGCTGATCGAGCAGAGGCGATCCAGAAAGGTCGGCCGGCCGAGCGCGCGGGTCAACTCCTGGCCGATGCTCGCCAGGCGCGCGCGGACGTCGGAAGGCGCCGTGTCGTCGTCCGAGCGGGCCATCGACGGCGCGAGGCTCACCGTGCGGGCTCCGCCGAGCCGTCGAGCAGGACGCTCTCGAGCTCGGACAGCCGGACCGGCTTGGCGATCACCTCGTCGATGCCCAGCGCGATCGCCTGACGCCTGACCTCCGGCGTACCGTGCGCGGTCAGCAGGACGACCCGCCGCACGCCGGCGTCTCGCGCGAGCCGAGCGATCTCGAACCCGTCCGCGGCGCGGGCCGGGGTCAGATGGAGATCGGTGACGACGAAGCCGAACGTTTGCGCCGCAAGGAGCTCGGCGGCCCTCTGGACGTCGGACGCGCGGTGCACCTCGTGCCCCTGCAGCGTCAAGTATTCGGTGATGGCGAACAGGACGGACTCCTCGTCATCGACCAGGAGAATCCGCCCGACGTCCGCTGCTGCCACCGCTCGCTCCCGGTTGGTCACGCGCCCGTCAGCAGCAGCTTCCATGCCACGAGCAGCCGGGAAATTGCGCCCGCCGGCGTCGATTTCCTGCGGTCTCGGAGCGCTGCCACGCGCTTCCGGCATCTGGATTCCAGACGGCGGACGCGCCCGTCGCGAGCGTCACCCTTTCGGAACGTGCAGCCCGAGCTTGGCGATCTTCTGATAGAGCGAGCTGCGCGGGATCCCGAGGCGGACTGCGGCGCGCGCGACGTGTCCGCGCTCGTCGCGCAGCACGGCCTCGATGTGCCGACGCTCGAGCTGCTCGAGGGATAGACGCAGATCGTTGCCGCCCACGGTCGCGGGCGGCGCCGCGGCCGGCGTCGGCGCCGCTGCGGCGCCCGATTCGAAGCGCAGATCGCCGCGGCCGATGCGATTCCCCCGGCTCAGCAGCACGGCACGCTCGAGCACGTTGCGGAGCTCACGAACGTTGCCCGGCCACGGGTATCGCGCGAGCGCGTCCAGCGCGTCGGCCTCCAGCTCGTACCCACGGCGACCCATCTCGCTGCCGATCCTGTCGAGCAGCGTCGTCGCGAGAAGCGGCAGGTCTTCGAGTCGGTCGCGGAGTGCCGGTACCCACAGGGTGATGGTATTGATGCGGTAGAAGAGGTCGCTCCGGAAGCGGCCCTCGCGCGCCGCGATCGACAGATCCTGGTGCGTCGCGCTCAGCAGGCGGATGTCGACCTGGCGATCGCGCACGCTGCCGACGCGGCGAAAGCGGCTCTCCTCGAGAACCTTGAGCAGCTTCGGCTGCACTTGCAGGCCCAGGTCGCCGATCTCGTCGAGGAAGACCGTACCGCGGTGGGCCAGCTCCAGCAGGCCGGGCTTGCTGCCGACCGCCCCCGTGAATGCGCCGCGCTCGTGACCGAAGAGCTCGCTCTCGACCAGCTCGCTCGCGAGCCCGGCGCAGTTGAGGTCGACGAAGGGCTCGGCGGCGCGCGGGCCGTGCTCGTGGAGCCAGCGCGCGAGCACGCCCTTGCCGGACCCGGTCTCGCCCTGGATCAGCACCGGCCGGTCGCTGTCCGCGATGCGCTGTGCGTCGTCGGCCAGCGTACGGATCGCGGCACTCGTGCCGAGGAACGGATCCCGTTCGGTGCTCTTCCCGCGCGCAGCTTCGACCAGACGCTTGTTCTCGTTGCGCCGACGCTCGACCATGCGCTCGAGGATGACCAGCAGGGCGGGAAGCTCGACCGGCTTGGTGAGAAAGTGCTCGGCGCCGAGCTTGACGGCCTCGACGGCGAGATCGATGGAGCCGTGGCCGGTGAGCACGGCGACCGGAACCGACGCGTCGATCTGGCGCAGGCGGGGCAGCAGCTCGAGCGCGGTGCCGTCCGGCAGGTGGTGATCGAGCACGACCGCGTCGGGTGCGGTGCCGCGGAAAGACTCCTCGGCCGCGCGACAGCTGTCGGCTTCGTCGACCGCATAGCCCTTGGTACGCAGGAACTCCCGCATGCCGAAGCGCACCGCGTCCTCGTCGTCGACCAGCAGGATGCGTCGCGGCGGCGTGCCGCTCATGCCGCGCTCACCGGCAGCCGGACCGACAGCACGGCGCCGCCGTCGCGGTGATTCGCCGCCCCCACCGACCCGCGGTGCTCCTCGACGATGCGCTGCACGATGGCCAGCCCGAGCCCCGTCCCGCCGCGGCGCCTGGTGTAGAACGGCTCGAACAGGCGCGGCAGGTCGGCCTCGGCGAGGCCCGGGCCGCGATCGCGCACCGTACAGGTCACGACGCCCGGCTCTTCACATGCGGACGCCAGCGTCACGACGGCTCCTCGCGGCGAGAACTGGATCGCGTTCTGCAGCAGGTTCTGGAATCCCCGCACCAGCCGATCGTTGGCCACGACGATCGCTCCGTCGTCGTCGAGCTGCGCCTCGATCGCGACATCGCAGGCCCGGCAGAGCGTCGTGCATTCGGCGACCGCATCGGCGAGGACGGTCGCGATCGGCCTGCGCGCCAAATCGATCTGTTCGCTGGGACGGCCGAACTCCAGCAGATCTTGCATGAGGTCGTTCAGCCGCTTCACGTCGCGACGGACCAACGCCAGGTGCTCGGCGTACTCCGTCGTCTCGCCGAGGCGCACCGCGAGCGCGTCGAGCACCGCGGAGATCCCGAACAGCGGGTTGCGCGCTTCGTGCGCGAAGCCGGCGACCAGCGAGCCGATCATGGCCATCACCTCGTTGCGCCGTACCTCCGCCTGCAGGCGCTCGAGCTCGGCCTCGGCGCGGCGCTTGTCGGACAGGTCCCGCACGGTGGCGATGAGCAGGAGCCGCGATCCGAGGCGCATCTCGCTGAAGGCGACCTCGATCGGGAAGACGCTCCCGTCCCTGCGCAGCCCGTCGATCTCGCGCTTGGTGCCGATCAACCCGTCCTCGGCCCGGGGACGCGCCAGGAACTCGCGATACCGCTGCGCGTACGGCGCGGCCAGCAGGAGCAGAGCGCTGCGTCCACTGAGCTCGCTCTCCCGCCAGCCGAAGATGCGCTCGGCGGCGGGATTCATGGTCTCGACGAAGCCGCCGTCGTCGCAGGTGATCACGCCGTCGATCACCGCGTCGATCACGGCCAGGGCGCGCTCCTCGCTGAGACGCAGCAGCGCCTCGGCCCGCTCGCGCTCGTCGATCTCGTCCCGCAACGCCGCGATGGCCGTCTCGAGCTGCTGCTTCTCGTCGTCGAGCTTCTCCTGGAGCGTGTCGTACGCTTCCCGCACGGAGTCCTCGGGCAGTCCGCGCCGAGGGTCGCGAACGATGACGGAGCGGCTGCGCACGAAGCGCCCGTTCTCGTCGAACAAGGCGGTCGCGCTGAGCAGCACAGGAACCGTCGATCCATCCTTGCGCACCAGATCGAACGGCAACCCCTCGATGCGACCGGAACGCTTGAAGGTCGGGAACTCCCGCACGAAGCGCTGCTTGCTGCGCGGGGCCAGGAACTCCAGAAAACGGCACTTGCCGATGACTTCGTCGCGCGAGCGTTGCAGCAGCTCGAGCTCGGTCTCGTTCACGTCGACCATCACGCCGTTCTCGTCGAGCGCGTGGAACCCGCACGGTGCGTGGTCGTAGAAGTCGGTGCGGTCGCTGGCCGGTGGCTTCGGCACCCGGCGCTCCGTCACGCCGTGATCATGGGCGGCGCGTCCGACAGCCGCCGCACGAGACGGACCAGCTCGAGCGGCTCGATCGGTTTCGCGACGTAGAGCTGGAAGCCCGCGTCGAGCGCATGATGCCGATCCTCGGATCCGGTGAATGCGCTCAGGGCCACCGCCGGTACCCCGCCGCCGGACTCGTCGTCGAGGGCGCGTACCTTGGTGATGAGGTCGAAGCCGTCCTCGCCCGGCATCGCCAGGTCGCTGATCAGCACGTCGGGTGCGCTCTCGCGCAGACAACGCAGCGCTTCCGCGGCCGAAGCCGCACTGACGACCTCGGCGCCGGCATGCCGGAGGGCCGCACCGACGACCTCCAGCGTGTCGGGCTCGTCGTCCACGACGAGCACGCGCAGGCCGTCGAGACTCGACGCGATCTCGTCCCGCGCCGGCCGCTCAGTGGCCGCATCCGGCAGCATCGCCGGCTCTCCGGCGAGAGGCAACGTGACCACGAACCGGGTTCCTTTCGTCTCGCCCCGACTGTCGACCCGGACCGTGCCGCCGTGCAGCTCGACGAGGTGGCGCACGATCGCGAGCCCGAGGCCGAGCCCACCCTGCAGACGACTGCCGTGCTCGCCCTGCGCGAAGCGCTCGAACACCTGATCGAGGACCGCCGCGTCGATGCCCTTGCCGGTGTCCGAGACCATGACGTTCGCGGTTCCCGCGCTGCCGGGCTCGACCCGCAGCTCGACCTTGCCCCCTTCTGGCGTAAACTTGACGGCGTTCGACACCAGGTTCCAGATCACCTGCTGGAGTCGCTCCGGGTCGCCCCAGACCGCCCCGACCGCCGGGTCGACCAGCGTGTGCAGGCGGATCCGGCGCGCGTACGCAGTCGCCCGGATGCCGTCGACTGCGGCGTCGATGACCAAGGGAAGCTCGACGATCCGGAAATCGAGCTCGATGCTGCCGGAGACGATACGCGACATCTCGAGGAGATCGTCGATGAGTCGTGCTTGGCTGCGGGCATTGCGCTCGATGGTCTCGAGCGCGCGCGCCGCCACGGTCTCGTCGAGAGAGCCCGAGCGCAGCATGCGCACCCAGCCCAAGATCGCCTGCAGCGGCGTGCGCAGCTCGTGTGACAGGGTCGTGAGGAACTGGTCCTTGGTGCGACTCGCGCTGTCGACCTCGGCCCGCTCGCGAGCCAGGCGCAGCCGCTCGGCTTCGGCAGCCCGTTGCGTGGTGAGATCGCGCACCACGCCGGTGACGATCAACCCATCCGAGGTCTGCACCGGAACCAAGCTGACCTCGGCCGGGAACTCCGACCCGTCGTTGCGCCGGGCCGTCAAGTCGAGACCGGCTCCCATCGGTCTCGTGCGCGGCTCGCTCATGAACGACGCACGGTGCCGCGCGTGGGCGGCGCGTAGCGCCTCGGGCAGCAAGACCTCGACCGGACGTCCGACGAGCTCCGCGCGGCGGTAGCCGAACAGGCGCTCCGCCTGAGCGTTGATCCAGACGATTCCCCCGTCGGCGTCGACGCCGAGCATCGCGTCCGGAGCCAGCTCCACGAGCTGACCAAATCGATCGTCCGTCGAGCCGCCATGGTTCACGGCGTCCTCCACACGATGGTTCTATGGGAGGCTTATCTCACGCCTCGCTCGTCACCAATCAAAAAGCATGGAAAAGGCCATGATCATCGTTCATTCCACCGTGACGCTCTTGGCGAGGTTGCGGGGCTGGTCGACGTCGGAGCCGCGGTAGACCGCGATCGAGTAGGCAAGAAGCTGGAGCGGGATCACGAGCAGGATGGGCGCCAAGAGGTGGTTCACCTGCGGGATCGACACGACCTCCCAGGCGACCTCCTCGAGCTCGGGCGAGGGCGCATCGGTGAGCGCGATGATCCGCCCCCCGCGTGCCTCGACCTCCTTCAGGTTCGAGAGCGTCTTCGGGTACATCGGGTCCTTCGGGAGAAGGACGACCACGGGCAGCTGCTCGTCGATGAGCGCGATCGGCCCGTGCTTCATCTCGCCTGCGGGATAGCCCTCGGCGTGGATGTACGAGATCTCCTTCAGCTTGAGCGCGCCCTCGAGCGCGATCGGATAGTTGATGCCGCGTCCGAGATAGAGGAAGTCGCTGGCGTGCCCGTACTTCTTCGCGATCTTCTCGATCTGCTTGCCGCGCGTGAGCGTCTCTTGGACGAGGCTCGGCAGATTGACGAGGTCGGCCACCAGCGTGCGCCCGCGTTGCTCGTCCAGCCTTCCCATCTGGCGCCCGAGGTAGAGCGACAAGAGGTAGAACGCGGTCAGCTGGGTGGTGAACGCCTTGGTGCTCGCGACCGAGATCTCGGGCCCCGCGTGCGTGTACAGCACGCCGTTCGAGCGCCGCGGGATCGACGCGTCGACCACGTTGCAGATCGACAGAACCTTCGCGCCCGCGCCGCGTGCTTCTTCCACTGCGGCGAGCGTATCCGCGGTCTCGCCGGACTGTGACACCGCGATCAGCAGAACGTCCGGACCGAGGATCGGCTGCCGGTAGCGGAACTCGCTCGCGTAATCGACGTCGACCGGGATGCGCGTCATCTCCTCGAGCAGGAACTTGCCGACCAGGCAGGAGTGCCACGCGGTGCCGCACGCAGTCAGATAGATTCGCTTGACGCTCGACCAATCGAGCCCGAGGGCATCGAGCTCCGGCAGCGCGACGTCGCCTTCCTCCTGACGGATCCGCCCGAGCATGGTGTCGATCATCGCCTGCGGCTGCTCGTGGATCTCCTTCGCGAGGAAGTGCTTGTAGCCACCCTTCTGCGCGGTGACCGGATCCCAGCTGATGTGCTTCGGCGCGCGCTCGACCGGTTCGCCGTCGAACGTGGTGACCTTCACCCTGTCGCGCGACACCTCGGCCATCTCGCCGTCCTCGAGGAACAGCACGTCGCGCGTGTGGTCGAGGATGGCGGGGATGTCCGAGGCGATGAAGTTCTCGCCTTGGCCGAGGCCGATCACGATCGGCGTCGCGGTCTTTGCGGCGAGGAGGCGCGTCCGATCGTCGTCGCACAGCACGACGATCGAGAACGATCCGTGCAGCTGCTTCACCGCGGCGCGCGCCGCATCGAGGAACGACAAGCCTTCGGACATGCGCTCGTCGATGAGCTGGGAGATGACCTCGGTGTCGGTCTCGGACTGGAACGTCCGACCCTTGCGCTCGAGGTCCGCCTTCAGCTCGAGATAGTTCTCGATGATGCCGTTGTGGATGACGACGACTTTCCCGGCACGGTGTGGGTGGGCGTTCTCTTCCGACGGTCGGCCGTGTGTCGCCCACCGCGTGTGACCCAGTCCGATCGCGCCTTCGAGCGGCTTGTCGCGCAGCAGCTTCTCGAGGTTGTCGAGCTTGCCGACGCAGCGCCGGATGTCGACGTGGCCGTTGACCAGCGTCGCGATGCCGGCCGAGTCGTAGCCGCGATACTCGAGGCGGCGCAGCCCATCGACGATGATTCGACTCGCCTCCTGCTCGCCGATGTAGCCCATGATTCCGCACATAGGTGGGGGTCCCGCTTTCTCCGCGCGTCGTCGTCGACAAGACTACCTTGCGCTGATCGGACGCGACAGCGTGCTCCTTTAGGACGTGGCGCGGCCCGGACCGCCGTCGGGGCATTCACCGTGTCGTCGTCGCCGGAGCGGCCCGTCGACGATCGTGCGATCGCGCTCCGTTGACAGGCGCAGGTCGGAGGCATCAGCAAGCCCGATGCCGGGAGCGCGGGGACGATGACGCAGACCGAGCGCACCTACTACGTCGTCGTGGCGCTGTGGAATCTGCCCGGGTGGTTCATGCACCCGGTCTACCCGATCTTTCTCCAGAGCCGCGGGCTCGATCTCTTCGAGGTCGGCCTCGTCCTCGCGATCTTCCAATTCGGCACGTTCGCCTTCGAGGTCCCGACCGGCGCGGTCGCCGATCTCTACGGCCGCAAGATGTCGTTTCTGCTGTCGTGTCTCGTCCGGATGGCGGCGTTTGCCCTGTACGCAGTGGCGGAAGGGTTCACCGCCTGTGCCGTCGCCGAGCTGGTCGACGCGTTCGGCGTGACGCTGGCGAGCGGTGCCATCGATGCGTGGGCGGTGGACGGCGTGCGCGCCGAGGGCGACGACCGGTCGCCGGATCGGATGTTCGCACGCTCGCAGGCGGTCGTTCGCGGCGTCATGGTGCTCGGCGGCGTGGCGTGCGGCTACCTCGCGGACCGTTTCGGCTTCGCCGCGACCTGGCTCGTCGCGGCGTCGTTTCACGGCATCGCCTTCCTCGTCGGCCTGCTCGCCATGGCGGACGACCGCGTCGCGCGCCGTGCGTCGCGACTCGCTGCACCGCGCTCGCTCGCGTCGACGGTGACCGCGGGAGTGATCGCGGTGCGCGACCATGCGGTCTTGCGGTTGCTCTGTCTGCTGACGGTGGTCAGCGCGGCGGCGATGATGCCCGTCGTGCTCTACTGGCCGCCTCGTCTCGAGGCGATGCTCGGGGGCGGATTCTGGCTGCTCGGCTGGGCCTGGGCTCTGCTGAACCTCGCCGCCCTCGCCGGCTCGTTGCTGGTGCTTCCATTGCTGCGCCGCATGCGGCGCGAGCGGCTGCTGCTCGCCGTGGCGGTATGGCGCGCGGTCTTCGTGGCCGCAGCCGCGCTCGCGGGTTCGCCCTGGCCGGTGCTCGGCGGGCTCGTCCTGTTCGAGGTCGGGACCGCGGCGCGTCAGCCGGTCGTGACCGCCTGGCTGAACGAGCACGTGACCGAGGACCTGCGCGCGACCGTGCTCTCGGTCGGCGGGATGTCGTTCATGCTCGGTGGCTCGCTCGGCCTGATGGCGATCGGCGTGGTGGCACGTGCGCAGGGCATCCCCGCCGCATGGCTCGCGTGTGCGGCGCTGCTCGTGGTCATGGCACCGCTGTATCTCGTGCTGGGCAGGGTCGCGGCTCGCGAGGACGCACGCCGCCGAGCCGCCTCGCGGTACACGGCTGCCCGAGCCTGAGCCGATGGGCGCTCAGCTCTTCTTCTTGGGTGCCTGACGCTTGCGGAAGCCCTCGACCCAGCCGGCGCGGCGCTGATCCGGCCTCGGGTTGAATGCGAGCGCACCGGGCTCGACGTCGTGCCGCACCGTAGTGCCGGTCGCGACGTATGCGTCGTCGCCGATCGTCACCGGGGCGACGAGCTGGCTGTCGCTGCCGATCTGCACCCGGTCACCGATCACGGTGCGGTGCTTCGCGAAGCCGTCGTAGTTGCAGGTGATGGTGCCCGCCCCGATGTTGCTCGCGCTGCCGATCGTGGCGTCGCCGAGATAGGCGAGGTGATTGGCCTTGGTGCCCCTCCCGATCACCGACTTCTTCACCTCGACGAAGTTGCCGATGTGGACGTCCTCGTGCAGCTCGGCGCCCGGCCGCAGCTGCGCGAACGGTCCGATGATCGCGCCTCGCCCGACCGTCGCCTCGGTGAGCACGACCATCGGACGCAGGTGGACTCCGTCGGCGAGCTCCGAGTCGGTGACGTAGGCGTTGCCGTCGATGGTGCAATCTCGGCCGATCGTGGTGCGCCCGTGCAGGTGCACGCCGGGCCCGATGACCGTGTCGGCGCCGATGGTCACCGATGCGTCGACGTAAGCCGTGGCGGGATCGAGGAACGTGACGCCCGCGGCCATGTGACGCGCGACGATCGTCTGGCGAAGAATCCCCTCGAGTCGTGCCAGCTCCGCGCGCGAATTGATCCCGGCGACCTCGTGCGGATCGACCGGCTCGGTGCAGACGTTCCCGCCACCGCGGACCGCAGCCGCGACGATGTCCGTCAAGTAGAGCTCGCCCTGCGCGTTGTTCGGCACGAGCTCGGCGAGCGCCTCGACGAGGAATCCGCTGCGCGCGCAGTAGATTCCGGGATTCACTTCGCGGATCGGCTTCTGTGCCACGCTCGCGTCGCGCTCCTCGACGATCGCCTCCAGTCGTCCGTCGGCGTCGCGCACGATGCGTCCGTAGCCGAAGGGATCGTCGACCACGGTGGTGAGAAGCGACAGCAGCGCCCCCTGCTCGCGGTGGCGTCGCAGTAGGCGCTGCAACGTCCCGGTCTCGAGGAGCGGGACGTCGCCGTAGACGATGACCACATCGCCCGCGAATCCATCGAGACTCGCCTCGCATGCGATCCGGACGGCGTGGCCGGTGCCGCGCTGCTCGCGCTGCAGCGCGAAGCTCGCGCCGTAGCCGTCGCACGCCGCCTCGACCGCGTCGGCCTGGTGCCCGACCACCACCGCCGTCCGCGCGGCCCCGAGCGGTGCGCACGCGTCGAGCACGTGGCGCACGAGAGGCTTGCCGCCGAGGTGGTGCAGGACCTTGGCATGCGCGGACTTCATCCTTGTGCCCTGCCCCGCAGCCAGCACCACGACCGCGAGACGCTGGTCCGAGCCCGACGATTCGCTCATTGTCCGACCTTCAGTGCCCCGCTCTCGATCTGCTTCTGCGCATCGGCGACGCGCTGCTGCACGTCCGCGGGGATCCGATTCGCGAGCTTGGGATTGACGACGAAGCCGATGACGCCGCTGGCGAGGTCCTCCTCGAGCACGCGCCCCTTGAATTTCTTGTCCTTCACCTCGCGCGCCACCTGCAGGAACGCCTTCGGGATCGAGATGGTCGCGCTCGCGAGCACGGTCTCCGGCGCGACGTCGCTCTGGTCGCGGTTGGTGCCGAAGGCGAGCACGCCCTTGGCACCGGCCGACTGGAACACCCCCAGTCCTGCGGCGTCCGCGTTTTGCAGGACGAAGTCGGCGCCCTGAGCGATCAGGGCGTCGGTCGCGGCTTTCGCAGCAGCGACGTCCTCGAAGCTCCCGATGTAGGCCTCGGCGACGACGAAGTCGGGCTTGACGCTCTTCGCGCCCGCGGTGAAGCCCTCGAACGTCGTGCGGATGACGGGCAGCTTGATGCCGCCCACGCAGCCCGCCCGACCGCTCTTCGAAAGCGAGGCGGCGACGATGCCGGCGAGGTACGTCGCCTGGTCGAGGTGGAACGTCATCGATGCGACGTTCGGCGCATGCACGCTGCCGGAGCTGACGACGAACGCCGTGTTCGGGAACTCCTTGCCGACCTGCATGGCGGGGTCCTGGAACTCGAAGCCGTGACCGAACACCAGGTCGTAGCCTTGCTCCGCGTAGTCGCGGAAGCCCTGGACGAACTCGCTCGGCGTGCCGGTCTGCACGTTGCTGACCTCGGCACCCAGCTCCTTCTTGATGAGCTGCAGCCCCTCGTACGCGCTGGCGTTCCAGCCGCCGTCGCTGATCGGTCCCGGTGTCAGGAGCGCGACGCGAAACGGCTTGTCGCCGGTCGACCCGCCCTGCTGGCAGCCTGCGAGCACGAGCACGCCGGCGCAGACAGCGGCGATCGCGAGCCGCGCGAGCCGGTCGCTCATGCGCTCAGGTTCCGGTAGCCGCCGCGGAAGTAGAGCAGCGGGTCGGACTCCGAGCGGACCTCGATCTCGACCGCTTCGCCAACGTAGATCGTGTGATCGCCTGCCTCGAACGTGTAGCGCACGTTGCAGTCGAGAAACGCGATCGTGTCGCCGAGGATCGGACAGCCCGTCGTGCCGATTCGGTAGGCGACGCCGGTGAACTTGTCGCCGCCCGACTTCGCGAAGCGGCGCGACAGCGTCTCCTGCTCGTTGGCGAGGATGTTGATCGCGAAGCTCTGTGACGCTCCGAAGAGCGGATAGCTGTCGGACTTCTTGTCGACGCACACCAGGACGAGAGGCGGCTCGAGCGACACCGACGCGACCGAGTTCGCGGTCAGACCGCCGAGCTTGCCGGCGCCGTCGTGCGACGTGACGACCGTGACTCCGGTCGCGAAGTGACCCATCACCCTGCGGAACTCGAGCTGATCGACGGACATGCGGCGTTCTCCTGGATGGCGAGCTGCGCTGCGACCCGTGCGGACGCAGCGAGTCTGTTTACCCGGAGGTCGTTCCGTTGCCAACGCGCGCGCGCTGCGCCGCACGCCGGATGCGAGATGGTATAGGGTCGGCCGTGGGACGCATGATCCGGTGCGAAGCGATCGTTCGCGGCGCGCTCGCTCTCTTGCTGCTGCTCGTGCCGCTCGCCTGCACGACGTCGACGACGTCGCAGGGCGGTGTCGGGCTCGGTGCGCCGGCGCGCGACGATCGCGCGCCGCTCGAGTGGGCGCGCTCCGAGCCCTGGGTGATCGTCGTGCGGCGCTCCTGCCGAACGCTCTCGGTCTACCACTACGGCGACTGGGTGCGGACCTTCGACAAGGTCGCGTTCGGTCGTGTCCCCGGGGTCAAGGTGCACGAGGGCGACCGGCGTACCCCGAACGGACTGTACCGCATCGTCGGCAAGCGCCAGCACCCGCGGTGGACGCGCTTCATGCTGCTCGACTATCCCAATCTCAGCGATCGCGACGACCACCGTCGTGCGATGGCCGACGGCCTCGCAGCAGCGGGGCCGGGTGGCGAGATCGGCATCCACGGTACCGACAAGGAGCGCTTCAACGAGCTCGGCATCGACTGGACCTTCGGCTGCGTGTCGTTGATGAACGACGACGTCGCCGAGCTGTACGACATGGTTCCCGACGGCACGCTGGTGCTCATCGAAGACTGATGCGGCCAGGGCGGCGTACGCCGGCACGAGGCGCACGAGCGCGGCCTTCTGCCGAGAGGTCGCCCGTCCTCGGTCGCTGGCTCTAGCGGCACCCCCGAGCAAAGCCGCGCCGGTTCTTCCGCTGGCAAGAAAAGAGTTGGCGCGTACCCGAGCGTGACCGCGCCGGCCGAGCGCGACACAATGATGGTCCACGTGTGCACGGGCAGCGCGTGACGGCGTTGGAAGATCTCACCGCTTCCCACGACGCGCTGCAGCGTGGGTCGCGTGTCTGCGTCTTGTTTCGGCGCGATCGGCCTCTTAGTGTTGCGCCTTTCCGGCGATCCGTGCCGCCGCGCGCGTGGGTCTCACCCGTCCGGCCGAGGAGCGAAATGTCCGACTACATCGCCGACGAGACCGGCCCTGACGCCGCGCCGATCGAGAGCATCGAACAGCTCCTGGAGCACTTCGAGCGCGGCTCGAAGCCACGCTCCGAGTTCCGGATCGGCACCGAGTACGAGAAGGCCGCGGTCGACCGACGCACCGGAGCGGCGATTCCGTTCTCGGGGCCACGCGGCGTGGAGAGCGTCCTGCGCAAGCTCGCCGATCACTACGGCTGGGAGCCGCACGAGGAGGAGGGGCGCATCATCGCGCTGTCGGGTGGCCCGGGTGAAATCACGCTGGAGCCCGGGGGGCAGATCGAGCTGTCCGGTGAGCCGTACGCGACCCTGCACGAGGCAGACGACGAGCTGCGCGAGCACGTTCGCCAGATCGTCGCCGTCGGCGACGAGCTCGGCATCGCGTTTCTCGGATTGGGCATTCAGCCGTTCAGCACGCTCGACGAGATCGAGTGGGTACCGAAGAAGCGCTACGCGATCATGGGCCCGTACATGCGCAAGGTCGGGACGATGGGTCAGCGCATGATGAAGCAGACCGCGACGGTCCAGGTGAACCTCGACTTCTCGAGCGAGGCGGACGCGATGCAGAAGATGCGCGTCGCGACCGGTATCGGTCCGATCTTGAATGCGCTGTTCGCGAACTCGCCGATCAGCGACGGCAAGCCCAACGGCTACCTGTCCTACCGCGGTCACATCTGGACGGACACGGACAACAGCCGCTCGGGCATCCTGCCGTTCGTCTTCTCGCCGCGTGCGGGCTTCATCGACTACGTCGAATGGGCGCTCGACGTGCCGATGTACTTCGTCAAGCGCGGAAAGACGTATCACGACTTGACCGGCGTGCCCTTCCGCCGCTTCTGGAAGGAAGGTGCGGCCGGCCTGCGTGCGACCGTCGGGGACTTCGCGCTGCACCTGTCGACGCTGTTTCCCGAGGTCCGCCTCAAGCAGTATCTCGAGCTGCGCATGGTCGACAGCCAGCCGCCGGAGTCGATGCTGGCGCTGTCGGCGATCGCGAAGGGCATCCTCTACGAGCCCGACTGCATGCTGGGCGCGTGGGATCTCGTCAAGGACTGGAGCTTCGAGGAGCGCGTCCAGCTGAACGCGGCGGTCCATCGAACCGCGCTCGCCACTCCACTACGCAAGTATCGTGTGCAGGACCTCGCACGCGAGCTGATCGACATCGCGGAAGAGGGCCTCAAGCGCCAGGATTGTCGCGATGCGCGCGGCGAGAACGAGGCGATCTACCTGGAGCGTGCGCGCGACGATGCGCGCCGCGGGCGTTGTCCGGCGGAGTTGGTGCTCGAGCGGTGGAACGCCGGGCGTCGCACCGCAACCGATCTGGTCGAGCTCACCGCGTACCGGCTGCCTGCGGCCGCCTGACCGGCGACCGCGTGCTGCCGGCGCGTCTCAGGACGATCCGGCAGGCTTCATGAACTTCTGCGCCTCGACGTCGGCGGGAAGAACCGTCTTGTCCTCGAGGTTGACCTTCCAGCTTGCACGATGATTCGAGCTACCCTCTTTCCAGGTGAGCTCGACCTTGTAGACCGGTCCTTCGTCGTGCTTCGCGTTCCACGAGAACTCGCCGATGAAGTCGCCCTTCTCGCGGGCAGCGTTGCCCACCGCGATGGTCTGGTCGGCGAGGTTGAACTGCATCCCGGGTCCCTTGTACTCGCGGACCATCTTCAGGGCTTCCTGCTCGCGTCCTTCCCACTGCACTCCGAGCTGGATGGCGATGAAGTAAATGAAGGCGATCGTGCCCAGGGCGAGCGAGCCCCAGCCGAGGATCGCGCCCATGTTGCTGCTCTTCTGGGGATCGTTGCTTGACGTTGCGGGCTCGGCCATGGTCGGATTGCTCTCCTCGGGTTGAGGCCCCCTGCGTATCGCAGAGTCGGGCGACGCGCAAAATCCAGATCACCGGATCCGCGGCGGTCCCAGCCCCCTCAATTAGCTGCGCTCATCTTTCGAAAGAAGCCAAATTCATTTGGTCGTAGCGACGCGACCGCACTAACTTCCGCCCCCAATTGGGGGCCCGCTCGCTGCTCGGCGGGTGGATGAATCCGCTTCGGGGGAGGACGCGGTTCATGAATGGGAAGATGCGGTCACGTGCCTCGGGGATGCAGGATCGCTCTGGCGGATTGTTCGAGCCGGACGTTCTGTTGCCCGGGCAGTTCTTTTCGTTCTTCCGCAAGGAGGCCGGCTTCGACCGCGAGCGTCGCCTGATGCTCGCCGTGCTCGAAGATGCCATCGACTGCTTCCAGAAGTACGCGCACACGTCGGATCTGCGCGGCCGGCAGCTGTTTCTCGAGTCGTACGAGTGGATCATGTCGCCGGACAAGCGGTGGTTGTTCTCGTTCGAGAACATCTGCCAGATCGTCGACATGAATCCGGACTACATCCGCCAGGGTCTGAGCCGCTGGCGGACGCAGAATACGAAGTCCGGCGTGCCCATGCCGTCCGAGCTCGGGCGGCACGAGCCGCAAGCCATCCCGGCCTGCTGATCTCCGCCCCCTCGGCTGCCGCGTCCACCGGGCACCGAGGGGAGCGTGCCCGCGGATCAGCGAGCGTCGCTCGAAAGCGGCTGACGTGCCGCGTCGACGGTTGCGCGAGAGGGGACCAGGACTTCCGTCGTCATCCGGTCCGCAGACGGCCGCGCGGCCGGTGCCGACGCCGTCACGCCACGCCCCACCGTGCCGGATGCAGGACGCAACGGCTCACCGGCGTCGTCCGGTGCGGGCGGCGCCGCCTCGTGGACTTCGGTCGCGGCGGGACGCATCGAGGGAGCGGGCGCGTAGCCGTCGCTCGACGAGGAACCGCGCGTCACGTCTACCGGCATGCCGGTCTGCGCGAGAACGGCCGCGCGCAGCTTCTCCTCGTCGACGATGCTCATGAACCCGTGCTGCTCGAGCATCGAGCGGGTCTCGCGGTACATGCCCGGCTTCATGCCGTAGAGATCCTTGTGGACCTCGACGAACACCCGTCCGTCACGCATGCCGACCTTGATCGGCTGGTAGACGAAGACGCCGGTCATGCCGAGCGGAACCATCGGATAGAGCTGCTCGATGTCCTCGGGATAGAGGCGAACGCAGCCGTGGCTCACCAGCATCCCGACGCCCCAGGGGATGTTCGTCCCGTGGATGCCGTAGAGGTCGAGGGTGAGCCGCATGCGGTACTTGCCGAGCGGATTGCGCGGGTCACCGCCGGGAATCATGGTCTCGCTGAAGCCCTTGTCGGCGATGCGTTCCTTGCGGATCGACTCGGGAATGTTCCAGGTCGGGTTGACCGTCTTCTCGCGCACGCTGAACTTGCCGGTCGGGGTCTTCCACTCCTCACGGCCGAGGCCGACGGGGAACGTCACCACGGTGCGCGCCCCGCCCTTCGAGGGCGGATAGTAGTACAGCCGCATCTCCGGGACGTTGACGACGATCCCCTCGTACGTGCCGTTGGGTAGAACGAACTCCTGCGGCACGATCACCGGCTTGTCGAAGTGACCGGGGATCCATTCGTCCACCCCGGGGTTCGCATCGACGAGCTCGTTGTAACCCAGGCCGAAGTAGCGGGCGAGATCGAAGAAGGTGTCGCCCTTGTCCGGCCGGTACTCGAGCACTTCACCGATGACGGTATCCTCGTTGCTCTGCGGGCCGGGCTTGCCTGGCGGAACGAACGTGTACGTCTTCACCTCGCGCGGCCAGAAGTCCTCTTCGACCCATTTGCGGGCGACGGCATCTCGCCATGCGGCAAGAACGAGCGCGACGCATATCGCGACGATCGCCGCGTGCTTCCTTGCTGACGAGCTCCTGGTCTGACCGAGTTGCACGCGTACCATCCCTTCCGCTCCTCCAGAGTCCGCTAGCAACGTATCGGCCGAGTCCGGGTCTGACAATCGTCGCCCCGGCATCCGTCGCCTGGCGTTGCGTCTGCGCAGCCGACGGCGATCGAGGGCTACGATTGCGGCGGCTCGCCCGAATAGCGGGCCCGAGGGCGGATCAGGCGGCCCTCCTGGTACTGCTCGAGCCCGTGCGCGATCCAGCCGACCGTACGCCCGATGCCCAGCAGGGCGAGCGCGGCTCCCGGCGGGAGGCGCAGCGCCCGGCACAGGGTGACCACGCCGAAATCGACGTTGGGCAGCTGCCCAGTCAGATCGCGCACCGCGTGCACGAGCGAGGTCGCGAGGGCGACGTCGCGCGCCCGACCGTGCCGCTCGCTGACCAGCTGCAGGAGCAGAGCACCGCGTGGATCGCCGGCCGGGTAGAGGGGATGCCCGAAACCGGGAATCGCCTCACCGCGACGCAGCCGTCCTTCGACCACCCGACGTGCGCCCGCTGCGTCGCCGGCTTCCTCGAGCAGCGCCTCGGCGCGCTCGCAGGCGCCGCCGTGCTTGGTTCCTTGCAGCGCCGCCAGTCCGGCGAGAACGAGTGCATAGGGCGTCGAGCCGGCCGAGGCCACGCATCGCGCGGTGAAGCTCGACGGGTTGATGCCGTTGTCGGCGTAAAGGACCAGTGCGGCGCGCAGCAGCGTCCGATCCTCGACCGTCACGCCCGGCCAGCCGCGCTGGAGGACCTCGGCGGTCTCGTCGACCGAGGGCTGACCACCGACGGCTGCCGCGGCGAGGACGCGAACGATCTTCAGCCCGATCCGCTGCACCGAGGCAGGCTTCGTGTCGTAAGCCCCCGAGTCGCGCGCCGCGAGGAGCGGGAGCACCAGCTGGAATGCTTCGAGCGGGGATAGCGTCGCGCCGATGCGCAGCAGAGTCTTCCACTCTCTCGGCGGTGTCGGAGAGACTTCGCCGGGCAGCACGGCGTCGAGATCGCCCGCCCAGAGGAGCGCCGCGACCTGCTCGAGCGTGTGGCTGACGGCGAGCGTCAGAACGTCCCGGCCGCGATAGTAGAGACGCCCCTCGCGGATGACCGACAGCCGCGACTCGATCGCCGGCAACCCCTGGTGCAAGGCCTCTTCCGCGGTGCGCACCGGATCGCGCCGCTGCTCCTTCCGCTGGCGGAGCAGCCAGACGTCCTCCGCGAGATAACGCCGCCGGCGCGTCCCGGGCTCGCCGCGCGAGCGCAGCAGCCCGCGGCTCACGTAGGCGTACAGCGTCGCGAGGGTCACTCCGAGCTCCCGTGCGGCTTCGTCGGCGGTCAGATCGTGCACCGCCAGTGCCTGCCACGACTTGCGTCCACGATCAACATTGATCGACGAATCGAGATTGACGCAATGTTGTCAATATTGTTCCATCCTCGAACCCAGAGGAGGACGACATGGAAACCATCGCACGCGGATTGGCCGGAGTGGTCGCGGTCGCGACGCGCATCAGCCACGTGGACGGCGAGCGCGGCACGCTGACCCTCGGCGGCTTTCCCGTCGAGGAGATCGCTCCACGCGCCAGCTACGAGGAGGTGCTGCACCTGCTGTGGCACGGCCGGTTGCCGTCCGCGACGGAGACTGAGGATCTGCGGCATCGGTTGGCGACCCGGCGCTGGCTCCCCGCGGGAACGATCACGCTCCTGCATGCCGCCGCGGCGCGCCGCCTGCCGACGATGGACGCCCTGCGGATGGCGGTGGACACGCTGCAGCTGGACGGTGCTCCCGCGCGCGGCGGCGACCCCGCGTCGAATCTCTCGGGTGCGATCGACATCGTAGCCCGCGTCCCCACGATCGTCGCGACCTACGAGCGGCTGCGCGAGGGCAAGTCCCCGGTCGCGCCCGACGCACGGCTCGGCCACGCCGCCAACTATCTGTTCATGTTGCGGGGAGAGCCCGCGCCCGTGGAGATCGTCCGTGCCCTCGAGACGTACCTGGTGACCGTCATCGACCACGGGCTGAGTGCCTCGACGTTCGCGGCTCGCGTCGTCGTCAGCACCCGCTCGGACATGCTGTCCGCGATCGTCGGCGCGCTCGGGGCCTTCAAGGGCCCGTTGCACGGTGGCGCACCGGGACCTGCGCTCGAGATGGTGTTCCGGATCCGCGAGCGCGCGGCTCGATCGGGAAGGCCGCTCGACGCCGAGGCGCGGGCATGGACGCAGGAGGCCCTGGCGAGCGGCGAGCGCATGATGGGCTTCGGACACCGGGTGTACGCCGTGCGCGATCCGCGCGCCGAGGTCCTGGCGGCGGCCGCGGCAAGGCTCTTCGAGCGTGGCGGCGATCCGTCGCTGTACGCAGCCGCGCGCATCGTCGAGGCGGCGATTCTCGACGTCCTGCGCGACCGCAAGCCGGGCCGGCGCATCGAGACCAACGTCGAGTTCTACACCGCGCTCCTCTTGCACGGGGTCGGGCTCGAGCCGGAGCTGTTCACGCCGACGTTCGCCGTGTCGCGCGTCGGCGGTTGGGCGGCGCACGTCCTCGAGCAGATCGTCGAGGACACGCTGCTGCGCCCGATGTCGACCTACGTCGGGGAGCTGCACGATCGCTACGTCCCGGCGGAGGTGCGCATGTAGCCCGCCACGCGTGGCGGCGGACCCGTCGTCCGCTCAAGAGAGCGCTTCCCACGTCCGACAGCCTCGGTTATAAGGCAGCCTTTGGCGGTTGGGAGGATGGGAGTGCGCATGAGGGCTCGCGGGCGGGAGATCCACTTCACCGTGGCGGCGACCTTGCCGCTGCTGCTCGCGGTCATGGCTGCGGCGCCGTCTTCGGCCGAGCTGCCGCCGCCGGCGATCACCGGACGCGCCGCCGTCGTGCTGGACGGGACGACGGGCCGGGTCATCTGGGAGCGCGATGCCGATCGGCAGCTGCCGCCGGCGAGCACGACCAAGATCATGACCACGATGCTCGCCCTCGAGAGCGGGCGGCTCGACCGCAGCTTCGAGGTGAGCCCCTACGCCGCGTCCCAGGCGCCGTCCAAGCTCGGACTCCGAGCGGGCCAGCGGATCGACGGCGAAGACCTGACCTACGCCTTGATGCTCAAGTCGGCGAACGACGCGGCCGTCGTCGTGGCAGAAGGGCTCGCCGGCAGCGTGCCGGAGTTCGCGGCGCTCATGAACCAGCGCGCGCGCGAGATCGGCGCGACCAATACGCACTTCCACAACCCGAACGGGCTGCCGGACGACGAGCACCTGACCACGCCGCACGACATGGCGCTGATCCTGCGTCATGCGTTGACCGTGCCGGGATTCCGCGAGGTCGCCGGCTCCAGCGCCAAGGTCATCCAGATCGAGGACGACCGCATCCATCCGGTGGCGCTGCACAGCAAGAACCGCCTGCTGAACGGCTACTTCGTGCCGGTGCTCGGCAAGACGGGCTACACCCGGGCGGCAGGCCGCTGCTTCGCCGGTGCCGCGGAGCTCAACGGCCGGCGCGTGATCACGGTGGTCTTCGGCGCGAGCGACATGTGGGGCGACACCCGCAAGCTCATGGAGTACGGGTTCTCGACCTTCGACGACACCGCGCCGGTGGTCCAGCTCGCGCTCGAGCAGGCGCGGCGCAGCCCGCAGCGTACCGCCGTCGCGAGCGCGCGCAGCGCCCGACGGC
>JAIEPK010000091.1 GCA_019749875.1 Candidatus Binatia bacterium | reverse complement strand
GCGCGTGCGCGCGCACCAACGCAGCGCTGCGTTCGGCGCGATCGGCCGCGGCGCGCAGCCGCGCGAGGAGCGGCGGCACCGTGCGATCCACCCAGGCGACGCCGGCAACGAATCGCCCGATGAGCACCGGCGCCTGCATCTCGAGTCGGATGCCCACCTGCACGAAGATGAGCGCGAGGCGCTGCAGCGAGTCGACCGCCACGCCGAGGTAGCGCCCGAGCTCGATGACGACCTTGTCGTCGAGCGGCGTGTCGGTGTTCGCGGCCCACGCGGCAACGACCTTCGTGAGGGGCTCGCCACGGTCATAGGCACGGCGCGCTGCAGTGAGCGCGCGCGAGCCTTCGGACGTGACGTCCCAGGCGGCCTTCAGGTTGGACCAGAAGCTCACGACTCGGTAGTCGTTGCGGGCTGCGCGTCTGGCTTCGACGCCCCCGTGAAGAAACCGATGATCGCGACGACGGCGTTCTCGAAGAACAGGGCAGCGCCGGACACCAGCATCAGGAGGTCACCGGTCGGCTTCAGCCACAAGGCAGCGCCGACGAGCGCGACGACCGCCAGAGCCGACATGATCGCCAGTACGAACAGGGCGGTCGCCTTGTGTCCGTTCTCCATCGAGTACCGGGCCACGGTCAGCTCCCCAGCCCGAACAGGCCCCAGACCTTGCCGAAGAGCTTGTTCAGGCCCCGGACGATGGAGCCGATGATGCCGACACTGACGTTGGTGATGCCGACCACGGCGGGCGCGACCAGCTCCCACGGAACGCCCTGGAGTTCCTTGACGGCGCCCGAGTCCTGGAGCGCCTTGTAGGCGGCCTCCGCGGCCTCGGCCACCGCAGCGTGCTTCTCCGCCCCGGACTTGCCCTCCTGCTCGAACTCGAGCACCAGGGCCTTGAGCATCGGCGTGAACGCGGCGATCGCGCCGACTACGTTGATCTGAGCCACCCGAGCCTCTCCCCCACCCACCGCGCGAGCCACGCGCCCGCGCCCGAGAGCTTCCAGCCGTCCGGTTCGTTCACGCCCGAGAGGAACGGGACGGTGACGTCCCCGTCGCGGCGTTCGAGCGCCTCGCGCTCACGGTCATCGTGCGGCGGCAGCAAGGGGCCTCCCGCGGCGGAGGTCGCGAAGCTCCTCGTCGACCCGGCGGTGCGTCGCGACGTCCGTCTGGACGTGATCATCGACTCGCTGCTCGACGCGGCCCAGCCGGCCGTTGAGCGTCGCGAGGTGCTTCTCCACGCCGGCAACCGACTCCTTCACGTCGGAGACGTTGGTCCCTACGGCGTCGATGCGGCGCAGGATCGAGCGCGCGACGAAACCACCGACCACGACGGCTCCGCCGCACACGATCTGGGCGACCGTCGCCGCATCGCTGAGCTCCGCCCAGGTCACGCCGTCCGCCTGTTCGCGCACTGCTCCGCCGAAGTCGCCCACCGGCAATTGCTCGGTTCGTAGTTTCCTTCTGGGTCGATGCGGTCGAGCGTACGGCCCTCCGGACGTTCGCCCATGTCAGCGAGGAATGCCTCAAACGACGAACGCCACGCCTCGCACACGGAGACGCCGCGACCACCATAGTACCGCCACTGCGTTGCCTTCGGGTTCCCGCAGCGGTTCTTCATCATGACCCACGTCCGGTAAGTCCTGCTCCCCGTGCGACCATGCGACAGGAGCCTCGCTGCGCAAATTTCCGAATGCAGGCATCCGCACGATCGCGTGTTGGCGCGACCGCTCAGTAGGTTGCTTCGCCAGACGTCCTTGACGGCGCCGCAGTCGCATCGGCAGCGAACCTTCGTTCGCGACAGGATCTCCTCGACACGCAGTCGGCCGAAGCGAGCGCCCTCATAGATGGACCGCTTCACTGTCCCGCCCCTCGGTAGTTTTTGACAAATTGCGCGGCCGTCGCCTTACCGAGCGGCGTGTTGTAGTGCGCCTTGTAGATTCGGGCGAGGGCCGCGATGTCGCCTGCGTTCGTCGGCAACGGGAACGTGCGTCGCCTGTAGTGCACGCGCGCCATCGCGGTCGCGTACGCCAGGTTCGACCGGAGCTGCTCCATGCGGTCGGTCGGGTGGTCCGCCATCAGGAGTTTGATCTTGCGGGCCAGCTCCGGCCGGGCCTCGATCCACCTCCAGTGGTCGTCGTGCGTCGCCCGCTCCATCTGGAAGAGGCCGAAAGCCGGACCGGGGCGTCCCGCCTTGTCGAGCTGGTCCAGGTAGCAGAGCCGCGATTCCTGCAGCGCTGTGCCGACGAGCAGGTTCTCGGCGGCCTCGCTGTACGGGATCTCCGGCTCAAGGAAGCGCAAGACGGGACGAACGACGTACTCGCGAAATTGGTCTACCTTCAGGCCCACGCCTCGACCCCCTCGTCGACGGCACGGCTTCCCGCGGAGGGGAGCGTGCGCATGCAGGAGAGCGAGGCCATCGGTTTTGGGCTCGCGGTCTCCTGCGGGGACGTGGCGGTGGGGACGAGCTGGTGGGCGTACGAACTACACCCCGGCGAGGCGAGCCAGAGAGCGGCCAGCAGAACTACCTGGCACATGGAGTCTTGCTCCTCTCGTCAAGTCGGGCGGGGCACGGGGCGGTTGCATCCCGAGTGTAGGGATGAGGGGTTCAGGGCATAGGCCCTCAGAGCTTCTGGATGAGGCAGAGCTTCCGGTGGCGCGGCATTCCGTTCACCGCGGAGCCCGTAGCGTGACTCGTCGCGGTGAGGCCCGGGTCGAACGACTCGATGAGCGCCGTCACCGGATGCGCGTGCCCGCCCTGCGCTCCGCCCCGACCGGACGCGACGCTCACGATGCCGGCACCGGCGTTGCGGTCGACCAGAACTCCACCGTCCGTGGGGCCGTCGCTGTCGACGATCGTCGTTCCACCGTGGCCGTGGAGGATCGTGTGCGCGGAGTTGTTTTGCGTGTGCGCGTGCGGCGTCGAGCTCGACGAAGGGTCCTGCCCCGAGGGCGCGCCCTTGAAGAGCAAGTCCTTCGCGGCGCCGAGGATCCCCCAGCCGCCAGGAGCAACCGCTCCCTGCGCCCATAGGAGCATCCCCGAGGCGGGGATCGTCGTCTGCGTGCCGTCCGATACGGCCCAGACGATCTCCTTGAAGGGCGGCGTCGGCTCGAGGTCGTCGGTGATCGTGCCGCCGGCGAACCCGGAGTTGGTGTTCTCGCCGGGGAGCGGGATCTTGACCTTGTGCGGGTGGTCGCGAGACGCGGCCAGCACGACGTTGGTCCCCGAGCCACCGCGGTACGCTTGGGCCTGTAGGCCCTCGATCGCCGAGCCGAGGTCGAACTCGACCGCATCGTGCGGGTGCCCACCAGCGGCGTGTTGATGCGGGTTGATCACGCCGCCGTGCTTGTGCGTCGGCGCTCGATACTCCGCATCGACGACGAGCTTCCCGGTGCCGGCGGGGAACGAGTAGCTGTTCGGCTGGTCGCCGCTCAGGTGCAGCGGGATGGCGGTCAGGTCCGTGCCGCTCACGGCGCTGATGCGCACGTGCACGTACTTGCTCGCGTCGTCGGTGTTGATCACCTGCAGCAGGGAGCCGACCGAGATGTTCGTGGCGGACGCGACCTTGAGCGTCGAGCCGGCGTCGTTCGGCGTGTAGGTCGAGGTCGCGACGTTCGTGCGCACCAGCAGCTGCGAGTCGGCCGTCACGGTCGCGCCCGAACCCGTCGGGAAGCTGCCGTTCGCAACGTCGCTGGTCTCGTGCAGCGGGACGACGGTCGGCGTGGCGCCGTTCGCCACGGTGATCACGACGTGCACGGTCGATCCGGACTTCGTGACGGTCAGCCGACGACCGACGACCGCGTCCGTGCCGCTCGTCAAGGAAAGCGTCGAACCGGCATCGTTCGGCGCGAACGTGGCCGTGGTGGTCGTGCTCATCGGCCCGAGCGTGCCGGCCCCCCTGAGGTACAGGCCGTCGAGCTCGGTGAGGCGAATCCAGCCCGCGGGCAGGGCCGCCGACGGGAAGCCGACGATCAGCTTCGAGCTGACGAGGTTCGTCGTGTTGCCGGTGCGCTGCATGAAGCGCACGCGCCGGAACGACGGCTCGTTCGGCCCCGGAGGCGTCTCGAGCGTCGCGTTCGGATTCGAGCTCTCGCCCGATGCGAGCGGAGAATGTAGGATCTCGCTCGTGACCGGGTGCCCGTGGCCGCCGTCGGTCTTGCCTCGCGCGACGTCGACAGGCGACTGCGGGCCGATCGACGACGGGTAGCCGTAGCGATCGATGTGATCGATCGGCCAGTAGAGCGGCGGGTCTCCGTCGGCGTCCAGCCCGTGCGTCGTGGGGTCGACGTCGTGGTCGTGCGGCGGGACGGGGTGCTTGTGGGCGAGCGGGTGTAAATGAAAGAAATCGCCGCGCTGCGTGGTGATGCTCGGGATCTTTGCGCCGGCGACGAACTGATCCAGGAGGTCGGAGACCTCGGTGTAGTCGGAAATCGCACCCGGGTCGCGCGTCGGCGCGATCGCGCCCATCGGGACGTTGTCCGGGGCGATGTCGCCGCGGTCCCAGATCGGGTCGACCTGGCGACGGCACTTGAGCTTGACGACCTTCGCGTTCTGGTCGTCGTAGGAGACGTCGACGATGCGCCAGATCGGATAGCCGTCGGCGAGCTCCGGGACGCGCGGGTTGTTCTGGTGGAACGCGTAGTCGCCGACGACCGGGATGCGGTCGAGCCCGAGCACGACGAAGTCCTGCACGAGGCGTTGCCGGCTGTACTGGAGCGGTACGGGCGCGGCGATTCCGCCCGCCGAGTCTGCATCTGCGGCGAGCGCGTAGAGCTCGGCGAGGCCGGACGACGGAACCGCGAACTTGCCTTCCGGCTCGAGTGCGCTCGACAGGTTCCGAGCCTCCGACTCGTTCACCTTGCGCTTCGAGATGTGGTCGGGGTCCTGTAGGTTGATGCCGAACGGGACCTCGCACTCGTAGAAGTGCTGGTCCTCGAACTCGTAGTTCCCCGGCGTCGAGCGCACCTGGTCAAGCACGCACGCGACGCGGTAGACCTCGACGGCGTCGACTGCGATGCGCGTCGGCACCGTCGATCCGTACGCCGGGTAGATGCGGAGCTCCGTGTGTCCCGCGTCGCCAGGCTCGGTCTCGTAGACGAGGCTCGCGCGCTTCCACTTTCCGGTCTCGAGGACCTGCGCGTCGGAGAGCGTCTCCACGCCCGACGGCCCCACCACGCCGATCCGCATGGCGTCGGACGCGCCCTCGAGCAGCGAGGCGACGAGCGTGATCGCGTACTGCCCACCCGCCGGCAGCACGATCGTCTCGTAGGCGCGCGCCGTGGCGGACGGCGAGGGGCTGCCGTTCGAGATCTCGGCCGACTTGCTCCCCTCGAACTTGCGCGTGATCGTCGTCGCGATCGTCCCGCCGTCCGCGGTGGTCCAGGGGTAGAGCTCTTCCTCGAAGCCGCCGTTCCGAGCGAGGTTCCCGCGGTCGAAGTCGGGGACGTCGAGGCCGATGCGGTCCTGGTGGTTGACGAACCAGTAGCCGACCGGGGCAAGCAGCTCGGAGAGTGCCGACTCGACGGTATGCTTGTCGGTGGCAATGAAGCCGACCGTGGGCGGTAGCGGTCGCCTGCCCACCGACGGCACCTGGCGCCAGCGCCACGCGCGGTCGATCATCCGGAACGTCTTCTCGATGAGTCGGGTAGGGGCGGTTCCGCCCTCCGTGGCGACGATGTCCCGGGCGATGGTTCCGTAGGTCTGGAGCGCCGTGCCCGTCGTGGTCCGGTTCGACGTCATGCCGACGATGTCGACGAAGACCTTGTCGGGCGGCTTCGTCGTGTTGGCGCCGCTGGCGTCGACGTTCTTGACGCGAACCTTTCCGGCGCCCGCGTAGGTCGCTGTGACGTCGATGTTCCCCGTGGCGAGCTTCGCGCGCGTGGTGCCGTCGAGGTAGACGGCGGTGACCGACTTCACGGCATGGTCGCAGAACTGGTACTCGTTCCAGCCGCCGGAGGTTTCGTCTGCGGTGACCCGATACGCGATCAGGCGATTGACGGGGCCCCAGACCTTCGGGACATACTGCCCGGCGCGGTCGCGCAGGTCGGCCCCCGTCCCCTCCTTGACGGTAATGCGCGTCGTGGCGATCGGCGTCTGCATCAGGCGCCGGCGATCGAGGAGACGGAGGGAGAGCACCTTTTGGTTGCCCCGAGGCGACCCCATGACGGCGTCGGCGACCACCTCGAAGTCCTGCAGCTTCGTCGACTTGCGCGGGTAGCCGCGGCGAATCCTGACGCGGTAGCCGTTGAAGGGTCGGCCGAGCCGGTCATCGAACTCGCGGTGGGCCGCGACCAGCTTCAGGTCCCCCAGGGATGCCGCCGTGGTGAACTTCGCGTCGTTCGCCTTGAGGGTCTGCCGCGCCCCGGGAACGCTCTGCAGGAGCGGTCGGTAGGGCAGGTACGCACCAGAGACGGGGTCGGTGAGCACGACACGCTCGCGACTTGCGAGCAGCAGCGGCACGACGACGACATTGATCCCCGGATCCGACGGCACGCCCGAGCCGACGGCCTGGTGCGTGGTCGACAGCTGGACGTAGACCGTCATCTCGTTCGCGTCCCAGAACCAGGAGCCGTTGACGAGGGCTGCCAGCGAGTAGACCCGCGGGTACGCCGACGCGTTCACGAGCACCCGAGACAGCAGGGTGGCGTCGACGCGGTGCGCGAAGCGGCCCGTGGTCGTGGTCGTGTTCCAGTTCTTGAGGACGAACCCGCCGAGCTCGATGTCGGCGACGACTGCCATGCGCTCGTTCGGGCGCGGTCGAAAGTCGTCCTGCTCGCGCAGCCACGAGAAGGTGAAGTCCCGTGCGCGCAGGGTCGTCGAGACAGCGGTGTTGCGGCGGCCCTCCACGGAGCTCGTCGTGGAGCCGGCCGTGCGCCGGTTGCGGACGAAGAAGAACGTCGGCACGTAGGCGGAACCGGCCGTGCCCATAGCGGCATTGTGGTTCCCGAGGCCCGTGCCCGCGCCGCCGTAGTTCGGTCGCCCGCGGAACGGCGCGTTGGCGCCTAACGAGGCCGACACGACCTCGATGTGCCGGCCGGACTTGAGCGTGACCGCGCCGGACGTCTTGAGCGTCACGAAGCTGTTGTTCGTCACCACCTGCGAGACGTCGGTGGTCAAGTCCTGGCTCGCGTGCACGCCGGCCAACGCGGGGATGTTGCCGATCGGCACCGCGGCGAGGAACGCGTTGCGGATGTTTGCATTGCTACCGGCGACGCTCCGGTAGCGCAGGCGTACCCGATTCGTGGCACCCAGCGTGACGAGACCGAGGAAGCCGCCGGGGATGCAGTCCGTGGTCGCAGGGGTCGCCGACACCTGATTCGCAAGCACGGTCGACGAGCCCGCCTCGAGGACCGCATCGGCGTACGCGCCCGAAGCGGTCGACCCGAGCGCCCACGTACAGACGATCAGGTACTGCCCCGCCGGGAGGTTCGCGCCGAGATCGAGGTAGTCGACGTACGACGTCAGGTTCGTGTTGCCGACCGCGGTCTTGCCGTTCCCCGCGAAGTAGCCACCCGTGACGCGCAAGGCGAGGAGACGAGGGTTCTCGACGTAGGTCTCCACACCGTTCGTCTGCGGGCCGGCGAATGCGATGAAGTTCTCGTAACGCTGCCCGCCGGCGAGCGTGATCTTGGTGGAGGCGACGAAGTTGTAGCGGTCGGGGCTGGCCGCCGAGAGCGTGATCCTCGCGGTACCATAGCCGCTGTCCCCCGAGATCGGATCGCCCTGGAGCGCCATGAGGCGCAGCGAGATGTCGCTCTGCGCTGGCGCGCCGGACGTCTCGAGAGTCCCGTGGCCGACCACGAGGTAGTCGTACGAGTCGTCCGGCGCCTCAGAGAGGTCGATCACCTGCTGCGCGGCGACCTCTTCGCCGACGATGATCGCGGAGCCGTTCGGGAACTGGAACGGCAGGATGACGTTCGCGTCCGCCGCCGACTGCACCGGCTGAAGAAGGATGTGCGTCGCGTCGGGGATCTTCTTGGCCGTGCAGTGCGCGAGGCCGGTGAACCCGTCGTAGATGGCGGTTCGCTGGCCGACCTGGAAGGGTGTCGCTGGCGCGGATGCCAGCGTGAACAGCGTCCCCTCGGCGTTGAGCACGGTCGCCCCAGAGGTGCTCGCACTCGTGCGGTAGTGAAACTTGGAGCCGTCAGCGGCATCGAAGAACAGGTCGAACGCGTCAGCCACGGGATTCCTCGAACGAGATGCGCAGCCTGTTGGTCTCGGGGGCCTGGATGTCGCCATCCAGGGGCCGATCGTCGAACTGCCCGTAGAGGCAGCCGCCGCGCTTCATCTTGGCGTTGGTCGAGAACGCATGCAGGTCAAGAACCGAGAACGTCTTGCCCTGCTTCCGAATGAGTGCCTCGAGGTCGTAGAACTCCTCGAAAGTCAGGGACGCGACGTCGAGTGAGATCGTCCGGAAGGGCCGCATCGGGTCGGTCCACGGCGCGCCTCCGTATGCGAGCTCGGTCTCGGATGGATTCTCGACGCGTGGCTTGACGCCCTGCTCGGGGACGATGTCGGTGTGCTTCCCGAGCCAGACCACCCCGACCTCGAAGAAGTTGGCCGTGTCACCGGTCTCGGGGTTGGTCTGCCCATACGCCCCGAAGGTGGCCGGCAGAATCCGCACACCCCAGAACTGGCGCCCCCGAGCGGAGGCCGCATCCGCGGGGTTAGTCGAGGCCCCGATCGAGCCAAAGGTGGGCGATCCGATGTACCAACGGAGGAAGCGACCAATGTCGTCGTGAGGATAGAGCGGCAGGTCCCAGTAGACCGGATTTACCACCTGCGCCGAGTCGTCTGACCCGTGCAGGCGGATGTACGTCCCGGCGGAGAAGTTGACGTCGCCGAGGCCCAGGCAGCCTGGCGTGCGTAGCTGACCCATGTCAAAGACGACGTAGGCGTCCGACGTCGCATCGCTCGTGCGCCACGTGTCGCTGCGCAGACCGTTGAGCAGGTTCTTCGCGGCGAAGCTGGCTCGCTGGCTCGAGTAGCTTGCGACCGTCGCGCTCGAAATCCAGCTATCGAACCACAGCGCGCCCGACGCGGGCGGAGACTCTACTGGCACCTCTCCTCAACCTCCGATCTGTCTCCCGGACTGCCGGGCCGTGCGGAACGCGTCGTCGATGACGTCGATGAACTCGTGCTCGCCGATCCGCAGGTTCGCCCGTAGTGGGCGGTCGGCGAGGTCCCCGATGCGCGCAGCGAGGCGCTCCAGAGCCGGATTCGCGGAGCCGCCGGCGAGCGCCCCGCGGAGAGCGCGCAGCTCTGCGATGAGCTCTCGAATCACGTCGGTAGACGTCGCCCCGCCGCGCGATGGCGCCGCATTGGCGATTCGCACGGCACGCGGGATGCTCCCGATGTCGCCGGCGGGTGCGTCGTTGCCGCCCGTTCCTTGCCCCGAGAGCGCCGCGATCGCGTCCGCGATGGAGTCGTCGCGCCCGGCCGCGCCGCCGAGCGGGATGATCGCTTCCGGACCGGCCTCGCCGACGAGAGCGATGGTCGGCTGCGTGACGACTCCGCCGTCCGCGAATGCGGGGATTCTCCGGCGCTGCGCGAGCTTGCGCTCGCGATCGTACCAGCCCGCGACGCTATGATCCCCCGATGGCACGAAGGTCGCTTCGCGATAGACGGTGTCGGTGATCTCGCCCTTGCGACCGGCGGCATTGAGCGCCGTTGCTCCGTATTCGATGATCTCCTTCTGGAGCTCGCACTCGCCGTCGCAGACCTTCTCCTGCGCCGCGGTGGCAGCGTCCTGCACCTCGACAGCGGAATCCGCGACTTCGCGCGCCGCCGGTGGGAAGGCGTTGAGGTTCTTGCCGATGTCGGCGACGCCACCGATCAGCGTCTCGAGCGTGTCCTTGAACGCCGGGTCGTCGAGCACGCCGTTGATCAGACCGATCTGCTGCGCGATCAGGCCGTTGGCCTCGGAGATGGTGAGCTGCTTCTTTCCGATCTGGTCGAAGATCACCGAGATCGCGCCGAGCATCGGAGCCAGTGCGCCCTGGATGACCGCCGACTGGATGAACGCGTCGATCAGGCCCCCGGCGACGTTCTGGTAGATCTGGCCGCGGAGGTTCTGCGAGAAGTTCTCGAAGTTGAGCTTGTCGGGGTCCGACAAGAGACCTTTCAGTGACGAGCCGACCATCTCCCCGACGACAGGCGCGGCCTTCTGCGCGGCAGCGATCAGCGCTTCGCCGATCTCCTTCGTCGAGTCCCCAAGGCGAGCGCGCACCTCCTCGCCGAGCGCCGCTGCGGCGTAAAGCATCTGCACCGGGTCGAGCTCGATCTCGTCGAGCTTCTCCTGCACATCAACGCCAAAGGCCTCCGCCACCGCATCGAAGGCGGGGCCGGCTGCGGTGATCCCGGCCTCGACCTTGGTTGCGAACTCCTCGCCCATTGCGGTGAGCTCGGCGGCGCTCGCGCCGCGGTCGATCGCCTCGGCGATCTTCTTCTGGAACTCCTCGAGCCCGAGCTGAGCCATGAGGCCCTGCTTCATGCCCTCGAGAATCCCTTCGCCGATCGACTTCCGGACCTCGTCGCGCAGCTTCTCAGGGTCGCCGGTCTCCATCCATGCGTCAATCGCAGAGTCGAAGGAGAACGACACGCTGATCGTCTTCTCCTCGTCGTCGGAGCCAGGATGCGTGGTGCGAGGATCGACCGGCGCGGGGTGCAGACCCGGACGCCGGCCGCCATTCCCGCCGCGACGGCCGATCGGGATGAGCGAGCCGCCGTCGGCGAAGCCCGGCATGCCGTTGCCGAGCAGCATGTTCATCTGCGCGCGAGAGATCGGCTCGACGTGGAAGCCCCCACCGTCCAGCGCGGTCACCACCTCCGGGCCTTCCTCGCCCACGACGACCGTGCCGCCACCGAACGTGCCACCCTTCGCGGCACCGGGCAGCTTGATGGCGTCGAGACGCCCCGCGAGGCGCTCCGCTGCGGTCGCGGCATCCCCGACGCGAGCCGAGAAGAGGTCTTGCAGGACATCGGCCGCCGATTCGGTCGCGACCTGAA
Source organism: Candidatus Binatia bacterium (assembly GCA_019749875.1). Classification (GTDB taxonomy): domain Bacteria; phylum Desulfobacterota; class Binatia; order UBA12015; family UBA12015; genus VGTK01. The sequence continues at coordinate 76,078 of JAIEPK010000091.1, read as the reverse complement.
GCTGGTCGCGGAGCGCGCCGGACGCATCGTCGGCGGCGCCCGCGACGCCAAGGTCTCCGAGCGCTCCCTGGATGGTGCCCAGGGTCTCGGTGAGGCCCCCCGCTCCCACCAGCGCATTTCCTGCTTCGCTTGCCGCCGCGACGAGGCCGCCGTCGGCACCGAGCGCACCCTTCAGGTCGGATACTCCGGTGGCGATCGTATCGGCCTGCACGTCGGAGAAGGCGCCCGCGAGCCTGGAGAGTCCGTCCTTGATGTCGGTCGACGCACCCTCGGTGGGAAGCGCGTCCTTGAGGGCCTCGAGGTTGTCCTTGACGGCGCTCACCGTCGCCGGTGGGACGGCGTTCCCGACTTCCTCGAGCTGCCGCGCAGCGCGGCGTGCCATCTCGTCGACACCATAGTCGGCGTCGCGCGTCTGACGGTCGATCTCGTCGATGTTCTTGACGGTCTTGTCGGTGTTCTCGAAGATCCCGCCGACGGCCGTGCCGAGCTGGGTGAAGAGCGGCGTGAGCTGGCCGATGACGTTATTGGTCTCCGTGCCGATCTTGCCCACGATGGCCGATAGGAATTGGCTCTCGGCCGCGTTGATCCCGCCGGGGAGGGTGGCCTGGATGGCGCCCTGCAGGCCAGCGATCAGGGGCGCGAGCGCGCCCTGGATGACCGCGCCCTGCACAACGGCATCGGTGATACCCTGCACGACGGACTGCTGGACGCTCGAGCGGAACGAGTCGCCGAGCGCCTTCGCAGCCTCCTCGGCGCTGCCGCCGTTTTTCAGGACGTCAAAGAACGCCTGCCCCGCACCGCCGATCGCGCCCTTGAGCGAATCGGTGACCGCGTCGACCTGGGCCTTCCAGCGCTCGGCCGCAAAGAGCTGGTCGAAGACCTTCGCGGACTCCGACATCTTGTCGGCCAGTGCTTGACCGGCCTCGCCCATGCGGGCCTTGAGGTTCGCGAGATCACCGAGCTCGGCGGTCGAGATGCCACCCTCAAACGCGGCCTTTACCTTGGCCTGGAACTCGGTCTGGAGTGCGGCAAGGCGCTCGCCCTCGGGGCCAGCGGCGACGCCCTCCGCCGCGGCGGCGCGCGCCGCGCCGAGCGCACCGTCGCTGATCGCGGCGCGCGCCTGGTCGCGAGCCACCTCCTGCCCGCTGCCGGGGAGAAGTGCCTCGGCTTGGGCCGCGGCGTCGTAGAGGCTCGCGGCGAAGCCTTCCACCGCCTCGGTGTTCGCGCGGAGCCGATCCTCCATCGCCAGCCAGAACGCCTCTACCGGAGTCGGCTCCAGGGCCTCGTCGATGGCCTTCTCGAACTCCTGCATCGCATCGCGCGCCGCGATGATCTCCGGGAGGTAGTCCGCGAGCGTCGCCTTGCCCTCGGCGATCGCCGCGACCATGTCGGCGTCGAACGCACCGAAGTCGAGGCGGCCAGCGTCGTTCTTGTAGGCGCCCTCGTTGAGCTGGCGCAGTACGGCGAAGACGGGCTCGAAGCTCGCCGCGATGTTGGTGTTGTCGAAGAGGTCGCCGAGCGACGCCTCGCTCACGGCACCGAGGATCGTCTCCTTCAGCTTGGCGCCGAAGGCCGCGAGCCCCTCGCCGACCGACGCCCCGGAGAAGAGCTCGCCAATGTTCTCGCTGACGAAGCCCGCGGAGGCGGTGATGTCCTTCATCCGGCGGTCGAAGTCTTCGGTGTCGATCTCGAAGCCGTTGGAGAAGAGCGCCCCGACGAGCGCATCGAAGCTCTTCGCGTCGTCGGCGAGGCGAACGAGCGAGTCGTGACCGGCCGAGTCAAGATCGGAGAACGCGCGCGTCCCGTCGCGCGTCATGCTCTCCAGGGCGAGCGCCGCCAGATGCACGCCCGGGGGAAGCTCCTGCTCGAAGATGCCGGCTACGCCGCGCACGGCCGTGCCCAAGGACTCGGCGCCGGCGATCTGCTCGTGGAAGTAGTCGAAGGTGTCCGTGTTGAGCTTGAAGTTCGCGGCGGCGCCGTTGAGCATCTCGAACGCCTTCGTCGCGTCGTTGATGCCGAGGTCGCGGAAGGCCGAGAGGAGATTCTCGCGGATCGTCGCCGAGACCTCCTCGCTGGAGCCGTCGAGCCGAGCGAAGAACTCGGTGAGGATGTTCGTCCACTGCTGAGCGATGCCCTGGACGTGGTCCTTGCCGGCCGCGAACGAGCCCCCGAAGGCGGTCTGTGCGAACACGGTGGCGAACCCGGTGAGGTCCGTCACGCCCTGGTCGCCGATGTACTCGCGCTGCTGCGGGAGATCGGGGTTCGTGTTGAGCGCGAACTTCTTGCGCGTCAGGTCCCCCATGTCCTTCTGCAGCGCGGCGAAGGTCGCGGTCTGATCGAGCGCGGCTTCCGCGGCGCGGCGGCGGAGCGTGCCGGCGGTGGGCGTGATGTCGGTGATCGCGCCCGCGATCGCAGCCAGGGCGACGATGATCGCGTAGATGATGGTGCCGATGACGGGGATCGCATTCAGAGCGGACGTCGACGCGGCGACGAGCGCCGTGAGCGACGCGTAGACGGCCGCACCACCGGCGATGACGGACGCGGCCGATGCGGCGATCTGCGCGCCGGACTGGCCGCCCTGGCCGAGCTGCCAGCCGGCGTAGGCCCCACCGAGGCCGCCGACGACGCCGCCACCAACGGCGCCGGCTGTGCCGAGCGACGTGGCGAGGATGCTCGAGCCCGTGTCGCCGAAGAGCGAGGTGACGAGGCCCGAGCCCGTGTCGCCAATCAGCGACCCGATCGTCGAAGACGCAGCACCGGTGCCGAAGAGCGAGCCGATGATGCCGCTGCCCGTCGCGAGGCTGAGTCCGCTATTCGCGAGACTCAGGCCGCTCAGACCGAGACTCACACCCGGATTGCTGTTGGCGAAGAACCCGCCGCTGTTGAGCGCGAGGTTCGCAAGCAATCCGAGACCGCCGCCGCCGCCGAAGCCCAGGAGTCCCGGCACGCCGCCGCCGGTGCCGATCGTCCCGTTCTCGAGCAGCGGCCCGACGAAGCCACCGCCACCGCCGCCGCCGAAGATGCGCGCGACGCCGTCGAACAGGGACCCGAAGATGCCCTTGCCGTAGTCTCCCAGCTCAAGAAAATTGGCCTTGACGGTCGGGTCGAAGTCCTTGAACTTCGACTCGAGCATCGCATTGAAGAAGTCCTTGCCGATGGCGAGCCCGAGGCTCTTCAGCGAGTCCTGTAGGTCGAGCGTGCCGGCGACGAGCGCATCGAACACGTCCGTGAACGCGCCCTTGATGGTGTCGCCGAGATGGACGTAGCCCTTCTCGGTGTCCTCGATCTGCTTGACGAGGTCGAACTTCTCGCCGGCCTGCTTGCGCAGCTCCTCGGTCGTGCCCGCGGCGGCGATCGCGAGCCGGCGCTCCGCCTCGACCGCGCTTAGCGTGCCGGCGGCGCGCTGCTGCGTGATCGCGAGCTGCTCGCGGAGCTTCGTCAGCTCCTCTTTGCCGGTGGCGACCTGGTTCAGCTCCTGCTGCGCCTTGACGGTGTCGAGGAGCGCGATCTGCTTCTGCTTGAGGAGAGCGACGTCTTCCTCGTTCGCGCCCTTCGCGAGCTGCGCCGCGGCAGCGCGCTCGATGTCGGCGAGCGCCACCGCGCGCGCGACGTCCTCGGTGTCGCCGCCTGCCGCAACGACCTGGCGCATGACGTCGAGCTTCGCCTGTTCGGCCTGCACCTGATCCGCAGCGGCAGCAGCGGCCTTCGCGGTCTCGACTGCGGCCTTCTGGCGCTCGAGCGTGAGCGCGGCGAGCTTGGCCTTCTCGTCGGTGATGCCCTTTTCGAGTGTCGCACTCGCGACCGCGGCTTGCTGATCCGCCTGCGCGAGCGAGATCGTGCCTCGAGCGGCCTGCTGGTAGATCGCCTGCGTGGCCGAGAGCGAGGCGCTCTGCTTCGCGAGCTCCTTGTTGAAGTTGGCGAGGTCCTGCGCCGCCTGGCCGGCCGCACCACCCGTCGTTCGGTAGCCGCCTCCCGCCTTCGTCGCCGCCTCGCCGGACTGGATGAGGCTCTTGCCGAGGATCAGCGAGCCGTCGGCCATCTGGCCGAGCACCTCACGCGTCGACGAGAAGGCGTTGTTCGCCTCGACGTTCTGCGCCGCGGCCGATGCGGTGGCGGTGTTGAACTGCGTGATGGCGCTCGAAGCCGCGTTTACCGACGACGTCAGCGGCGCGATGTCGACGTCGAACGCGCCAGAGACCCGCTCGGAGATGCCCTTGGCATAGGCCTCCATCGGATCGACGAAGCCCGACAGGTCCGCGAGCTTCGACCAGTCGATCGAGAACATGCCGGCGATGCCGCGACGGAAGCCTTCGGCGAGGAACTCGCCGATCTTCTCGCCGGCCTCGCGCGCGTACGGCTCGACCGCAGGACCGATCTTCTGCAGCTCCGCCAGGAGCTGCTCGCCGAAGCGCCCCTCGCTCGCGGCGGTGCTGAGTCGCTCGACCAGCGCGATCAGCGAGTCGAGCGAGGATGCGACGCCGGCGCCGATGGTGGCGCCGATGTCTTGCAGCCGTCCGTCGGCGATTCCGAGGTCGGTGGCGAATGCCACGAGGCGAGACGACGCGCCCTCTAGTGCGGGCGCCGCTCCGGCCGTCAACTGACGGATCACGCCGTCGAAGGCCTGCCCGATCAGACTAAGGCTGGCCTGCGTTCGCTGCGCCAGAGCTGCCGTCTCATCCGAGATCGAAAGCCCGAGTGCACGGACCTGCTCGCGCGCTTCCGCGACGCCCTTCTCCCCGAGTGCCGCGACGATCGGGCCGAACTTCTCGAAGCCCGAGTTGGTCAGCTCCTGGACCGTGAACTGAATCCGAGGGTCGTCCTTCGCCTGTGCGATCTTCGAGATGACGAAGTCGACCGCCGCCTCCGTGTCGGTCGCGAACTTCTTGAGCATCTCGGGGCCGGCACCAAGACGGTTGAACGCGTCGACGAAGGTGTTCGTCAGGTTGCCGCGCGCGAGCTCGGTCGATGCCTCTCCGACGCGCTTGCGGACGTCGCGCACCAGGTCGAGGACGTCGTCCATCTCGCGGCCGGAGGCCTCGGCCAGCGCCGTCAGCTCGGAGAGGTACTCCGTGCCAATGCCGTTGATGGTCGACTCGCGAAAGGTGCGCGCCGCCGTGTTGAGGCCATCGAATGCAACCTCCCCCGCGGAGCGCAGAACCTCGAAAGCGGCCTTGCCGCCCTCGACGACGTAGAAGACGCCCTCGAACACGCCCTTGACGGACTCCGCCCCGGACTTCAGGCGCTGCCACATCCCGGTGTTGTCGTTGCCGGCCTTGGTGAGCCCCTCGAGCTCGGACTTCAGGCGCGAGTTGCGCTCGAGCAGGTCGGCGACGCCCTCGTTGCCCTTCGCCTGCTCCCTCGCGAGCCGGGCACGCGCGTCGATCTCCGAGAGCACGCCCTCGTTGACCTGTTTGCGGAGCTCGATCTCGGCCTCGAGGAGACGCTGCTCCTCCTTCAGCCGGCCCTCGAGCTTGGCCGTCTCGGCGGAGGCCTTCGCGAGACCATCGACGAGACCAGCGGTGAACGCATCGGCCAGCTCGTCGACGGAGGTCCCGGCCTTGCCGGCCTCCGTCGCGAACTGCTTGACGAGCTTGCCCGCTTGGTCGAAGACCCGGAGACCCGAGTCGTCGACCTCAATCGTTACGCGGATCTTCTCGTCGCCTGCGGCCAAGCGTCACCCTCTTCAGTTCGCCGCGCCGTCGGTGCTTCGGCGCGGCCGCTACGTCGGGGGCCTCGGTGGCGGCGCGTGCGACGAGCTCGCAGTAGTCGAGCGCCTCGTCCCACTGGGCCTGCGGGACCTGCTTCGTCTTGCAGCGGAGCTGGAAGAGGTCGGGTCGGACCTCGTAGTGGTGCTGCTTGCCGCCGTCCCTGGTGGGGAGCTCCTGGTGGACGATGGTGCGGGTCGCGAAGCGAAGGATTGCTCCGAGCCTCGGGCTGTTGGCCAGGTCGTCGAAGGGGCAGCCGTCTTGGAACCAGCACGGCTGGTCGGAGTGCTCCTGGAGGTCGGAGCACTCCTCGCAGCTCTTCGGCGCGCCCGGCCGAAACAGCTTCAGGCAGAAGGCTCGGAGCCGCTCTCGTTTCCCTCCTCGATCTCCTGCGCCTTCTGGACGCCATGCTTGACGGCGCGCAGGATGGGCTGGTCGAAGTCCTCGGAACGGGCCTCGAGCAGCAGGTCGCAGGCGAAGTCGACGTCGAACGGGATCTCGTCCGCATCTTCGAGCGGTCCGAGGTCGATCTTCTTGCAGGCGCGCTTCAGCAGCGCCTTGACGTTCGCCGGCGTGCAGCCGGTCCAGCCCTGCTCGGCGAAGACGCGCTTGACGTAGCGCTTGATGCGCGAGCGCTTCGCCTTCTTCTCGGCGTCCGAGCCCTCGCGCAGGCCGCCGATCGACGGGCCAACGAGCACCTTCGTGAGGTCCTCGGGCGTGAGCTGCTCGATGTAGCAGGTCCACATCGGCTGGCCCTCGGCCTGCATGATGGGCACCTCTCCGGGCTCGGCATCGGTGATGGGCGCGATCTTGAACGGGTTCATCTGATCCTCCGGTGTGACGGGGGCGTGGGGCACGGGACGGATGCGCGGGCGCCCCACGATGGGGGCGCCCGTCAAGCATCAGGAGCGGATCAGGACTCCTCCTCGCGGAACGTCATCGAGAACTCGCCGTCGTCGGTGTTGTTCCGGAGCTTGTAGGTCAGGGTGTAGAGGCGCAGGCCGTCCTGCTCCTCGAACGGGTGCGACAGGAGCTGTGGCGCGTTGCACTTGAAGACGATCGCCGACTGCACGTCGTCGCCGTGCTGCCACTCGACGTCGTCCATCGCGGCGTCGCCGAGCGCCTGCTGGTCGTCGAGGTAGGCGAAGAAGTCCTTGTTCGAGAGCGTGTCCTCGACCTCGACCTTCAGCGTGAGCTTCGGCATGCGGTCGTTGGGGTCGAAGCCCTTGAAGCCCTTCGGCGAGTTGCAGTCGCCGCGCTCCGCGCGCGCCATGCCCCAGACGAGGTTGATGCTCCGGACCACGGGCGAGTAGCCGACGCCGTCCGGGCCGATGACGAGCTGCTCGCTCTCGACCTGGAGCTTCGTGTCCGTCGGGTACGTGGCCGACGGGAACGCCTGGTTCGTCGGCTTGACGTACAGGCCTGCGGCCTCGAACTTGAGATCGGGCATCTGCCCGGCCTGCATGTCGAGGGTGAACGTGCCGTAGCAGCCCGGCACCTTCCAGAGGAAGCCGTCCATGTAGGCGTAGATCGTGGCCGACTCGAATCCGGAGCTGCGCGGCGTGTAGCGCCAGAACTTCTTCGAGGTGTCCTCGGTGCCGGTCGCAACGGCGAGGCCCGACATGCGGAGCAGTGGGTCGAGCCACGGCGCGGCCGTGTCGTCGCCGCGCGACATGAGGACGGTGCTGAGATTGACGTTCGCGATCGAGCGCCCGATGCCGTCCTTCTGCCCGGTCAGCGAGACACGGAGCGGCTTCTTCTCGATCGTCTTGACGTCGCGCTGGACGATGTTGCCGTCGTCGAACAGCAGCATCGTGTTCGCGCTGGCGGTCGGCGTCGCGTCGACGCCGTAGCCGCCGCCCTCGATCTTGGCGGTGCACAGCGTCTTCCGAGTCCTGTTGACTCCCATTGGTGGTCCCCGGCCGCGGGTGGCGCGGCATGAACGAGCGCCCGGAGGGCGCGGGGATCAGGGGACCGGGGACCGGAAGACACGGAGCCTCGCCCGGGTGGCGAGGGATCAGCCTGATAGGAGTATGGGAGCGGACGATTGAAGTGGCAGGGGGTCAGTGTCGGCGAGAGTTTTCGCACCTCGTCCAGAACGGGAACGACAGGTCGATCTGCCCGTAGACGAGGCCCTTGACGGGGCCGTTCGGGAAGACGGTGCGCGCGATCTCGGTGATCGGATCGACGGGGATCGACGCGATGCCGCCCCCCTCGAGAGGGGCCGAGACGGACAGGTCGGCGATCAGGACCTGGTGCAGGTCGGCGTTGATCGACCGCCCCACGGCCTGCGGGTCGGGGCCGGCATGCTTGACGATCCAGCCGAACGCGATGTCGATCGTGCGCTTCACCCGGATGAAGCTCTGCTTCTCGTTGTCGGGCTGCTCTCTCGTGATTCGGTAGAGCGTGCAGGGGGGAGGGGCGACGAGCGGGTCCTCGTACGTCATGGCGTCGAAGACTGCGCGCCCGATGTCGGCGGTGAAGCCGTTCGCCTGCGTGACGGTCGCCACGCGCGCGAGCAGCGCGTCGAGGATGACCTGGCCGATGTCTGCCGTCACGACGGGTGCCTTAGCCACCGAGAGCCTCCTTGACGGCGCGCGCGATGTAATCGCGCACGCGTCCGACGTTCTCCGTAACGGGACCGACCACGTAGCGCTTCGCGCGGATCGTGACGGAGCGCTTGAGCGCGAAGAGCGCGATGATGTTCCAGCCCTTGAAGCCGCCCAGGCCCTTGCGCCGCTTGCCGACGGCGTTCGCCGGCACACCGAAGATCACGCCCTTCGCGGCGAACGTGCCCTTGAGGCCGAACTGCCCAGGGTTGTCCCGCACGAAGCTCGCCTTCACGGCGGAAACGCCCGCCTTAGTGAAGATCGGGTTGCCGGGGTAGTCGAGCGGGATCGCGAGGAACGGCTTGCCCGTGATGGTGCCACCCTCGTGCTGAATGCCCGCGTAGCGCAGCACGTCGCCGGCGACCGGGCGCACCACTCCGACGTCGAGCCGGTTACCCTGCACCTCGTGGCCGATGGAACTCTTGAGGCGGCCGGTGAGCTGCAGGTAGCCCTTGCGCATCGGCCGGACGATCTGTCCGACGAGGTACTTGCCCGCCTCGTTGAGCGCCTTCGCGCGGCTCCGCTCGAGGCGTTCCTTCACGCCAGCGAAGCGGTCCGCGACCTGCTGCGCGTCGATCTTGAGTCCCGCCGCCATCTCAGAGCGGGATCCGGCTGCGCAGGGTCCGGTACGCGGCCGCCACCTCGGGCAGCAACGCGCTCGGCGCTGCGTAGCTCGACGACATGCTGCCCACCGAGCGGCCCGTCGCAGCCGGCGAGCCAGAGGTGTCGAGCCAGTGGATGACCTGGCGGATGGTCGCGACGCGGATGTGCTCGGGGACGGCGCCTGCGCTGCGCGCAAAGCCGCCGGCGAGCTTCAGCTCGACCGTGCCGGGCCCGCCCTGGAACCCGGTCACGTCGTCTCGCAGGCGGAGCGTCTCGGGGGTCGACATGGCGTAAGACGTCACGGAGAGCGGCGCCGCGTGCTCGAAGTCTCCGGTGAGCGAGTCCTTGACGGAGACGATCTTGGTCACCGGCCAGTGCCGCACGCGAATGCTGCGCTGGCCGCGGCGCACGGAGTGGACCTCGGTGACGGGATGCGCCTCGGTGTAGCCGCCACGCAGCGATCGCCGGGCGATCTCCTCAGCCGTGCGCGTCGCGGCACCGATCAGCAGCTCGACCCAGAGCCGCTCCCCCGGATCTAGGTCGGCTTTCGACAGGAGCACGTCGGTCCACGCGCAGAGCGGCGCGACGCGACTGCAATGCATCCGGTGCCGCCACGTCAGTCGGTGGCCGGAGACCGTTTCGAGCACGAAGTCGGCGTCGTGCTCCTCGAAGTCGAAGCCTTCGCCGACGTGGTCCGTGTCGGCGCGCTGGATCTTCCAGCGGAACCCGCCCGAGGTGTCATTCACCTGTCCGTCGTTCGCGTCGAGCAGGCTCTGCGCCTCTCTGCCGTTCACGATCTGCCCGTCGGCGGCGTTGGTGAGCGTCACCTCGAGCTTCGCGATGTCGCTCTTTGGGATCGGGTCACCCTCGTCATCCCCCGCAGCGGGAGGGTAGCGCAGGACGCCGCCGTATTCCGCAGTCTCGCCCGCGGTGTATCGCTCGAAGGTCGTGTCCATCGCGTCTTCCCTTGGTCGGAGGGGCGGGGAAGAGGGGCGAGGGGCGTGACCCGCTTACGGAGTCGGGGTCGGGGTCGGGGTGGCGATCGGCGTCGGGGTCGGGGTGGCGATCGGCGTCGGCGTCGGCGCCGTCAGCGCGAAGTCGTCGTCGACCACCTCGTCGTAGCCGGCGGTGGTACCCGACGTGCTGAAGCACTTGAATGCACGCTTCGCCTCGGCCTTGGTGTCGAACACCTTCGAGCCGGACGCCGGAATGACGAAGCCGTTCGTGGCCGTCGCAGTACCGAGCGTGGTGCACGTCATCGGGTTGGTCGCGGCGAGGTTGAGGATCGTGAGCTTGATGCGCCGGCTGTTCGCCGGGACCACGGCCGTGCTCGTGGCTGAGCTCAGCGAGGTGCCGGTCTTGAGATCGGCCTTGACGGCGAGCGCATCGCCGGTCCCCACGTACAGCGCGACCGCCAGTGCCAGAAGCACCAGCACGAACTTCCTGAGTCCCATTCTCGTCTCCGTGCCGGGGTGCCGGCACTGCTTGACGGCCGAGGCCGTCGCGGGGACATGGGACCGGGGGCGAGGTCAGTTCGTCTCGGTGATGTTCAGCACCGAGCCGGCATCGGCCTGCGTTCCCGCGCCGTTCGAGCACGCGCACACGCGGTACGTGACGGAGCCGCTCTGTCCCGTGTCGGTGTACGACAGGGAGGCGTTGATCTTGTTCTGCGCCGACGTGAGCGCGGTGTCGGCCTGCGCGAGGATAGTCGGCGAGCCCGAGTCGCAGCCCGAGCCGCCGCGCTTCAGGTAGATCGTTGCGGTGCGGGTGGCGCTCGTCGTCTGATTGACGGGAACGTACGATTCGAGCCGGATCTTCTTCCCGCTGGTCGCGGTGTAGGTCTTCGCGTTGAGCAATTGCGTCGTCGCACACGACGACGTGAAGCCCTGGCTCGTGGCTAGGCGGTCCGAGTCGAACTTCGGGAACACCGACGTCGATCCCTGCGTCGGCGGAACGGGACCGATCGCGCAGTCGAAGACCGTTCCCGCGGAGCCGGGACTGTCCAAGGCTCGACCGACGATGACGTCCCCCGTCGACCACGTCTTGACCCGGCCGGAGGTCGAGGTCGACGGCGTGAGCGCCGCGCCGTTGCTGATCGCCTCGTCCGCGATGCACGCGGCGACGCCCAGCGAGCAGACCTTGACGGTGTCGCCGCTGATCGTGTCGCCGAGCGCGACGCCGAGAGCACGCTCAGGATTACCCGTGGTGGTCTTGACGACGGCGTTGTCCGTCGAGGACGAGGCCGACACGACCTGGCCACGGGTGAGCGCCTCGCCCGCCACGTAGTTGATCGGCTTGCACTGGTCGTCGCTCGGGAGCAGCCCGGACAGGCCGGAGTAGTCGCCGAAGCCCCAGTCCCAGCCCTGGAGCGGCGTGGTGACGGCGCCCGCATTGCCGCGGATCACGAAGTTCTTGACGGGCAGCTCGCAGCTGCCGCCGCCCGTGCAGTCGGTGTGCGCCGAGCAGGTGTTGCCGGCGCTCGCCCCACCGACGCACCGGCGAGTGGCGGTCGGGAACTTGACGCCGACCGCGAGCTTGCCGAAGCTCAGGTCGAGGTCCCACACCTCGATCGACGGCCCTCCACCCACGAGCGGCGAGTCGATCGCCTGGCCGACGCTCGACGTCGAGAGGTCCACTCCGGTGACGCCCGTCGTCCCCCCGACGTACAGCTCGGCCTTGATCGACACGTCGGAGTACCGGAGGAAGCGGCACTTGCCGCCCGTCCCGCAGTCGGCGTCCGCGGTGCAGGGGCCGCCGATGGTTCCGGTGCCATCAGCGCAGCGCTTGCTGTCGGTCGCCCGGATCAGCGCGGCGTTCGCCTGATCGGTGTGGAGAAGGGTTGTGCCACCGACCTCCAGGTGGGTGACGCCCGTGGCCGGGAAGTCGTTGTGCGCCGCGCACGCCGACGAGGGGCACCCGATCGTCGCGTCGGTGCCGGCTCCGAAGATGCAGAGCTTGTTGGCGCGCGGGGTTCCGGTTGGGCAACGCCCTCGCTGGTCGCCGAGGCTCATCACGCTCGCGATGCTGCCCCACGCACCCCGGAGGTCGGCGTACTGGTTGCCCGCATCCTGAGCGATGAACTTCGCCCCGATGTGCGAGTCGCAGTAGGGCGACGAGACGAGGAAGTTGTATCCCAGTCCGAACTTTGGACGGACGCAGTTGAGCAAGCCTGGCCCGCCCACGAAGCCGTACGAGCGGACGTAGCTGCCGGCGATCTCGATGCCGGCGGTGCCGTTCCACGTCGACTCGGCGGGGTCGCCATACCCGGAGCCCGAGCCCCCCAGGACCGTGTTCCGGCCGGCTGCGTAGACCGCCGCATCCCACCCGCTGACGTCGAACCGCTCGATGCTGGTTCCGTAAGTGCCGTAGATCCCGTAGTTGACGCTCGCCTGGAGCTTGGGCCCGTGGGGGAAGTTGGCGATCGGCGGTGTCGCCATGGCCGACGCGAGATTGTTCGTGACGTCGGCGATCGAGCCGGAGTTCCCCGACTTGACGGAGAAGTCTCCTCGGCGGTGGTCCCAGATCTTGACGCTCCGGATGGCGTCGCTGGAGCCGGCCGAGAAGTCGATGGGGTGGATCTTGCCGCGACCCGACGCGCCCCAGGGCGTCGCGTACGGAATCGCCCCCAGGCACGTGCCGCCGTTCGTCTTGCAGCTCCCAGCGAGGTCCACGCACGCACCAGCTCCGCACGAGGCATCGCTGGTGCAGGGCAGGCCGTACAGGACGCCCGACGCGACGTTACACCCCGAGAAGCAGCCCTGTCCGGCGGTGCTCGAGCCCGCGCCGTTGCAGTAGCCCCACCGCTTGTCGTTGCCGCCGACCGCGGCGGGAATGCCATTGGCGCCGTTCGCCCAGATCGAGCAGCCCTTGACGGCGACGCGCTGCGCGCCGGACGCCGCGCCGAAGACGGTGTACGTGCTGCCCGAGCTGGGAGCGAACGCGTCGCCGGTCACGTCGCCCTGGCACGTCCCATTCCGACACTGGTTGTCCGCCGTGCATGCTGCGCCCGGCGTGTCGCTACCTGACGAGCAGGTCTTGGTCGCCAGCACGAAGCCGGCGGAGTGGTCCTCGCACTCGATGACGGTGTCGGTCATCAGGTCGGCTACCGAGTCGCCCGCGCCCGGCGTGCCCAGTAGGCTCTTGCACCCGGACGGCAACCGGAGCGTCTTGCCCGCGGCGGTTCCGCCCTCGATCGCCGACCGAATCGTCGACGTGTCATTGGCGCTCTGGTCGCAGTGGAGCCCGATGTCCTCAGCGACCAGCGCGTTGCCAGCTTGGCGGCATGCGGCATAGCCGCTCGAGTTGACGCCCAGCAGCTTGCCGGCGGCGCAAGCGAACGAGATCATGCCGCCCCGGAAGCGCGCGACGCCGCTACTGCGCTGCGCGTGCGCCTCCGGCGAGAGAGACAGGAGTGCCGTCAGGCCAACCAGGATGGCGAGGGCCCGTGGGGTGGTACGATGGTTCATGGTGCTCCTCAGCTCAGAGCGTACTCGAGGGTGCAGTTGAGGCCCTGGTCGGTGGTCGTGTCGGTCCACACAACCTTCAGGGCGACGCAATGTCCATCCGTCACGGAGTGGGTTTGCGAGGTGTCGGAGACAGCCGTTGTCGAGGTGACGGTGACCGTGACCTGGCCGCTGCCGGGGTAGGTGAGCGGGCTTCCGCACGCACCGGACCCGAGCGTAACGACCGCGCCCGAGCCACCGGTCGAGCCGGTCGCGAAACAGCGGAGCTTCGACGCGGTGCCGCCGCTGAGCGGTGCGCGGACCCAGACCTCATCTCCCGAAGCGCCGACCTTGCCGCCGAGGCCGAGGTAGTTCGTCGAGCCGGAGTCCGCGAAGGGAAGGACGGTTTGGCTCGAGAACGACAGGATCTGCTTACCGGTGCCCGCGGCGCCGACGTCGTAGGACGAGACGATGACGTTTCCCGATGCGTCGTAGGTGAGCTGCTTGCCGGCGGTCTGCGCGCCGGTGACGGTCGCGAGCTTCGAGCCGTTGCCAGACAGGATGCCCGAGGCGAACTTCGCGATGGACGCGAGGAAGCCATCCGGCACGGTGACGGTGCCGGTCATGGTGGGGTTGGAGAACGTGCCCCCCGAGATGGTCGGGCCGGTCGCGAACACCAGACCCCCACCGGAGCCGGTCGCATCGGTGACGCGCGATCGGAGCGTGTCCGAGTCGGTCGGGCCGAAGTACGCGAGGCCGCCGCGGAAGCGGAACGGCTCGCCGGGGCCGGCCTTCTGCGCGAGCGCGGGCTGGATGCTGACCTGCAGGACGCCGATCGCGAGCAGGAGCGCGATCACCGACCGCGCGAGGAGACGCTTGACCTTCTTCACCTGACACCCCCGAGGGTTTCGTTGGGATCGGGGGGCGGGAAAGAGTGGGGCGGGAGGGAGTCGAACCCCCCGTGTCCGAAGACGCGCGGTCTACAGCCGCGTGCCGACCCGACGTCGGCGTCCGGCCCCATCATCGGTCGATCTCGAGGGTCCAGGTCAGGTAGGACCACGCCGCGCCGGAGCTGGGCGTGATCTTGACGCTGCCCGCCTGGCCGGCCGTCGTCGTGACGGTGTTGCTCACGTTCGATGCGGCGTTGCGGCCATTGCCGCTGATGGTCGCGGCGATCAGGGTGTCGGCCTTGTCGACGCGGAACGTGCACGCGAAGCTCTCTCCGAAGCCGGGCGCCGGATAGCAGCGGACGTAGAGGCGCTTGACGGTGCCCGCGGGGAGCGCAAACTGCACCTCGTCCTCCGAGTCGGACGGCCGGCAGTAGGCGGTGCCGCAGTAGACGAGCGCACCGAAGCCCACCTCAGAGAGTGTCGCGCCGCTCAGCAAGTCGAGGTTCCCTCCGGGGACCGTGAAGGTCGGGTCGGTCTCGTAGTCGAAGCGCCCATGCGCGCTGCGCTCGAAGGCGAAGCGCAGGTGGCGGACGCCCGTCGGCGTGAAGCTCGCGTGCCGCGATCGGCCCGCCGTGAACGATGGGCGTCGGGTCGGCACACCGTCAGAGAACGGACGAGGGCGGGATTTGAACCCGCGACCTCCGGCTCGGCGCCGGTGCGCTCCCAGGCTGCGCTACCTCGTCCACACGAGCGGCGGGGCCGAGACTCCCGACCCCGCCGCTGCCAACACCACCACCCCCGACCACGACCCGAGGTTAGGCGCGTCGGGTTCAAGTGGAAGGCGGGGAGACATTGCACCCGCGCGGTGGGGCGGGTAACGGGCGCGAGCAGAAGGGAGAAGCCCACCGATGAGCAAGCTCGACGACCTGAAGGCAGCCCTGAAGAGAGAGGCGATGAGGCGCGCGGTTCGCGACGAACTCGAACGGCGACACGACGACGAGTACCGACATGGTGCCTACGTCGATGCGCGGTCAGCGGCTGATCGCATTGCGGACCAGCTCCGTGGCAGCGGCGCGGAGGTCTCCTGCGAGACGGATCACGAACAGGCAACGATCGTCGTCACGTTCGAGCCGCACCGCGCCCGGAGCAGCCCGAAGCTGACGATCCGCAACGAGACGACCGAGGACGGGTCGAACAGCGTGGTCCTCGAAGAGAACGACTGGGTCTCGGTCGGATTCTCCGAGCGCTGGACGACTCTCATGCCAGTCGCGAGGGCGACGAGGGAGACGATCGAGGACGCGATCGTCGAGTGGATGGAGAGCGTTCGCGAGCGCGTGGTGTAGCACCTGGGTCCGGCGTGTAGTCCCGAACCGGGGCGATGCGCCTGATGAGGTGGCCGTGCACGAGGAGCGCCGCGCGGATCTTGCGCGCCGTCGGGAAAACGGGCCCGAGCTCGAACCACTGCCGGTGGCACGCGGCCCAGATTCGCTCGTCCTCCGCGTAGACGACGGAGGCGCAGCCGTTGTTCTGCTCGACCCAGAGGTGTCCCAGCGTGTCGCGGTGGAACTCCTCGCCCGGCTCCCAGCAGGTGAGCACCTCGGCGTTTACCTGCGCGCCGGCGCGGTAGACCGCCGTCATGTCGTCCGGCCTCGCGACCGGGCGGAAGAAGAACACACCGGGGTGCCCGCGCAGCGGCCATGCGCTCGTCGACACCTCGACGTCCAGGTCCTCGGAGATGCCGCGCTCGAGGACGACCAGCGCTCGTGGGCACATCGTCTGCGCGAGGAAGGTCTTGAGCGACCGGCGGTACTGCTCGACCGTCGTCGACGCGTCGAGCGGCAGAACGACCGCGATGCTCACCGCCACCCCATCGGGAGAACGAACGACAGCAGTCGCGGCAGGCTCTTCTCGCGCCGCTCCCACTCGATCAGCAGACGGTCACCGAAGAAGGGCGGCGTCCAGGTGTCGAACAGCGAGCTCCTCGGTGGCTCAGGCTCGGGCTCCGGCCAGTCGACGACCGGCATCTCGTGCCACGAGTAGACGAGCCGCGGCTTCGGCTCGAGCATGTGGCGCGGGATCGCGAACGCGCGCCGCAGGGCGTCTATCGAGTAGTCGTGGTGCCAGCGCCAGTCGTTCGGCGCGAAGACGACCTCGAAGAACTCGCTCGGCGTGAAGTCCCACCGCGGCCCGCGCCACGCGTCGCGCAGCAGGGCGCCGAAGCGCAGGGCGAGCATCGCGAGCACGACGCCGACACAGGCGAGCGGCCAGGTCATCGACGGCTCCTCCGCCGCGCGGCGCGGCGCGCGATGACGTGCTGCCGTTGCCAGTCGTAGACACGTCGCGAGTCCCACAGGTAGCAACCGCACACGGGCCGCGCCCAGAACGACCACAGCGAGCGCGCGGGAGGTCTCCGCATCGCGATACTCCTCCGCACCAGGTGGAGAACCTTCAGCACGCGGAGCCACCACGGGAACCTGTGCCGGCACTCGCCTCGGTGCAGGCGGTGGCCGCAGCCCTTGCACGGGGCCGGTTTCGAGATGACCAGCTTGACGGTCACGGCGCCTCCGGGGCGTACTCGTCGCAGACCTGGATGTCGGCGAAGAAGCCTGCGACGCCGGTGCTGAACCACGCCTGTTCCGTGTGGGAGCGGACGCACGGGCGATCGTCGCAGCCAGACAGCAGAGCCGCGAGGCCCGGCACGATGCCACCGAAGAACGCGCACACCAGGAGGAACGCGGCGGTGCGGATGATCGCCGTCATGCCGAAGTCGATGAAGGCGTCGATGGCCTCCGCGAGGCCCCTCACGGCGCGTCCCTCAGGCACGAGATGGCGCTGCCGTAGGAGTTGATCGTGAACCAGCACGTCACGTTGCCGTCGCGCACGCGGTAGAGTTCGCCGCGGTTGCTGGTCGCGACGATCGGCAGCGGGTCGCCGGCATCGGCCTGGCGCGTGTCGCAGCCGGCGAGCAGCGCCATCAGGATCATCGCACCGCACAGCGCCAGCAGCGCGAGCGGGCCGGTCCACCACCGGGGGCCATTCATCGGTGCGCCTTGACCCGCAGCAGCACGCGCAGGTCGATCGAGTAGACGTCCGCACTCAGTTCCTCGGGCACGAGGCGCCGCAGGGCGTCGTCCAGGTCCGCGTTGGAGACGAAGCGAAGCTCGATGGCGTGCTCGACCGCGGCGTCGCATTGACTGGTCAGGAGGCCAGTCGTCTGGAACTCGCCCTTGGCGCACAGCTCGCCGAGCGTGTGCGCGAACTGTCGCGGCTCACTCGTCATCGTCGTAGCCCATCAGCCGGTTCGCGAACGCGATGGCCGCGACCGCCTCGTCCTTCGGATCAGCACCAGGCCGCAGCATCCGGCCGCCGGCCGCGAACACCAGCGCCGCGACGTACCAGCCGACGTAGCGAAGCGGGTTCACGTGTCGAGGCGGTTCGGTACGACGGCGAGGTGCCCGGCCTTCTGCGCCGGATGGCCCTGCGCGAGCTGACCGAACAGGTTCTGCGTGAGCTGGCTAAGCGCCGCCGGGATGCTCTGGCGCAGACGATTACCGACGTTGGGGTCACCCGACATCGCCGCGTCGACGATGTCGCCGGCGAGGTCGATCTCGTACTCGATCCGCATCTTCCCGCGGCTGGTCAGCTCGAGCTTGCCGGAGCCCTGCACGGGGTCGGTGATGGACGTCAAGATGCTGAACGGTTTCATTGCTCTCCTTTCGGGTCGACCCACGGGTCCACCCACGCGAGCGCCGGCTCACCGGCGACCAGCTTGACGCGCACGCCGGTGACGAGGATCTCCTCGCCTGTGTCGGCGTCGCAGACCTTCGTCCGTCGCGACAGCCCGAGGCACAGCACGTAGACGCGCTGCACGTGCTCGTGCTCGGGGATCGGCTCGGCCAGCTCGGCGACGACCTCGAGGTTCGACGAGAAGCCGCCCCACTCGACGAGGACACACGGCTGCCCGCGCCGGTCGCCGGCCGTGCCGACGAAGTAGTCGACCGAGCGAACGATCGGCTGGGCAAGCTCTCCGCCAACGTCGACGCAAACTGATGTCGCCGGTCCGCTGACGATGCGAGTCGACCCGTCGTGGCGAATCCGCAGCTCCGGTGCTCCGGGGACCTTCATTCCGCGTCCTCCACCCGCTCGACGCGCGTCGTGGTGACGACGTTGCGGTGCGTGACGATCTCCATGGACAGCCCGACCACGATCTCGCCCGGCCTGAGCGGCCCACCCGTGCTGTAGACCGCCCCCTGGAGCCGGCCGTTCTCGGTGCCGAGCGATCCGCCGCGCACGGTGCCCTGCGTGTCGACCTGATAGACCGACCCGGAGCGCGTGAAGACGAGCACCGCCCTCGCACCCAGCCGCCAGTCGGCGGCGCGATCGAGGTGGAGCCGCTCCGCGATGACGTCTCGTGCGCGGGTCACGCTGCGGCCCTCGCATCGCCGCTGAGCGTCTCGGCCAGCGCACGCTTCAGCTGCTCGATCACCGCCGGCCACCGGAACGCGTCGAGGATCCGGGGCTCGACGGCGAACGGGCGGATGCGCACCGCATCGAACGCACGCCACGCGGCGTCGTCGTAGTTGCGCACGACGCGCTCGAGGCGACGGCCCAGCTCGCCGGGGTTCGCCGTCACCACCTCGTTGCCGTGGCGGTCGTAGTCGACCTCGTAGTCGACCACCTCCGCGCAGTCGTGCAGCGGGTAGTCGAGCGGGGGCGCCCATGCCGACGTGACGAGCGGCAGGCCCGTCGCCAACGCCTCGAGCTCGGTCAGCCCGGCACGGTCGAGGTGGCCGAACGACACCATGACGTGATGGCTGCGCAACAGGCTGACTCGCGATCGTGGCGCGAGGGGCGTTGGCGCGAAGTGCACGTTGCCCTTGTGCTCCGGCTTCACGCCCGGCGCGGCGACGGTCAGCGTGATCCACGGCTGGTCGGCGAAGCGCTCGGCCCAGAGCGCACCGAGTAGGCCCAGGTCACCACGCGGATCCAGGTCGCCGACCCAGAGCACGCGAAGCGGCGACGCCTGCGTGCGCGGCGCATCGGTGCGCAGTACCGGGCGGAAGGCGCTGGGCGCGAAGCCGAGCGGCACGATCGTACTCAGCACGCAGCAGTTCTGGGTGACGGGCATCAGCAGCTCGCGCAGCATCGAGCCCGTCGCCAGGATCGCGTCCGCGACGCGCAGCCGCGCGACCGCCCCGGGTGACAGATCGGGTGTCGTGACGTCCGTCGCCCACAGCACGTTCCGCGCATCGGGGACGGGGTCAAAGTCCGACGTCGTCGAGAGGTGCAGGGCGACGTCTGCCTTGCTGGCGATCTCGACGCCGCCCTGCTCGAGCGCCATGCGGAGCTCGGCGCCGATGCGAAAGAGCGACTTCGGGTAGAGCAGTCGGAGCTTCACCGCGAGCGCTTCCTTCCGCCGCGCCGCTTGACGGGCTCGCGCGACACGGTCGCGACGTCGCGACTTTCGACCGGCGCATCGAACGAGTCGCCACGGTAGCCGAGGCGTGGCGCGTCGAAGTCTTCCGCCGATCCGGGCTGCGGCTCGAAGGTGCCCAGCGGGTCCTGCGTGTCGCCGGCCGCATCGCCGTTGCGCAGGAACGCGTCGCGTGGGCTCTCGCGCAGTGGCGCCCCCGGCGACTGCTTGACGCCTTCCGGGCGCCCGGCGGGCGCCTCGCGGCCGTCACCGCGGCGCCGATCGGCGACCTCGCTGGCGAGCTTCCGGCTGATGAGGTCTCTCGCCTCGTCCTCCGGCAGCTCGACGACGAAGCCACCGCACAGCACCCCCCGACTGGTGCGCACGTCTTGCCTCGTGCGCACGCGCAGCATCCCCTGCTGCATCCCCCACCTCCCCGCGTCTCGAGCCCTCAGGGCCGCTGTCCAGGCGGTCCCCGTCCCGATGCGCGCGGCCTTTACGGCAGGGTGCGGACGTTCGGAAAGGGGCCCTCACAAAAAAGCAAGGGCCGCCCCGAAGGACGGCCCCGCACCGCGCCGCTGAAGCGATCGCGGGTCATGGCGGCGGCGAGCCCGGAGGAAGCCCGCCGCCGCCCGCCGGTCAGCTGTCGGCGTTCTTGACGATGCAGAACGCCTTCGGCAGCGTGACCTTCATGCCGATGCGCTCCGAGAAGAAGACGGCGCTCTTCCGCTTCTTGCGGTAGATGCTGTCGTCCCACTCGACCTCGAGCGAGCGACGGTCGCCGAACACGAAGCCCTGCATGAACGAGCCGATGATGAACGAGACCGCCCCCGGCGCGTTCGTCGGCATCGTCTTGGTGATGTAGGCTGGGTAACCCGAGAGCAGGCCCGGACGGTTCTCGCGCGGCTTCGGCATGTTGCCGACCGTCGGCAGGCCCGCCGACCACTGGGTCGCCCAGATCGGGTTGCCCTGGTCGTTCTTCATCCGGAAGGCCTCGAGGAACGCGGCCTTGCTCGTGATCCAGGTCAGGTCGCCCAGCGCGTCCTCGTCGACCTGGAACTCCGCCTCGGCGAGGTTGTCCCACTCGAGGTCCCCGAACGACGTCTTGCCGTCCGAGAGCTGCACGACCGGCACGCCCGAGGTGTTCACGACGCCGGTGAAGGGCGAGCCCGAGCCGACGAACGCCTGCAGGTTCTCGGCGCGCGCGATGCGCTCCGCCGACACCTCGGCGATGTACGGCGCAATCGCGATCAGCGCGTCGTCCGAGAGGTCGCGCGACACCACGCGGTGCACGACGACCGACTCGGCCTGCAGGATCGACTCGTCCTTGGGCTTGAAGGTGATGTCACTCGCCGTGGCGTCGACGTTCTCGGCGGGGAAGTACGCGTCGCCCTTCTCGTCCTCGATCGGCAGAACGATCTGATCGGTCGTCATCTGCATCATCCGGGCGATGCCGCGGATGATCGACCGTTCGCCGATGAAGCGAATGACGCCGTCGGCGGTGACGACCGGCACCAGGGGATGCGTCCCGGTGCCCTCGAGCATGTCGCGCTTCAGATAGCGCAGCATCTTCTCGCTGGGCAGACGGCCCTCGCGGGTGAGCGAGCGGGCGGCGATGATGACGTCGCCGAGCTGACGCAGCGGCAGGTCGTGCTCGCGCTCGCCGCCGGCGACGAACACGCGCTCGCCGGGGGCCGCACCGATCTTGTCGGCCGCCTTGATGCGCTCGATGACCCGCGCCTCGATGTTGGCCTCGTAGTCCGCCATGGCGCTCTTGACGCCGTCGCGGACCATCTCCTCGGCCTGCTCCTTGGTGATGCGGTTGGGCAGCTCGCCCTCGACCATCTCGACGAACGCGCGGAGCTTCGCGACCTCGTCGGTCTTCTTGACAACGACTTCCGGCATTTGCCCGGACTCCATGGCGCCGTGCGGCGCAACAGGTGGCGGGTCGTGGGGCCGGAAGTCGGGGCGGTGATGGTCGAGTCGTCTGCGCGCGTCTGCGGCTCAGTTGCCGCCGCGCGCCGATCGGCCTGAACCGAGCTTGGCCGAGACGCGATCAATAGAAAGGAGGATGTCCGCGAAATCCGCGCGCGTGCCGATGGGCTCGTCGTCCTTGACGCTGGACTTCTCGTTGCGTCCGAGCGCCTTCGCGAAGCGGGCAAGGCGGTCGTCGTCGAGCCATTCCCTGTGATCGCCGTGCGCGCCCGGCTGCTCGCCGCGGATCTTCGCGGTGGCACGCTCCATGACGTCGCCCAGCTCGAGCGCGAGGGTCTTCTCGGGGTCCTCGTCCTCGTCGTCCTCCTCGTCGGGCGTCTCGGGCTCGTCCTGGTCCTCGCCCTCTGGCGTCTTGCTCGCGAGCTTCTTGCCGACGCGGGTGAGCGGCGCATCGGCGCTGGCGGTCTCGGGCTCGCCCTCGGCTCCGGCCTCGCCGGCCATGATGTCCTCCATCTCGGCGAACGTGTCGGACAGGGACGCGGCCAGGGCCGCACCGCGCTTGACGCAGCGTCGCGCCCAGTCGTCATCCGTCGGGTAGCTCGGCGCGGCCTCGATCCCGATCATGTCGCGGCCCTTCACGAAGAGCGTCGTGATCTCCCACGAGAGCTGGTCCAGCACGCCGTAGAGCTGCGAGTGCAGGGCGCAGGCCCGATCCTTCGCTTGGTCCATCGCGTCGGACATCTGCCCCCGAGCGACGGTGCCGAACGAGAATGCGATCGTACGGCAGACCTCGGTCCAGAAGATGCCGTGCCTGACCTCGGCGGTGGGGGACGCCTCGGACTGCTTGCCGCCGCCCTCGGTCGCGACGTCGCGACTCTCCGTGTTGTCGATCGTCGACTTGTCGCCCGTGTTGCCGTGTGCCGACTCGTCATCGAGCAGTGCCGCGATCGCGCGCGACATCTCGTCGCCCTCGATCTGCTCGGGGTTGTCGTCAGCAGCCTCGAGTTCCGACTCGACGTACCACCGGTGGACACCGTCCATGCCGTCGAACTTGATCCCGAGCGCAGACGTGCTCACCTCGACGACTTCGCCGGCGGCACCCTTGGTCATGGCGTCGTGCTCTTTACCCGCCTTCACCTTGACGCGGTCGCCCTTGGTCATGGCTCGCGTGTGTGCCGCGTCCGCGGAGCGATGATCCAGCACGTAGGCGTAGCCGCGCAGCTTCTTCGGCAACATGCCCCAGTCCGCGAGGCGCTCGACGGTCTCTCTCGAGACGCGCCCCGCGTTCATCGCCCGCGAGAGCTTCTTGAGCGTCGCGTCCGGGTCTGCCGGGATGCCGCACGGGCTGATCTCGAGCATCTCGCCGGTGAGGAAGTCGTGCCCGATGTACGCGCCGTTTGCCGAGCGCATCTCCTCCCAGGTGAGCGGCACCCAGCCGATCGAACACGCATGCCCGCAGCCGTCGCCGCCCTCCTCCTCGGGCAGGTAGAGCTGGTAGAGGTCCGACGCCATCTGGTGCGACGCGAACTTCAGGTCGGCAACGAGCTGGCGCTTGCCGTTCTCGACCTCGACCACCCAGTTGCGCCACGCGCCGACGGGCATGAGCGGCGGACGACCCTCGGCGCCGTAGTCGTGGGTCCAGAGCGCGACGGGGTTCTTCGCGAAGTTCGTGAAGTCGAAGCCGTACGTGTCGCCCTTGTTCAGGTCGCCGATGCGGACCTTGTGGCCGTCGCGCTTGACGCCCTCGGTGCAAACGATGAAGCGCAGCACGCGCTCCTTCGCGTTGAGGGTCCGCACGCGCTGCGGCTCGCCGCGGATGAGCATGACGCGTCGCTGGTCGCCCAGGTCGCGCTGCAGGTTCCCGCTGTTCTTGTCGATGCCGTAGTGCGCCGGCAGCATGTGTCGCCCCTTCGTCTGTCGTGCGGGTCGGGGGGCGAAGGGGACGGCCTCGACCTTGTAGGCCGAGGCAACCGGCTCAGGGCCGGGGAGTCGTAGGCGTCACGCGGCCTCGAGCTGGTAGTCGATGGCCGAGACCGGGATGATGGTGCAGCGGCACTGCTTGCTGATGATTCCGCCGGCCGCTACGTAACCGGTTGTCGATTGGAGGTCGTAGACGTGTCCCGAAAAGTGGAAGTGCCGAACCTCGACCACCTCATCGAGCGCTACCGCGCCGGAACTCCGGTCCCGGAGCTCGCTCGCGAAGCTGGCGTAGGCTGCTCGACACTCTGGAGAAAGCTGGCCGCTGCCGGCGTCGAGGCCTGTATCCGTCGTCGACACCTCGATGACACCGAGATCGTTCGGCGATTCTCCTCCGGCGAGAGCGTCAAGTCGCTCGCGGACTCGTTCGGAGTTGCGCGACACGTCGTCACGCTCAGGCTGCGGAAGGCGGGCATCAAGCAGCGCGGCCGGTCCGACGCGGAGCGCGCGAAGTGGAGCACCATGGACGTCGAGCAGAGGCGTCGTCAGGTCGCCGCCGCCAACCGCGCCGCCACGGGGCGAATCGGCCGTTACGAGAACGAGCTCGCCACGTTCGTTCGCGACCAGGGTCTCGTCGTCACGCAGCAGTCGATGGTAGCGGGAGCGTACGTCGACCTTCTGCTCGACGAAGCGGCCGTCGCCGTGGAAATCCACCGCGGAGGCTTGAAGAACGGATTCATGTCCCCCCATCGCATCGAAAACATCCTCGACGCTGGCGCATCCGTCTTCCTCGTTCGCGGACGCCACGTCGATGTTCGTGCCGTAGGCCAGAAGGTGGTCGCCTACGCGAAGTCTCGCAGCGGCGACCGGCCCCTCCGCCCCGAGTACGGGGTGCTGAGCGGTGACGCACAGCCGATGGCCATTCCGGGTTACGATCTCGACGGCTGGCCCAGAATAGCTGGCGCGTAGGGCCGCAACGATCGCTCCGCTGATCTGTGTCCCAGGCAGGAAGCAGTTGCAGACCTCGCGCGCGGGCGCCGCACGGTCGCCCGGGTACCGGCAGCCGTTCGGGAACTTCTCGCCCGTGCGCCGACGCTCGCCGTCGATCTGGTGCGACCGGCGGACGTGCGCGTCTTTCGCCGTCACCCACTCGTTCTCGCCCTGCGCGTTCTGCGTCTTGTAGGTCTCGAACTTGCCGCTGTTCACGGCGGTGTGGGACTCGGTCCTCGCCACCGTCCGCGCTCGGGACGCCGACGCGTCGAACGTGTCGCGGACGCGGTCCATGAGCTGATCGAGTGTGTCGCCGAGGGACAGGCCCTCCAGGATCGTGTCCCGGAGCCGCTCCTTCACGCGCTCGCCGATCTGCACCAGCTCTCCGAGGCGGTGGTCGAAGTACGTCTCTGCGAGCTTCGGCAGCTCCTTCGCGTACTCCTTGACGGCGTTGTCGTTGATGATGCTCAGGTCGAGCAGCTGCTCACCCGCGTCGGTGCCGCCCGCGCGGAACGCCTGGCGCAGCAGGAGCTCGATCGAGCGCGCGTAGGCGTCCGCGTCGAACTCGTCGGCCGCGTCGTCCGCGGCGCGCGCCATGACGACCAGCCGCCGCAGCGCATCGAGCTCGCGCAGCACCGCACCCGGCCCGTGGTCGCGCAGCATCACGCGCACGTTCATCAGCTCGCGAGCCATGGTCTCGAGCCGGTGCTCGCCGCGCTTCGCCTCGCGGATGGCGACCTGCGCCGCCCGGTAGAGCCTCGCTCCGAGCGTGAGCGGCTCTCCGGCCGTATCGGACACTGGGCAGTCCGGGTCGAGTGCTCGCGCCAGTTCTGCGGGGCCAGCAATCGAGAGGCCCAGCGGCAGGCCCTTCGCCTTCGTCTCCATCGCGTCGAGCACGCGCGCGCGCTGCTTCTGTAGGTTGCCGCGGAGCCTGCTGAGGACGCGCTTCTCGAAGGGGTTCGTGACCTTCAGGTGGCGCTGCCAGATGCGAGCACGCGTCATCTTCGCCCGCGAAATCTTGACGGGCGCATCGGGGATCGGCTCGAGCACGAGCTCGGGCTCCTCACCCGGCGCAGGCGGCAGCGGCGTCAAGCCGCCGGGGCCGGTCGGGAGCGGGTCGTCAGGCAGCTCGGCCTGCTCGATCGCGATCTCGGCCGGGACCATTCCGGCCGGCACCCAGGCGACGTCGCCGCGCGGCTGGTCCTGCGGCGGTAGGTCGCAGATCTCGGCGATCTCGTTCGGCGTGTAGCCGAGCTCCTTGAGGCCCTTGGCCATCTCGATCTTCGCGACCATGTCGTCGCGCAGCGCCTCGACGTTGTCCCAGTTGAAGACGATCGAGAGGTCGTCCTCGTAGCGAGGGCACAGGGACTCGGTGAGCACGCCCTGGATGTGCTCGCTGAACGGCTGGATGACGGTCTGGTAGAGCATGCGCCAGTAGAAGCGCATGCCGGCGTCGGCGAGACCCGACGCCTCGTACTCGCCGAGGAAGACGGGCGGCACGTTGAACGCGCGCGCCGTCTCGCCGAGGTTCCACTTCCGCCCGGCGATGAACTGCATGTCGCGCAGCGGGATGGTCGTCTGCTGCCACTCGATGCGGCCCATGAGGACCGCGACGTCACCCGCGAGGTTCGGGTTGCCGTGCGCCTCTTTCCAGCGCGCACGGATCTCCTCGACCTCTTCGTCCGTCAGGTCCTCGTCGCCCGTGACGCGGAGGATGCCGGCGGGCCGACCGTCGTTCTTGATGATCGCCTTGTTGAGCTCGCCCGCGTAGATGTCGGTCTCGACCGCCAGCCGCGCGGCCGTGAGCGGCGGCAGGCCGGCGTAGGGGTCATCCGGGTCCGGGGCGACCTCGATGCGTGCGACGACGTCGGGAATCAGGTCGACCGCCTGCGCCCCGGTGAAGCGCCAGCCGACCAGGTCGTAGAGGTTCGTCGACGGGCGGATCGCGCGGACGCGCGTTGGCGGCAGGGGGATCAGGTTGACCGGCTGCCCCTTGCGCGGGTCGTCGCCATGTCGCGTCTCGATGTAGACGTAGCCGTTCGGGTTGAGCAGCGCGTGGGTGGCGATCGTGTGGATGAAGCGCTGCCGCGGCATCGCCTTGTTCGGCCGCTTCAGCAGGTCCACGAGTGGGTGCTTCTCGAGCTTGGTCTTCCCGCGGTAGACCTCGAGCGGCGCCTTCGCGAGGTTGCTCGCGATGAGGTGCACGCAGGCGTAGACAGGGACGGATCCACGCAGGGGATCGCCGACGTCCGCGTTCTTGACGTTCAGCGGCTCGCCACGCGCGATGGCGCGCAGGCGGTCAGCGAGGGCGTCTGCGTCGATGTCCCTGCGTCGCGGCGGGTTGGCTGGGCCGCGATGCGTCGCCTGCCGGCGGTTCTTGCGAGCGATGAGCCTGTCCCCCGCGCCGCTTGACGGGCGCCCGGTCGAACGGGGCAGGGGACAGGGGTCCGGGTCGAGAGAGCGCGTTCCTACGTCATGGTCGGCTCCTGCGTTGCGGTTGATCTGTGTATCGCCATTGGCCGTTCATCAGCGACGCTCGGGCGTCTTGCAGATGGAGGATAGCGGCGCCGAGGTCAGTTCATACCGGGGGCCGCTCACACCGCGTGGACCTTGCGCGCACTGCGCGGACGGATCTTCGCGGACTTCGCGAAGCACAGGATCACCGCCTCGCCAAGGTCGGGAGATGCGACGCCGCGGCGAGCGAGCGACTCCTTCGACTCGATGATGACCTGCCCACGCTCGGTCTCGGTGAAGCGCACCGTCGACAGCTGGCCGATCGTGCGCTCGACGATCGACTGCATGGGCCGGTCCTTCGGGAACGCGAGCTGGTTCGCCTGCAGCGTGTCGCGCAGCTCCCAGTAGATCTCGGCCTTGAGCGACGCGAAGCGCTTCGGCTCGGACGACGGCAGCCCGACGTTGACGAACGCGACCGGGTAGCCCGCTTTCTCGAGGTCGCGCAGGAAGTAGTGCCCCTGGCCGATCGCGTCGCCCTGGACGACGATGCCGCGATCCCTGAATGGCCGCAGGACGTCGAGCACCTCCTGGCGCGGGTCCTCCTTCTGCCACGCCCAGATGCCGACGATCTGCTGGCCGCGGCGGATACAGAGTGCCGTCTCCGCCTGCCCGGGCCCGGCGATGTCGAGCCCGGCGTACCAGCGGTCCGTCGGATCCGGGTCGAAGGCGTTTTGCTTCGCGACGCTGAGCCACGCGAGGCTGTAGAGCGAATCGGCGTCCTGCTCTGCGAACTCGCCCAGCACGCGCGACACCCAGAGTCGGTGGTCTGGGCCCCACTGGTGCCAGCGCTCGCGCACCCAGCGTCGCGTCGTGAGGTACTCGCGCGGCGACGCGGCGATCTCCTCCTCGGACATCTCGAGGAGGCGCTCCATGTCGATGCCGCGGAAGTTGGGCGTGTCGAACGCCGAGATGGTGATGCGGTTCCAGAGCGAGTCGGGCTTGAAGCACTCGAAGAACGGCCCCGAGGCGACGGTCGGGTTGCCGAGCGCCAGCAGGCGCACGTCGCCGCCGGCGCGGATGCCCTCGATCGCCTCCCAGATGTCCGGATTGATGCCGGGCGCCTCGTCGAGGATGATCAGGATCTTGCCGTGGAAGCCCTGGAAGTTGACGCCCTCGCTCGTCGAGAGACCGGCGAGGTAGTTGCTCGGGCCGAGACAGATCTCCGTCTGGTTGACGTGCGGGAACTTGACCCACGACTTCTCGAGCGCCTGGTGGATCTGGCCCCACATGACGCGCCGGACCTGGTTCCACGTCGGCGCCGTCGTGATGCAGATGCCGTCGCGGAATCGCGCCACCCACCAGAGCGCGGCTCTGGCCGCGACGTGCGTCTTGCCCGACGAGTGGCACGCCTTGACTGCCGTCAGCGGGTACTTCGCGACGGAGTCGAGGATCTCCTCCTGCTTGCCCCACAGGTCGTCGCCGAGGACACCACGCGCGAAGCCGACGGGCGTCTCGATGAGCGCACGCGCGCCACGACGCAGCTCGTCCTTGGCGCGCTTGTGCAGGTGGACCGCCACCCGCGCTCAGTCCTCGGCGCGCTTTGTCGCCCGCTCGAAGGCCTGCCGCAGGAAGTCGAGCGGGATGACCGGCTCGCCATTTCCGTCGGTGATCTTGTGCTGGTCCTTGCGACCCCACTCGTCGGGGAACTTGCGTTCGAGCCACCACGCCGCTGCGCGCCAGTCGTCCTTCGCGGCAGCCGACACGCGCAGCGCCATGATGACGGACGCATGCGCCTCCGCCTCCAGAACCGCTTGACTGAACTCGGCGTAGGGCGATCCGCGCCGCGACATCCAGCGCGACAGCGTCTCGGGAGCGATGCCAGCGAACTGCGCCGCCTTCTCGCGGTAGGCGCCGCCCTGGATGGCCTGGATGATGCGTTGCTGTAGTTCGGGGGTGAGCTTCGGGGGGCGTCCGCCGGGCATGGTTCCCGTGTCTCCTGAGAGGGTGAAGGGACACGGGAACGGGACGGCCTCAGTATGCGCTGAGCGGTTGACGAGTCATAGGGTCAACGGTAACAGTAGCAGTGCTGGTACCGTTCCCCGACGGCCGGCGACGGTGGCTCTATGTCCGTGGGCCGCAGCGGGAGCTCGGGATGGGCTCGGGCTCCCGCTGTTCGTCAGGCAGTGAGCTTCAGCGGCCCCTCGAGCCACTCGAAGTCGTCGACCTCGCGGTCTACGTCGCTGCCGGTGAGCCAGACCTTCGGGGCGTCAGGCTCGTCGTCCTCCATGTAGTCTGTGCGGAGCTCGAAGCGCGCGATCTGCGGCGTCGCGTCGTAGCCGTAGGCGCGCACGAAGCGCGAGCGCCAGCGGACGATGTAGTAGCCAGGCACGGTCGGGATCGCCGCTCGACGAAGCGTCTCGTCCTCTGCGCGCGCGAGCGCTTCGCCACCAGCCTTCGCCGCCATCGCAAGGCCCGCGAGAGCGACCGCCTTCGCGAGGTCGAGCTCGGCGTCGTCGGGTGTGGGCCGCTCACGGCCGGACCAGAGCACCTCGTCGCGGTGGCCCACTCGACGCACGACGATCTCCGGGCGCCACGTGCCACCTACGAGCGTCCGCGATCGCGGGATCAATCGCATCCACCCGACCAACTCCCCCTCGGTGCCGTCGTGAAGCTTGACGATCATGGGATCGGCCCCCACCCGACGCTGAACACAGGGGACCGCATCGTCCAGACCCGTCGCAGCTCCTCGACCTCGGCGGGTGACATCGGCGTCTCGCTCTTGAGCGAGATGATGCCGGGCTCGCCGGACGCCGAGGTACTGCCCCAGCGTGCCAACCCGACGCATCATCGTCGGCGCGGGCAGCTCGAGCGGGATCTGGTCGTCAGGCCACGAGACGGGCCGTCCTCCGTCCGGGCAGGGGCAGTAGGCGACGACGCCCGGGAACACCGCGACGGTGTCGCACCTCGGACACCGGAAGACGTTGCCTCCGGTCACGCGATCCTCACGAGCAGCACCGCGAGCGCGATCGCCGCACCCGCCGCAGTCGCGTAGAGCGCCGCGAGGCAGACTCGCTGCATCAGGGTGAGCGGCAGCGTCGTGACCACCGCGCGCTTCATCGGCACTCTTGGCAGAGGATCGGCGCTCCGTTCGTGTCGGTGAGGCCCCGCTCGTGGCCCTCGTAGCCGACAACCGTAGCCCACGTCGGGCGCTCACTCCTCGCGAGCCAGCAGCGGTCGCAGAGGAGGTGCCGGATGGTCTGGCCGTCGGGGTACTTCACGGCCACGACGACGGTCGCGACCGGGAATAGGTGGCGCTGCAGGGCGCGCGCGAAGCGCTTGGCCTCCTCGGCGATGGTCTGCGCGACGTTGTCGACCAGCTCGTCGGTGCCGGCGGTGATGACGTGATGGTAGTTGCTCGCGAGATTCGCGGCGATGAGCTCGACGAGCGTCATGTGCGTGGCCTCCACCGCTGCTCGGTTCGCAGTTTGTCGAGCTCCGCCTGTGCGCGATCGCGCTGGACGATCACGACCACGAAGCCGACCAGCAAGATGAGCAGCTCCGCCGTCACGATCGCGTGGTCGACGATCTCGTGCGTGCTCACTCTGACCCCCACGCCTGTCCGGCCGCGTACAGCTTGACCGGGCCGACTTCGTGCACGCCCCACACCTCGAACCGAAACCGCATCCGGGGTAGCCTGGACGGCACCATGCGCAGTGCGGGCAGGCCGCCGATGGTCTTAATGCCCTTGCCGGACGGTCGGATGCGTCCGGCGGGGATCACGAACACCGCCATGGCGCCGCTGCTCAGGTCGATCGTGAGCGTCGCCGGTTGCTTCAGGTCGGAGCCGTCCGTCACGACGTAGCCGCTGACGATCGTCTTGGCGCGGGTCCGATGGATCCGCAGCGCGCCTATGCCGCCGGGTGGTAGCGGCGTCGGCGTGACCCGTGGTGCGCGCGTCGGCGTCGCCGGGAGGGCTTGCGAGCCGAAGTCCGCGTAGGCCCACGTGATGCGCCCGAAGTCGGTCGTGCCGTCCGCGAGCGCGACACCGGCTTCGATGAAGCGCCAGTCGACGATGTTGCTCCAGTGCCCGTCGCTCGAGAGCCAGCCGTCGACGATCACCTGTGGGTCGCGGATGCTCGTCGCGGCATTCTCGCCGAGCGCCACCCAGCCCGGATAGAAGCGGCCGATGCGCTTCGACCACTTCGTCCCGTCGCAGGAATCGTGCGCCGGGCACTGGCCGTCGTGCTCGGCCTGCTCGTCGGCCTTCGCCTGCGCCGCGCGGTGCAGCTCCTCCGACCAGCCGAGCGGCGCGACGCTGAAGCGCGCGCGCTCCTCGTTCATCAGGTCGAGGATCGCCCGCTCGTCGGGTGTCTGCGCCTGAGCGGGCAGGGCCGCGAGCAGCACCAGCGCGACCGCCGGCATGCAGCGGCCGACCCACCACATGAACAGCACCAGCGCGACCGCGAGGCCCGCGACGAACGCCAGGACGGTCACGGCTCGGCCTTCCAGGCGATGCGATAGTTGACGCAGGTCGTGCCCAGCTCACCACCACCGATGACGGTCACGACGTAGATGCCCGGCGCCGTCTGCTCGGGCGTCTGGATGACGGAGCCGTCACGTCCTCGAGACTTGCCGTAGTAGTAGAAGTTCCCGCTCGCCGAGTAGCCGGCTCCACCGCGGGGCCGCGGCGGGCCGCTCAGCGCGTCGACGCCCACGTTCAGCGCGCCGCAGTCCTGGTCGCTCGTCTCGTACCACGAGAACGTGATCTGCCGCGGGTAGAACGGAATCAGCGGCGGCTGGATCTTCGCGCAGTAGCGCTTGACCTCGCCGGGCTTGATGACCGCCGTCACGCCGTACCACGGGTCGGTATTCGACGCTCGGTCCTGCAGCGTGCCGTCCGGGCACAGGTCGCGCTCGTCGATGGCGGTCGGCACCGGGCTCGGCGTCGCGATCGCGGTCGGCACAGGCGTCGGCGCGTTGCCGTCCGAGCAGTCGAGCACCGCGGGCTTCGCGCCCGGACGGAACGCGCATTGGTGGACGTCACCACCCGGGCCGGTGAACACGAGCGGCCGCGCATCGGCCTGCGAACAGAAGAGCAGGGCGGCGAGCATCGCCGCGGAGTAGTACCATCTCACCTCACACCTCCCCGTTGATGCGCCGGGCCGTACGCGTCGGCCGCTGGGCGCTGGACGTGTCGACTAGGAAGCGACGGCCTCGAGACGCGACTCCGGGATCCACCGCTCGTGATGCGTGCCGTCGGGCGTGCCCCACTCGAGCTTCGCCTGCGGGGTATCGCTGAGATACTCGATGCGCGCGGTGACGGTGCCCGCGCATCCCGTGACGGTGTCTCGAACCTTCGAGCCAAGAGCGAACTGCATGTCGTCCTCCTTTCAAGCTGGCGCGTCGGAAAGCCTCGGTAGCTTCCAGTGCGTGACGGTGAGCTCGCTGGGTACGAGCCATCGGTTCAGGTACCAGGCCGTCAAGCCCGTCGAGTCGCCGTCGAAGATCTCGAACAGCGTGATCGGTGCGTCGGTCTCCGGATTGCCCTCGGTGGCGACCTCGTGCCAGATCTCCGGCGCCACGGACGGCGCATCGGACTGAACCCAGGGCTTCCAGTGCGTTGCCCGCTCGCCGTACATCCAGGCGTCGTTGAAGCGCCCCATGAGCTTCACCTCGGGCGCTTCCGCGTTGGCGTCGTAGATCTCGTAGAGCGAGACGTTGCCCGACATGTCACTGTCCGGCTCGCCATCGACCGCCACCTCTCGCCATGCCTCGGGCATCCGCTCCCCCCTCGTCTACAAGCGACCGTGTCGATCGCAGATTTTACACCGACACCCTTACAGTTGACGCCAAGAATCTTCCTGGCGGCGTGGACAGCGGCTGGGATTGCGCTTGGCCCCGACGTTGCGTAGAGCTTCCGTCGTCCACCAACCGGTGACGACGGCACCCAACGCGCGAGTCCCCCACCCGCGCCACAGCCGACGCCACGCACCCACGGTTGGTTCTTTGCAGCACGCCCCCGGGTGACGACCGGTGCGCTACGAACGCCCGGCCGTCACCCGGCCACCCCTACCTCCGCTTCCCCCCACGGATCGCCCAGTAGGCGTCTCGCACCATCGCACCGAGTCGATCGTCCGGCAGCGACATCGCACTGGAGTGCAGCGCCACCTGGATCACCGCGCCAGATGCCGTCTCGACGCGCACCGGAGCCTGGTCGCGAGGCGTGCATTCCCGACCCGCTTTGGCACCCCCGCCGTTACCGTCGGGCCGACCAGGCTTCTTCCTCACGCACCCGCTACCGTCCCGCCAGGGACGTCCTTTGTCGCGACGTCGCGACTTTTCTCGAGCGCCTCCGTCGCGATACTGAGCGCCTCGACGAGCTGCGTGATGAGCGTCGACTGGTGCTCGATGCGCTCGCGGCCGAGTCGAACCTCGGCGACGAGTTCGTCGGCTTGGTCGCGTGCCTCGTCGAGCTCCTCGCGCAACCGTACCGCCTCGCCCTCTGCGGTGAGCGTGTCGACGTGCGCCTGCACGAGGATCGGCTCCAGGGCGCGACTCTTGCCGCGCTCGATCGCGAGCACGCTGCGCAGGTCGTCGCGCTCCGTCCGTGCGTTGTCTCGCTGGATGGCGACGCCGATGAGCGTGGGCCACAGCACGACCACGAGCAGGCTCGCGCAGCACGCGAGCAGTAGGGCTGCGAACATCAGCAGCCCCACGCGTCCGGCGGACGTACGGCCGCGATTGCGAGCATCATGGCGAGCGTCAAGACGACGAGCATCACGTCCGTCCCCACGGCGGATCACCGGTGACGCGCCCGGCGGTCATGACGCGCACGGAGCCGCTCGCCATCGTGGGCAGCGGGGTCTCGACGGCGACGGTGCCATTGTGCGGCCAGTGACGGACCGTCACGCGCGCGCCGAGCTCCGGCACCGACACGTCGCCAAGTAGCACCTCGAGCTGGAAGTGGCGGTAGAGCGCGCCTGCGTCCGCTCGCCACCGCAGCGCCACGATTTTGCGTCGCGGCTTGTCGAACGTCGGGTCCTTGATGTCGAGGCCGATCACCTCGCAGTCGAACTCCCGCGCGGACGGCTGGTCGGCGGCATCCACCCCGACGGCCATCGGCGCCGGCTGTTCCAGGCCGAGGACCTCGCCGAGGGCGTCACGAAGCAGAGCCTCCAGCACGAACGCACGAGAGTGCGCGTTGCGTGCCTCCTCCGTACCACTGGGCGCGCACCTGTACTGCTCGCGCAGGTTCTTGATCCGCTCGACGATCATCTTCCGGACGCCATCGAGCTTCGCCTCGACGGCCGCATAGCTCCGCTGCCACCCGCCGTTATACCGGCGAATGTCGGCGACCTCCTTCTTCAGGTCGGCGTTCTCGCGCTCGAGACGGGCAATCTGCGCCGAGGCGCTCACTCTCTCCGCGCCCATCCTCTCCTCGAACTCGCGAACGCGCTCCATTACCTCGCGCATCGCGGCCTGATCTTCGGAGATCACGCGCTCGCGACTGGCCTTCTCCTGCTCGAGCTTGTAGACCCGAAGCTGCGCCTCGCGCACCTCGGCCCGTAGCGCTCCGATGCTCACGCCGATCGGCTCGCCGCGCCGCCGGGCTTCCTCGATGTCCAGCGCTCTTCGGCTCTCCCACGGCATCGCCGCAAGGAAGGTCGCGAGGAGGCTGATCGGCGATTCCACAGCCGCGTTCTCGGTGTTCATCGCCCCTCCGTGCATGCGTCCTGCGCCGTGTCGGCAGCGAAGCGCACCGCGCCGCACTTTCGGCAGCGCTTCAGCGTCGCGGCGATCTTCGCGAAGTCGTGTTGCTTCGCGGCGGGCGGGCGCAGGGCAGCGTCGACACCCCTCCCGATGTCACCGAACAACCGCTCGAACGAGACCGCCCCCATGTCCACCCCTGACCGGTCTAGAGCGGGGGGCAGGATTTCCACCTGCATCTCCGTCCTGGTGGGACAGCGACTTGAGAATTCGCCCACCCCCGCACAAGCTGTGACGGGTACGCTTACTGTTGACGTTCGAGCGTCCGCAAGCGGTCCCCGAAGATTTTCGCGTAGATCTACGCGGCTGACTTCTCCGCCTCGAGCTTCTCCAAGCGCTCGAGCGCCAGTCTCGCTACGGCCTGCATCGCCGTTGCCGAGTTGATGATGTTGAGCGCCCCCTTGGTGCGAACGGTCGCGTCGAACAGTGCGTCGAAATCGGCCTTGTCGCCCACGAGGAGGGCCGGCGGCTTCGCCTTCTTCGCCCGCTTGTCGATCAAGTCGACGAGCTCCTTGAACGCTCCGGCCTCCGCCGGCAAGAACAGCAGCTGCACCTCCTCGAAGGTTGTGCCGCCCGCGCTGAGCGCCGCGAGGTCGAGGTCCGAAGCTGCCTTCAGCATGTCGTCGGTGATGCCGGAGTAGAGCCGATCGTCGAAGTCGAGTGTATTGACGAGCGCCGCGATCACCGTGGAGGAGATGCCTGCGCCGCGAGAGACCCGGTCGCGCGGGCACGCTCGAGCAGCCAACTGACGAAGCCCTCGGGCCTGGTGTTCGTGTCGACGTACCAGTTGAGCGCCGCCCAGAGCGCGTGAATCTCAGCCTGCGTGGCCGGGAACTTCCGGCGGCTGCGATGCCGCAGGAGCACGAACGGTTCCTCCTCGCCCTTCTCGGGCGTGGCGGCGCCACCGGGGGTCGATCCGAGCAGGTCCGCGAGGAGCTTCGTGATGGCATCGGAGTCGAACGCCATGCCCTCGACCAGGCGCGACAGCGCGTCGTGGTCGAGCTCTGCCATGTCAGCGAGCGGGTCGAGCACGGCGAGAAGCGTCTTTGCCTCCGCCTCGGTGACGTCAAGCACCAGGACAGGGATCTCGGCGTCGCCCGCCTCGTCCGCGCGCAAGTGCCCGTCGATGAGCAGGAGGCCTTCGGGCGTCTCGCGCGCGATCGCGGCACCGGCGAAACCGAACTCCTCGAAGACGGCCGCGAGCGCGCTCTTCTGCGCCGTGGTGTGGCGGCGGTAGTTCGCCGGGTCACGGAGCAGCTCGGACGCGCGCACGCGCCGCAGGTACTTGATGCGGTTGCGCGTCACGCGAGACCCGCGTGGCTCGCGAGCCAGCCCCAGAAGCCGATCGTCGAGCCGTGCTGCTGCCGGTAGTCGGACGAGAGCTGGCGCAGCGAATCGGCCTCGCCCTCAGTGAGGGCGACTTGCGTGTCGCCGAACTTGAGCATCGGCGCTGGGCGCTTCCCGCCACCACCCTTCGGCTCCGCCCCTCCGGCGGGGTCGAGGTCGTGGATGAGGCTGGTGATCGACTGGTCCGCCTCGTTGAGCAGCCCGGCGAGCTTCACGCGGTCGGTCTCCGCCATCGCCCCGAGCGGGTCGTAGATGGCGAGCAGGCGATCGGCCTCGGCCTCGGTCAGGTCGACGACCAGCACGGGCACGTCGTCCTCGCCGGCCTCGTCGACGCGCAGGTGGCCGTCGATCAGCTTCAGCTCGTCGCCGGCCTCGTACGCCAGTACCGCGCCGGCGTACCCGATCTCGCGCAGCACCGCCGAGAGCGCGTCGCGCTGGCGCTGTGGGTGGCGACGCCAGTTCTTCTCGTTCCGCCGGAGCTCGCCCGCCGGGACGAGGCGCAGCTCGCGTACGCGGTCGCGAAGATGCATCGAGTCAGGCTGCCTCGGGGCGCCGCTCCGGCGGCTGCCGGCGCATGCGCGCGACCTCGACGTTGATCTTCAGACCCTTCGGCTTGCGAGGGGTCGCGATGCGCTGACCGTAGATCGAGCGCCGCGCGGCCTCCATCTCTATCGCGCCGCCGTCCACGTCGATGCGCACGAAGCAGTACCCGCGGAACTCGCCGTCGGGGTTGTGTAGCATCCGGACCGGCCCCACCAGGACTCCGGACTGCGCGACGAAGGCTTCGATCTGCTCTTCCGTCGCGTCGAAGGGTACGTTGGAAAGGTGCCACTCCAGGGTCACGCGCTCGTTCTCCGTGGTCGATGGTTCGGGGCATGGGAACGGCGCATGGGTCTTGGTGCGGGACAGCAGGGGGGAGCGTCCAGTCAAGAACGCCTGTCGGCGCGGCCGGTCAAAGGCAACGCCGTCCCCCCACCCGCGACCCGAGGTTAGGCCGACAGGCTTGAAGCGGAAGGCCCCTCGCGGAATCGCTGGCGCAGCTCGAGAGCGAGCGACTCGAGCTCGTCATCGGGGAGGGACTCGATCTCGCGCATCACGGCGCCGAGACGCTCTATGCGAGCGGCTATCGCGTCGACGTCGGCATCCGTGCGCGCGACGAACGGCGTCATACCGCGCCACTTGCTGTGGAAGCCGACCTGTCGGTGGTTCAGCTTCGAGAACGCCGTGCCGCCGCGCCTACCCTCGGGCAGCTTGATCTCGACGAGCGTCGTCAAGCCGCAGTACCCGACGACGATGTCGGGCACGCCCTTGCCGACGCCGGACAGATCCGCCGTCGACGCGAGGTGCTCCTTCTCGAAGCGCCCCTGGATCATCCTGTGGTTCGCGTCTCTCCCCACCCTGGCTCCTCTCCCGATGCGCCCGAGCTTGAACTGCCGCGGGCGCGCTGCGCGGCCCATCAGACCGCCAGTGACAGCTGCGGCGCCACGCCGCGTTTCCCTTCTCTGCGGCGCCGTGCGAGTCGCGCGTGCAGCTCAGCCGTCGCGCGTCGGTGGCACCAGATGCAGAGCGTCCGCAGGTTCTCCATTGTCTGCGGCCCTCCCTCGACTTGCGGCATGATGTGGTCTGCGTCCCAGAGGTCGGCGAAGCGGTGTGACGGGATGCGGAGCGCGCGCCGGATCTCGCGCGCGCGAATCCACTGCCGGCCTCGGATCAGGCCGCGCGTGCGGCCGTAGCTTCGTCCAGGCGGGACGAAGCCGCGCTCGAGCCGGCGAAGTGCCCGGCAGAACGCCACCGTGTCGAGACCGCACTCGGCGCAGACGCCCTGATCGCGCTCCTTGACCCTCGCGCGCCGCACCGACTGGTGCCGCTCGAACAGGAAGGCATCGACGCAGTCCTGGCTGCACCAGCTCCTGCGCGGCGGATCGACGGGCCCCTTGCAGCGTCGGCATGACGGCATCACGCGCGACCTCGTTCGTCTCGCGGCTCGCGCCGGTCGTACCGGCAGTCTCCCGGCGCGAACCAGTGCCCGCTCACGGTCCGGCGTTGGTGGTCGACGATCTGCCGCACGCAGCCGTCGAACAGGAAGTGGATCAGCGCCCAGATATAGAAGCGCGTGAAGCGCGAGCGATGACTCCCCCTGGTGCCGTGTGCCGCGAACGCGCAACGGACCTCGTAGCGCTTGACGACCGGCGACGCGGCGATCACTTCGGCCTCCGTGGCTCGATGCGTTCGAGGCCGCTGCGGGCGCGGATCTTGTCGGCGAACAGGACGAGTGCGGTCCTGCCCTCGACTTGCTCCTCCCGTAGCGAAGCCGCCATTACGCGGGCGCTGTCCTCGTCCCGCTCCTTCGCGACCGCCGCGTCGATCTGCGCCTGTACGTCGCTGTCGATGCCGTGGGTGCAAATCGGTCGCGTCCCGTGGCGAAAACCGACAAACAGCCCACCCGCGTGCGTAAGGCACTCGTCTCGTCCGTTCTCGAAACGACATTGCGCCTGCACGTCGGGCGCCAGCGTCGCCAGGTGCGCGATCAACTCCTCACGATCCCGGCGGTCGATCACGTCCCGGATGCCCGACTTCTCCTGCACGGTGGGCGCGGCCTGCTGCTCGCGGAGGTGGCGATCGACAATCCCGCTGAGGTCCAGCGTCGGTTCGGCGCCGTCCTCGCTGCAATCGAGTGCCGCCGTGTAGGCGTCACGCACGGCCAGCGCGAGCCGCATCGCATTGTCATACTGCATGCCTGGCGCGACCGGATCAGGTTCGGGGAACTCGTCGTCGACGGGCGCGCCCTGCTCCTGCATGGCTGCGCGTAGCCGCGCGATCTCGGGCAGCATCTGATACGCGGCCTGCACGGCACTCGGACCGAACCCGGCGCGCTCGAAGCAGCGGCACCCGCCGTTCGTGCGCATCCCGCCCTTCGTTGCGGCGAAGCGGCAACTGTTGCTGCCGCAGTCCAGCACGATATGCTCCTGCATGCGCAGCCACTCTCGGGCGGCGGCGTGGATCGGGCGATCACGGAAGTCGTGGGCATCTCCCAACCGCCGCCGCACCTCCTCCGGATCGATTGGGCTCACTTCGGCCTCCGCGGCTCGCCACACGTCGGGCAGTCGTCGCCGTGCCAGTGGACGCAGCCGAAGCGGTCGCCGGTGCGCAGACGGCCCAGGACCGCGGCGTTCGTGACTCCGCGAAAGGCCGAATCGCAGCCGTCAGCCACAAGCGAGTTCGTGCAATCCCCGTAGCGACGCGACTCGATACGGTTCCACCACCGGCACGAGCCGCACCGGCCGCGCTCCATCTCGTCGAAGGGCGCGGGGGCGACTGGCGGCGCTGCCGATGCCTCCGGCTTCGGCGAGCCGTCCGTCATCACCTCCGCAGTGACTTCGTCGTCGGTCCATTGCTCGCGCCACTGGCCAAACGGGCCGCCGCCGGGGTAGCTGTCGTGCGCGTCCGCGTGGCCCTTCGGGAGCGCGCAGTCGTAGTACGAGCCCCAGAAGTAGCTGCGCGCCCGGCAGCGCGGCTCGGCGGGCCGGGGCTCCGTCGGCTCGGTCGCCATCGCGGCGTCGCTGCCGCGCTGGTGCCCGTGCATGTAGGCGCGGGGACCCGCCGTAAAGATCACACCGCCGTGCTCGGTGCAGCCGCAGGATAGCCGGGTCATGACGCCACCTTCCGCCTCGCGTGCGGGATCACGCCGCCCGCGATCATCCGCTCGTAGTCGTGGTGACTCACCCACCCTTGCGGCGTCTGGAAGCCCCACGTGCGGCGCTTGGGGCGGGTGAAGAACATCGTCAAGCAGGTCGAGCCATCCGGAACCTCGAGCCGGTGCAGCGACTCGACACGGCGGAACAGCACGCGGCCGGGCTCGATCCGCTCGCGACGCTGCGCGATCGGCCGCCACGGCTCGTCCCAGAGCCGGAACGGGTTCGGCGTGATCTCGGTGTAGCCGCCCCGCAGGATCACGGTCGCGTAGTCCCACGGGTGATCGTGCAGCGCACGATCGTCGTCGCTGCGCAGGATCACGTGCAGCCGGCACGCGAGCCACCGGGTGCGGAACAGCCAGTACCGCTCCATGTATCCCGTCAAGTGCGCGTACGGCCGACGCTTCGCGCGGCGCACGATCGCGTCGATCAGCCAGTCAGGGATAGGGAGCTTCAACGGGACCTCCCGTGCAGGCGATCGGCGAACCAGCCGAGAACGCGCTGCGGCTCCTGGTCGCGCTCGATGATGAACAGCCCGCGCGCGACGGCGTGCTCGATGTGGTCGTCGGACCGATCGCCGACGAGGTACAGGATCAGGTGGTTGAGCATGTGCCGCGCGTGCTCGCGCGACGTGATCTTCCGCCAGTTCTCGCGACCGACCAGCTGCCGCTCGTCCTCGTTCTTCGTCTCTCCCGAGAAGAGCACCCGGCCGACGCGCAACAGCGCGAGCGGGACGACATCAAGCGCGCATGGCGACACCGACTGCCTGCCGCCGGCCGCATTCTCGTGCGTCGGTGCGTCCGGCCCGAACGCCGCGCCGAGATCGAGCTCGACGCTCAGCGCGCGTACCGGCTTGCTGCCGATCTGCAGAGTCGCGACGCTGCGACTTGGCGTGTCGACCACGCCCGGACCAGACTCTCGCTTCGCCACGATGGTCGTCGGGCGCTTCACGCGCCGCCGGACCGCCGAGCGTGCGGCGCTACGCCGCTTTGCTTTCCCCTTCAACCCCCACCCCCTGAGCGCGCTCCCCGATGAACATGCCGCAGCCGGAGTCCGGCACGCACCAGGTCCAGCGGCGCCCGCGTTCGTGAACGTGCATTCGCTGCGGGTATCCGCAGTCCTTGGCTTGACAGGGCGGGCCGAGCTTCTCCCGCACCTCGGGATCGAGCTCGCCGCGCCACCCAGCGCGCCGTGCTGCGTCCCACGCGGCCTTGCGCCGGGCCTCGACATCGTCGTCGACACCCGGCGCTGCCGGCTGCGCTACTCCGCCGTCGCGTCCGCGACCGCGTGCTTGATCTCGTCCGTCGCGATCCGCTTCAGCAGGACGCGCATCCCCTCGTGGACGTGCTTCCGATCGTCGGGGCCCAGGCCCTGGACGAGCGACTTGACGATGTTGTCCGCGCGCTGCTCGGGTGTCTTTTTCTTGGTCGGCATCCGTTCCGTCTTTCCCCCGCCATCCGGCGGGTGTGAGGGAGAGCAGGACCTCGCCTGTCTCCGTGTCGATGAGCTCTGCGAGCCCGAAGCGCCGCTGCGCCTTCGCGACCGCCTCCGCGGCGACGCGGCTGTCGGACCGGCAGACGCTCGAGCGCTTCCCGGTGCGGTCCTCGAGCTCGACGAGGTAGCGCTGGCGCTTCACCCGCGACCCCCGAACCACCCGAGGGGCCGCCCGGTGAAGGCCGAGATGTCGGCCAGCGTGTCTCGCGTCGGTGACGCACGTCCGGCCTCGATCGCGCGCAGCACCACGACGTCGAGCCGCACGGCCTCGGCGAAGCGCACGCATGAAAGATTCAGCGCCGCCCGCGCCATCGAGATGCGACGGCTGAGCATCGGGAAGCAGCGGAGCGTCGTCGCGAAGCGGCGCTCGACCAACGCCCAGGACTTCTGCGTGTAGCGCTTCACGCGACGCCCCGGCGGCGGAGCACCGCCATGACGTCCTCCGCCTGCTGCCGCGCCGAAACGCCGAGGCGCTGGCGCAGCTCGATCAGGCGCTCGAGCTCCTGGAGCAGGTTGTGCCGCTCGCTCCGGTCCTCGTGATCGGTGCCCCGTGCCGGCACACGCCCGCCGGTCACGACGCGCCCCCGGCTTGCCGGCGGTCCTCGCCGTCGATCACGACCTGCTCGAGGAACTCGAGGCGGCTCGCGATGCCTCCGTCGTAGGTCTCGGCGATGCCCGGGTAGAAGACGCCGTCCGTGGTCAAGCCGCGCAACGGCAAGTTCGTCGTGATGACTACCGGGCGCAGGTTGTCGAGGCGCTCGGAGAGCACGTCGTGGATCAGCGACTTAAGGGCGTCCGTCATCGTGCCTTCCTTCCCGAGGTCGTCGATGACGAGCAGGTCGTAGCCGCACAGCTCGTCGATGACCTGCTGCTCGGTGCGCGACGCCCTGTCGCTGTTGGTCTGGTTCACCTCACGGCGGAGCTTCTTCGCGGTGACGTACCGCGCCGTGTGGCCCGCGATCAGGAACCCGCGCATCAGCGCGCACGCGAGGTGTGTCTTGCCGGTGCCCCACGGCCCGCAGATCAGGTAGCCGCGATGGCCCTTCGTGAAGCCCGGCGGGTCGCCGACCGCGAACGCCCCGTGCGGCAGGGCAGCGTAGTCGGCGAGCTTCGCCTGTGCGTGCGACACGCTCGCCCCCGCGGCGCGCATCGCCGGCACGATGTTCCGCTCGCGCTGCTTGCGGCCGCGCTCGATCGCTCGACGGACGCACGCGGTGCAGAAGCCGGGCTCCGTCACCGCGCCGACGAGCGGGCGGTTGAGGTCGTCCTGCGTGAGCTCCTCGCCGCACGCGCGGCATGCCCAGCGCTTCGCCGAGCGCTGCAGGC
The DNA here is from genome assembly GCA_019749875.1 of Candidatus Binatia bacterium. GTDB lineage: Bacteria > Desulfobacterota > Binatia > UBA12015 > UBA12015 > VGTK01. Next base: position 33,494 of record JAIEPK010000091.1, on the reverse strand, counting down.
GGTCGAGGATCTCGATCGCGACGTCACCCGGCCGCGGCCTGTCTCCCGCCGCGGAGTGCTGCCCACGGGTTCCCTGCTCCTGCCGCCGCTGCTCCAGCCTGCGCTGCGCCAACTCGATGACCTGATCCGCCATGGGCTCCTCCGGTGCGGCCCGCGTGGGCCGGGTCGTAGGCCTTGAACTTCTCCGCAAACTTGGTGACCGAGACGAAGCGGGCCTCCGTCTGGGCGAGGTAGTGCCGCCAGAAGGCGAGGGCCCTCTCCGGGCCGAGAGCGGCGACGACGGGCTTCAGCGCCTGCGCCGCCTGGCCGAAGTTCAGGTCGCCGCCGAGGACTTCGCGGTGCGCGTCGTTGAACGGCGTGAGCCACGACTCTCGAACGGACTTCGCCTTGCGCGCGGCACGCGGCTTCGTAGGGGCGGCTGGTGGCTCGTGCGGCTCGGCGTCGGGGTCGAACAGGGTGCGAGGGGACGACCCGCGCGGCAGCGCGGATGGTTCTGATTCCTGATCCTGCTCTTGATCCTGTTCCTGATCCTGTTTTCTGGTCGGAACCTTGATCCCTGAAGTGGTCGATCCGCGATTGATCAGTGATCCATCAGTGATCAGTGGACGCGGGTCGCGCATCCCTGCGTGCTCTGGAAGTCGGAGTGATTTCCGGGAGTTACAGGATCGACATGAGACGACGAGATTGCTCTCGTTGGTCGGCCCGGCGGGGTCGACATGATCGAAGGTGGCCCCAGCCCCACTCTTGCGGTCGTGCCAGTTGACCGCCTCATCGCAGTACCGACACTCGTCCCCATCGCGCGCGCGGACCGCCGCGGCGACATCCGACGGGATCCGATTCGGACGCGGCTGCCTCGCGTCGAACGTGAACCACGCGCGAGCCCATGATGGTCCGAGTTCGAGCAGGAAGGCCTCGATCTCGGCGACTGCTCGATTGCGAAGCGCGCATTCTGGAATCTCATCAAGGGAGCGTCTCCACGCGGCGACGACGTTCGGGTTCTCGGGTTCGTTGTGTCGGATGGCCCCAGGAATCCAGACGACTCGCGCCTGGCGATCGAGCTCGACGCGCAACCCAGCGGTCTGCACTTCGCTCAGCCCGGCAAGGAAGTCCTCGGGCTCAAGACGCATCTCTTCGGCCATGGCCATCGGGCCCGCCCGGAGCAGCCCGGGCAAAGCCACCGTCTGCGGGCTGGTGAGAAGGTAGAGCCAGATCAGCTTCGCCCGCTCACTGAGATGGGTGAACTTCTCGTCACCCCAGATGCGTACCCGCACCCGCCGGTAGCGCCCTTGAGGCACCGTTACACATACTGTTTCCCCCACCTGTGCTTCCTCCGGTGCTGAAGGCCGCCACCCAGCGACCTCGCCGCCGGGCGCTACGACGCCCGGTGTGACAGAAGTGTGCGAGAACGGCTCACGTCAGGAGCCGCCCCGGTCGCGCGTCTATGCGACGCACACCATCGGTTGTGCCGACTGGGGCTGGACCGCCCCTATCGGTAGTTGTAGGAGGCTCTCGTCTTGACAGGACCGAATGGCATTCAAGAGGTCGAGAGTTCGATTCTCTTCGGCTCCACTTTCCGAAACGACGACCGCCGCACGGCAGTCGCTCGCACGGCGCCGCGCGGCGCGTCCGGCTGGCTCGGCCGGACGCGCCTGACGCAGCACCCGGTGCGGCAAGCGCGTTCCCGGCAGGGCGTCTTCGACGGCAGCGGACGCTCGGCAAGGGGCGTGTCGCGTCGTTCGGCCATGTGATGCCGCCACGCCACTCTTTTTCCTTCCTCCGTCCTGCCGGCCGTGTATGTTCGAACGCGGAAGTCAGGTGGATGGGCCGCGGGGTCATGCAGCGTGCGGGGGGTGGTCGCGCCGGGAGGCGGCGCGGGTGGCTGTGCGCCATCCTGCTCGCGCAAGGCTTGCTGCTGGGCCTGGCCGCACGGCCGGCGCGCGCCGACGAGCTGTCGCCGTTGATCGCGCAGTCGCTGTCCGATCCGGTCCCGCTGTCCATCGACGGGACCAAGCTCGACGTCGCGGCGCTGCGCGCACTTTACGACACGCGAGCGTCGGCAGCGCTCTGGGTCACCGCTCCCGATGCCAATGCGCGCATCGACGCGGTGGTCGAGTTCCTGCGGCACGTCGATGCCGACGGGCTCGAGCCGCAGGCCTACCGGATCGCGCTGATCGAGGCGCGACGCGGTGCCACCGAGCCCCTGCGGCGCGCCGAGCTCGACCTGCTGCTCAGCGAGGCGGTGATGCGCTACGGCGTTCACGTGCGTACCGGCGCCCGGCGGCCGCGCGTCGCGATCCCCGAGATCGAGCCCATGGTGGTCGATCCGGATCCGGTGCCCATCGCGCTGGATCTCGCGGCGGCGCCGCCGGTGGAGATCGCGGGGCGCATGCAGCGGCTCGCACCGCCGACCGCGGACTACGCCGCGATGCGCGAGCTCCTGGCTCACTACCGGCAGGTCGCGGCCCGCGGTGGCTGGCCGAAGGTCGGTGACGTGCCGAAGCTCACGCCGGGCGCCATCGACCCGAGCGTGCGTCGCGTCCGCGATCGACTGCTCGCCAGCGGTGACCTCGCCGCAGACGCGGTGCCGCCTGCGGCGCAGCGCGACCTCTACGACAAGCACCTCGAAGCGGCGGTCAAGTCGTTCCAGAAGCGTCACGGGCTGACCCCGGACGGCACGATCGGCAACATGACCCGAGACGCGCTGAACGTCACTGCGGCGCAGCGTGTCGATCAGATCGTGGCCAATCTGGAGCGCCTGCGCTGGCTGCCGAGCGACCTCGGCGAGCGCTACGTGTGGATCAACATCCCGGAGTTCCGGCTGCGCATCGAGGATCGCGGCACGACCACGCTCGAGATGCCGGTCATCGTCGGCAAGCCGACCTGGCAGACGCCGGTCTTCAGCAGCGAGATCCGGCACCTGGTCTACAACCCGCCGTGGAACGTCCCGCCGCGCATCGCGGCCGAGGAGCTGATCCCGCGCGCCATGGCGGACGGCGGCTACTTCGCGGCGCAGGGCATCTCGTGGCGCGGCGGCACGCGGGTCGCGTCGGCGGGCTCCGGGATCACCGACGGTGGCGGCGTCGTCACCACGCCGCGCCGGCTGCGGCAAGCTCCGGGGCCGAAGAACCCGCTCGGCCGCGTCAAGTTCAACATGCCCAATCCGTTCGGCGTGTACCTGCACGACACGCCGAACAAGGACAAGTTTCGGCTGACGTCGCGCTCGCTGTCGCACGGCTGCGTGCGCGTCGGCAACGCCCCGGCGCTCGCCGCTGCCCTGCTCGGCGACATGCCGGAATGGGACGAGGGGAAGCGCAAGCAGGCTCTTTCCGACTGGAGCACGCGCAACGTGAACCTGCACTCGCCGGTTCCCGTGCACATCGTCTATGCGACCGCCTGGCGCGATCACGACGGCACGGTGCAGTTCCGCGAGGACATCTACGACAGCGACGCCGAGCTGGCGCGCGATCTCGCGAAGCCGCGCTCGATCCGTCCGGTCGCCGGCAGCGCGACGCAGCCCGGCGATGCAGCTCCGGTGGCGCGCGTCGCCGAGGCCGAGCCTTGAGCCTCTCGTCAAGTAAAATAAACTCTTGACGCCGCGACCCGCTCCCCGCGCGCTCCGGGCCTGACCCGTCGGTCGGGGCGAGGCCCGAAAAATCGCTTCCGAGGCTGGACCTCCGGAGCCTCGTGTTGTACGAACGACGCCACGCAGGGGTGAGCCGGGGGAGGGAGCCCGGGTCGCCACGGTGCGATCAATCCCAGGGAGGGGGAATGACGGAACCGGAACTGGAGGGGATGGGTGTGTCTTCCGCGAGCCGGCGGCAGTTCATCTGGCTCGGCGGGGGAGTGGTCGCAAGCCTCCTGCTTCTTCCGGAACTTTCGTTTGCCGCCAAGGTCTCGAACGCCGTGAAGAAAGCGGCGACCGGTACGACCGGAAGGGCGGCAACTCCGGCGAAGCAGGGCGCGAAGAGCGCGTCGCAGGCAAGCTCCAGCACGTCGCGGACCTCGGCGAAGGCGGGCAGCGGCAAGCCCGCAGGCAAGGGTTCGCAGGCGTCGAGCAGCAAGACGACGAGCACGGCGAAGGCCGGTCGCAAGGGGACGGACAAGCTCGCCAGCCGCAGGCCCGAGCCTGCGTCGAAGGGGGGCAGCAGCGTCGCCTCACGTCGCGAAACTCCGCGCGGGCGTGTCGTCACGACGGCACGCGCCGAGGAGGTCGAGCGCGAGTCCGAGATCGCGCTACCGGAAGACTTCGCACCGACGCGACCGTTCTCGTTCGGAGCGGACGCGCCGGAGAGCCGGGAGCTTTCGTTCTACTGCGTGCATACCGGCGAGGGCCTCAACGTCGACTACTTCGTCGACGGCCGCTATGAGCCGGGCGCGCTCGAGGCGATCGACCACCTGCTGCGCGACTACCACAACGACGAGATCTGCCAGTTCGATCCGCGCGTGCTGAACCAGCTGTTCGACCTGCGCCGGGCGCTCGGCAGCACCGAGCCGTTCCACGTGTTCTCGGGCTATCGCTCGCCGGCGACGAACGAGAGCTACCGCAGGATCAGCGGCCGCGTCGCCGAGCACAGCTACCACATGACGGGGCAGGCGATCGACATTCAGCTGCCCGGTCGCGACATCCGGCAGCTGCGCAACGTCGCGGTCGCGATGCGCGCCGGCGGTGTGGGGTACTACCCGTCGGAGGGCTTCCTGCACCTCGACAGCGGTCCGATCCGTCGCTGGTAGCCGCCGGTCTGCCGGATCGCGCGTGGACGATCGCGCGATGAATTTTCGGTTGCACGGCGCGCAGCTGCGCTTATAGGTTCCGCCCCGATCCACAACGCCCACAGGGCAGGTCGGGAGGGAAACCGTGCGAAACCTGCGCTCTTCGTGCCACGCGATCGTCGCGTCGGCTTCGTTGCTGCTCGTTGCGAGCGCGCCCGCGACGGCGAGTCCGATCGCGACGCGGGTGACCGCCGGGAACGCGGCCTCGGTCCTGTTCGCGGGCACCGACGCGGATGGCGGCATCGACGACTGGTACGTCTCGAACGGCGTGGTCCAGGCGATCGTCGACGACGTCGGGCCGCAGGACGATCTCGTGCCGCTGCTCGGACCGGCCGCACCGCCCAAGGTCAGCGAGTTCGCGCTCTCGGGCTGCTCGGTCCTCGACCTCGGCAACAACGGTCAGAACAACGACCACCTGACGCAGATCTTCACCGTCGGGGGCCTGAGCACGAGCAACTTCATCGTCTACTCGGGCGTGAGCGCGTCGTCGACGCCGACCTCGGCGACGATCACCTGCACGGGCAATCTGCTCGGCTTCGATCAGGGCGCCACGCCGGTCCCGCCGAGCGACCTGGTCGTCGTGACCGAGTACACCGCGGCGAACGCCGATCCGTACTTGACCGTCACCACGACGGTGACCAACAACCATCCGACCAACCCGGCGTCCGGGCTGGGCGGGTTCCTCGATGTGAGCCTGTGGACGCAACGCGCGCAGGTGCCGTTCTCGCCGGTCGCGGGCAAGGGCTTCAAGCACGCGGTGCTCGACTTCTCGAACATCGCGGCGGCACTGGAGCTGCCGCCGTTCGCTGCGGCGCCCGGTCTCGCCGGCCCCGGGGACGGGATCATCGACCCGGCGAACAACCTGGTCGCGGGCGAGAACGCCTACGGCATCCTCGGTGACGAGGCGTCGATCGACCAGGACGGCGCGGGCCCGAATCCGCCGGTGGTTGCCGCCGTCAATTCGCTCTTCGGGGTGAGCAGCAATCTGCTGACGGCATTCGGCAACTCGCCGCTCGGGACGCTGCAGCCCGGCGGCGTCCTCACGTACAAGCGGCGGATCTACGTCGGCAGCAAGAACGACGTCGCGGCGGTCGCGAACCCGATGATCACCGAGATCGCCGCACGACGCGGTTTCGCGACCGGGACGATCTCGGGCGAGGTCGACGCCGCCGACGCCACCGACGTCGCCGCGAGCGTCATCGCGACACGCACCGGCGGTGCCGCGCTGCCGGTCTTCGGCCCCGGAACGCCGGTGACGCAGTTCCGCACCAGCGCGACCGGGGCGTTCTCGGGAATCGTGCTGCCGGTCGGAACGTACAGCCTCGAGGTTCGCTCGCCGGAGCGCGACCCGGTGACCGTGACCGGCGTCGTGGTCAATGCGGCGGCGAACACGGCAGTGACCGTTCCGGAGCTGAGCGCGCTCGCCACGCTCGATCTCAAGGTCCTCGAGACCGTCGCCGGCCCCGATCCGGCCATGCCGGCGAAGATCACCATCAAGGGCGTGGCTCCCACGGTCGATCCGCGCTTCAAGAGCGACGTGATCGCGATCGGCGACCCGACCGTCGGGCCGGACGTCGACCTGCGCATGGAGACCTTCGGCGGCGGACCCGCGCAGGCGAACTGGGTCTTCCTCGCGAGCGGCAGCGGCACCGTGCAGCTGCGTCCCGGCAAGTACGAAATCTACGCCTCGCGCGGACCCGAGTACTCGCTGCGCCGCAAGATCGTCAACGTCCGCGCGCAGCGCACGCGCAAGATCAACTTCCGCTTGCGACGCTCCGTCGACACCGCCGGCTTCGTCTCCGGCGACTTCCACATCCACTCCGCGCGCAGCCTCGACTCGACCGCACCGCTGCAGGACCGCGTCGCGGGCTTCGCGGCGGAGGGAGTCGAGGTGATGGTCAGCACCGACCACGACTACCAGGTCGATTACGCGCCGATCATCGCCAACCTGAACCTCGGCAGCCGCATCACGTCCATGGTCGGGAACGAGGTCACGGGCTCGGTGCCGAACCCGCCCGCGTTCCCGGACAGCACCGGACACATCAACGCGTGGCCGCTCACCGTGCAGGCGAACGCACGCCGCGACGGCGCGATCGAGGACGAGTTCGTCGCCCCGAACTGGATCTTCAAGCGCCTGCGCGATCAGGGAGCGCAGGTCCTCCAGTACAACCACGTGCGTGCCGGCGTCTCCGGCATCACCTCGATCGGCTTCTTCAACAACTTCGGTTACGACCCGAGCCTGCCGCTCGCGGCGTCGCCCAACGACATGCTGCTCGACGACGACGTCACCGGACCGGGCACGTCGGGCGTGTCGAACCCGGACGGGCTGCGCAACATCGACTTCGACGTCATGGAGATCCTCAACGGCACCGAGATCCCGGCGTACATCGCGGTGCGGCGCGACTGGCTGTCGCTGCTGAACCAGATCGATCCGCCGACGGTGCCGTTCATCGGCGGCACGGGCACCTCGGACTCGCACCGGGTCACGCTCGAGAGCGCGGGCTACGCGCGGACGTACGTCGGCGGCGCAGGCGACGATCCCGCGACGCTCGACCCGACGACCTTCAACGCGAACGTGAAGGCCGCCAACATGATGGCGACCACCGGCCCGTTCATCCGCTTCTCCGTGCTCGACACGATCGGCGCCTCGGCGGGGCTCGGCGGCACACTGGTGCCGGCGAGCGGCACGGTGCGGCTGCGCATCGAGGTGCAGGCCGCGAACTGGATTCCGGTCGACCAGGTGCGCGTGATCGCGAACGGCTTCACCACGCTGACCTTCGACGCGACCACGTCGCCGAAGGTGGGCGCGCCGCCCGCGAGCCCGTTCAGCCAGGCGCTCGGCAAGATCACGCGCTTCGACGCAGAGATCCCGGTCAACCTCGCGGTCGACACCTACTTCATCGTCGAGGCGGGCGCGAAGCTGTCGCCGCTGCCGACGCCCGACGCGCTCATCGACAAGATCGTGCCGGGCATGATCCCGCTCGGCTTCACCAATCCCATCTTCGTCGACCTCGCCGGCGACGGCTTCGATTCGCCCGGTCTGCCGGTCATGGCGACGGCGACGCTGCTGCACGACGAGCTCCCGGCATTCGCGCGCCTCGAGCGGGCGGATCAGACGTGGCTCGCGTCGTTGCGCGGCTGGCTGTCGAGCACGCTCGCGGCGCTGACGTTGCCGCGCGAAGCGAGCGCGCACGGCAGCGACAACGTTCTCGCCGACGGTACCGTCGTGACCGGGAAGGAGCTCGCCGAGAAGGTCCAGCGCGACAAGAACACCTCGACCGGCGACTACTTCCCGCTCTATCGCTTCAGCATCCCGGCCGACGCCGCCGACGCGGCGCTCCGTCAGCAGCTGCCGCCCGAGGAGGTGAAGCAGCTCGAGGCCGATCGCGCGAAGGCGGCCGGAGCGGCGCACTGACGGCGCACGGCCGACGACGGATCGCACGCCTGGTGCGCGCCGTCGTTCTCGGCACGGGGCTGCTCGTGCTCGGGACGGCGGCGCGTGCGCACACGGTGTCGGCCGACGAGGTGGTGGCGCAGCTGCGCGCTCCGGCGCTGCGCGAGGCGTACGGGATCGTGGACGTGCACCGGCTCGATGGCCTACCGCGTCTGCTGCTGGTGCAGGTCGGCGAGCGCTGGCGGGACGTACCCGCCGAGCAGCGGCGCGCGGCGGCGGAAGAGTGGGCGGTCACCTGGCAGCATGCCGTGCCGCAGGGCATCGTTTCGGTCGTCGACGGCGAGGGCGATGCCGTCGTCAACTTCGACGCGCTGGGAGGCGCCCGTCTGACGCATTGACAGGGATCGCCTCGGGTCGGTGCGACCTTGTGGTACGCCCGAGCGCGCTGCTAGCCCGAGACCCCGGTGAGCGAGCTCGTCCGTTCCATCGGTCTGCTGAGCGGCCAGCAGCTCGTCCTCATGGTCATCGGCGCGACGCGCGTGAAGATCGTCGCCGCACTGCTCGGTCCGGCCGGGACCGGTCTCGTCGCACAGACCGTCGTGCTGCAGGACGTGCTGCGGCAAGCGGCGCTGCTCGGGGTGGGCAACGGCTTTCTCAAGCTGGTCGCCGAGGCGGTCGGTCGCGACGATCGGCGCACGCTGGAGCGGCTCCTCGCGACGTCGTTCGCGCTCTTCGGCGGCCTCGCGCTGCTGCTCGGCGGCGGTGCCGTCCTCGTTGCGCCGTGGGTCGCGGGGCTGGTGTTTCACGACGCGAGCCTGGCCCCGCTGATCGTCATCGCAGCGATCGGGCTCGTGTTCGCGGTGCCGGCGGTGCTGGTGTTCCGCATTCTCTCCGGTGCGCTGCAGTTTCGTGCTTACGCGCAGCTCGCGATCGCGGACTCGTTGATCGGTCTCGGCGCGACCATCGTGCTGGTGCGGCTCTTTGGCTTGATGGGCGCCGTCGCGGCCCTGGCGATCGCGGAGGGCGCGAGCGTCGTGATCGGCGGATGGCTCGTGTGGCGCTTCGTCCTGCGGCCGCGCGGGATCCGGATCCGCGTGCAGAGCCTCGATCCCGTCATCGTGCGGCGTCTGTTTCGCCTCGCCGGTGCGCTCGCGGCGACCAGCATGGTCGCGACCGGCGCGGCGCTCCTGGTGCGCGGAGCGATCATCGGCAGCTTCGGTGCCGAGGCGAACGGCTACTATCAGGTCGCCTGGCAGGTCGGGCAGAACTACCTCGGCATCCTGAGCGCCTCGCTGTGGACCTACGGCATGCCGAAGGTCGCGGCGACGGTGCACGATCCCGCGGCGGTGCAGGCGCTGCAGGACGACTTCCTGCAGCTCGTCCTCGCCGTGCTGGCGCCCGGCATCGTCGTGCTGCTGTGCACGCGCGACGCCTGGGTGCCGGTGCTCTACACACGCGCGTTCCTCGCCGCGGCACCGATGCTCGTCTGGCAGCTCGGCGGCGAGCTCGTGGCGATGCTCCGTCAATCGATGAACATCTCGCTGCTGCCGCGTGAGCGTCTGGGCTTCCTGCTGTTCCAGGCCGTCTTCTACTGGGCGGGGTGGGCGGCAGTGGCACTCGTGCTGCTCCCGCATCTCGGCGCCACGGCCGCTGCATTCGCGTACTGTGTCGCGAACGTGGCGACGCTGGTGGTGACCTTCGTCTACCATCGAGACGCGCTCGGCTACCGCATTCGTCCCGACAACGCGCGCTTGCTCGCGGTGACCCTGCCGGGATTCGCCGTCGCCGTCGCCCTCGCGACGGGCGACGACGCAACGACGGCACGGCTGATCCCGATGGCGCTGGTCGCGTTCTGGATCGTGTGGAACCGGCGCATCTACCTCCGCGCGCTCGCAGCGCTCCGCGGGGCTCGCTGAGCGCGTGCGCTTGGGGACTTGGCGGTGCGGCGCTATGCAGGAGCGACCATGCCGATCGTTCGCGCCGACGAGCTGAGCTACGCTGCACTGCTGCGCATGATCCGGACGCGCGCGGTCGCGTTCCTGCCGGTCAGCGCCCTCGAGGTGCACGGGCCGCACCTGCCGCTCGGGATGGATCAGGCGATGGCGCGCTGGATGGCCGAGGAGGCCGGACGACGCTTCGCCGAGCGACACCCGGACTGGACCGTCGTGCAGCTGCCCCTGCTGGCGCTCGGCTGCGACGAGCTGCCGCTGCCGGGAACCTTCGAGGTGGCACCGCGGATCCTCTATGGCGCGCTGCTCGCGCACGGCAGGTCGCTCGCCCGCGCCGGGTTCGAGAACGTGGTGGTGACCAACGGTCACGGCGGACCGCGCCATGCGGCGGCGATCGAGGCCGCGTGCCGCAAGCTCAGCCGGCGCTACGGGATGCGCATGTTCTCGCCGTCGATCGCGGTGCTGCACCGCATCGTCACGGGCGGACGCCTCGCACGCGTGGAGGAGCTGCTCGGCCGTGCGCTGAACCCGCACGAGCGGGTGGCGGTGGTCAGCGGCGAGCATGCCGGCACGTGGGAGACGAGCTTCATGCTCGCCGAGCGCCCGCAGCTCGTCGAGCCGGAGTATGCGCGGCTGGGGCAGCGTCAGCCGCCGCCCTTCGCGCCGCTGGTGGACGCCGGGGAGCGGCTCGCGACGTGGCGGGAGCGCCGCGGCGGCAACGGTGCGCACGTGCGCGAGGCGACGCACGCCCTCGGTGGCGGCATCGGCTGGCTGCTCAACGCGCGCTTCGGGTACGGCGGCGACGAGGTGAGCTACAAGGGCGATCCGTCGGCGGCCAGTGCCGAGCTGGGCCACGTCTTCCGCGAGCTCCTGGCCGGCGACTGCCTCGAGATCGTCGAAGCCGTCTGCCTCGGCGGGGTCACGCCGGAGTCGGTGCGCAGCATCGCCTCCGACCACGCGGTGATCCAGCCGCGCTTTCTCCTTCGCGTCGGGATCGCGGCAGCGCTCGCCGCGGTGCTCCTGCTGGCGTTGTGATCGTCGCTCCGCGCTGCGTTCGCGCGCGCCGCCATCCTTGAGTGGCGCCGCGCCCTCGGCTAGCTGTAGGCCCGCGCGTCAAACCAACCGCGCGCGGAGGACGACATGGCGATCAAGGAAGGCGACAAGGTTCCCGACGTGAAAGTCACCGAGATGGTGGACGGCAAGCCGACCCCGACATCGCTCGCCGAGCTGTCGGCGGGCAAGCGTCTGGTCGTCTTCGCGGTGCCCGGTGCGTTCACGCCGACGTGCTCGATGAAGCACCTGCCGGGCTTCGTCGAGCAGTACGACGCGCTCAAGAAGAAGGGCGCGGACGAGATCGCGTGTCTCGCGGTGAACGACGCCTTCGTCATGGACGCGTGGGGCAAGAGCAGCAACGCGAGCGGCAAGATCCGCATGCTGGCGGACGGGAACGGCGAGCTGACGCGCGCGCTCGGCCTGGGCATGGACGCGACCGGCTTCGGCATGGGCCAGCGCTCGCAGCGCTACGCCATGATCGTGCGCGACGGCAAGCTCGAGGCCCTGATGGTCGAGCCCGGACCGGGGCTCAACGCATCGAGCGCCGAGTCGGTGCTGGCGCGGCTCTGAACGGGGCGGGGGCGCGCGCCGTCGCGGCGTGCGCCCTCAGCCGAAGCGCTTGCGTCCGAGGGCGCCGTCACGGCGCCACATCCAGCAGGAGTCGGGATGGCCGCCGGTCTCGCCATTGCTCGCGGCTCCCGGGCGCATCCACGGCACCTGGGTCCAGGTGTCGATGAACGAGGCGATGCACTGCACGGTCGCCGGGGCCAGCATGAGCAGAGCGTCGAGCAGCGGGCGGTCCGTACCGGCGTCCTGAAACTGCTGCAGCAGGCGCCCGCTGATGCCGCTGCGCAGCGATGCGCCGAGGAGCGGCGTCGCGCGATCGGGGCGCTCGTGCCAGCTCGCGGTCTCGAAGTCCGCGGCCGTTCTGCGACGCTCGGCGAGCCCGATCTCGGCGATCGTCATGTCGGCCATCGTGAGCCGGGTCGCCGCGCGCAGCTCCAGCTGGGCTGCGAAGCGATCGGCGGCGGCCGCGCCGGGCGGCGTGGGTGCGAGATGGAGGTCGCTGAGCTGGAGCGTCAAGTAGAGGTCGCCGCTGCACTCGTAGCCGTCGATGGTGACGTCGCGGCGGAAGATGCGCTCGCCCGGCGAGCGCGCGGGTGTTCGCAGCAGACGCGCGTCCTCGTCGAGCGCCCACGCGGCGGTCGGGCCGAGCAGCTGTGCGAGCGTCAGCACGTGCGAGCAGCCGCGCGGGCCACCGATCTCCGCTCCGAGCGCGCGTGCCCACGTTCCGTCGATCGCCGTGCCGGCCAGATGATCGACGCGGCCCGCGAGATCCCTGCAGCTCTCGCCCTCCGACGCGACGCTCGCCTCGAAGGCCACCGTGGGCATACGCGCGGCGATCCGCGTGAGACGCCGCGCGCTCGGGTCGATCGCGCCGTCGAGCTGCATGTGGTGGATGATGCCGGTGCCCTGCAGGTCGCCCGCGACGGGCACGAAGCCGCGCTTGCGCAGGTCGAGGACGTAGGCGGCGAACGCGGCGTCGCGCCCTTGCGTGGCGGACAGGGTGACCGACAGGGAGCGCGTGTGGATCGGAAGGCCGCGTGCTTCGAGCTGCATCGCGCTCCTATGTCGCAGGTGCATGCGCGCGTGGGCAAGTGCGCGCGTCAGGCCGCCACGAGAAGGCCGTCCTCGACCCAGCGCGCCAGCAGCGACCCGGCGACATGGGTCGCGTCCTGGTCGGCGTCGATCACGGAATCGAGCCATCCGCACAGATCGGCGAAGGTCGAGCCACGGTGCAGCCAGCGCAGGGCCGCCATCTCGAGCTGCGGGATCGCGCGGACGTAGACCACGAGGTCCTGCCGCCAGACGCGCAACAGGGTTCTCGTCGCGGTGATCGCGCCGGCATCGTGGCCGGCGAGGAGGCGCTCGCGCACCGCGTCGACGGCATGGGTCAAGGCGAGCAAGCGCAGCGAGTCCACCGGCACGATCCGCAGCTCGGGCCACGCTTCGGGTGCGAGCACGCCGAGTTGCTCTCGCGCGAGCACGCGCTGGTCGAGAGCGTCGAACGCGCCGACCATGGCCCACTCGAGCTGTGCCAGCTCGGCGTGCCACGGCACCGCAGCGACCTCGCCGCGGCGCAGGAAGCCCGGCAGGTGGCGACCGAGGTCGCGCAGGGAAGGGCGATCGCTCGGATGCGTGGCGACGTAGCGCTGCGCCAGCGCGCCGAACGCCTCCTCGCCGAGCGCGTGACGCAGCGCCGGAAAGTCGTCCGCGAGCGCGTCACGCAGGCGGGCGACGTACATGGCGGCATAGATGCGCACGCGCTCGGCGGACGACAGGCGCGCATCGCCGCGGATCGGCAGCGCTGCGACCTTCGCCTCGAGTGCGGACAGCGGTCCGGCGAGCGTCTCCGGATCTGCGATCAGCGCGCGCAGGCGCTCCTGCAGCTCAGGCAGCCGCAACGCCGTCACGTCGCGTGTGCGCCGCTTGCACCGCAGCGGCGGCGACGTCGCGTGCGCGTGCCGCCTCTGCCTCGACGACCTCGAGGGCCGGCACGTCGCCGTCCCACTCGACCAGCGTCGACACCGGACCGAGGCGCTCGATCGTGTAGCGGTAGAGCTCCCAGACCGCGTCCGCGACCGGCGCGTCGTGCGTGTCGAGCAGATGCGTCCCGTGATCGCTGTGCCCCGCGAGATGGATCTGCGCCACGCGCTTCGGCGGGATCGCATCGACGTAGCGTCGCGGGTCGAAGCCGTGGTTTCGGGCGCTCACGTAGACGTTGTTGACGTCGAGCAGCACGTCGCAGTCGGCGCGTCGCGTGAGCTCGGCGAGGAACTCCCATTCCGTCAGGTCGCCGTCGAACGCGAGGTACGAGGAAACGTTCTCGAGCACCAGACGACGCGCCAGCACGTCCTGCACCTGCGCGATGCGCGGTACGAGGTGCGCCAGAGCCTCCTCCGTCCACGGCAGCGGCAGCAGGTCGTGCAGCTGGTGCGCGTCGTGGCGCGTCCAGCAGAGATGGTCCGACACCCATGCCGGAGCGAAGCGATCGGCGAGGGCGCGCAGCGCGCGCAGGTAGCTCGGGTCGAGTGGATCGCTGCCGCCGATCGACAGCGAGACGCCGTGCAGGACCAGCATCTTGTCGCGCCGGACGCGCTCGAGGACGTGCAGCGGCCGTCCGCCGGGGATCATGAAGTTCTCGGAGATCGCCTCGAGCCAGTCTGCACGCGTCCCGCCTTCGAGCAGGGCGGAGAAGTGACCGGTGCGGAGGCCGATGCCGAAACCGAGGTGGGGATGTCGTGTCATCTCGCGCCCGGGCGGCGGGGGAGCGGACCGCTCCCCCGCCGCACCGGCTCAGTTGGTCGCGACCTTGCCGCCCTTCTTCTGGCAATCGGCGGCGCTCATCATCTGAACGCCCTTGCCCTTGCACGAGTTGCTGCCGGCGCACGAGTTGCCTGCGCCGGCGCACTCGCCCTTGCCCTTGCACTCGTTGACGCCGGTACACGCGACCTTGGCGTCCTTCTTGGCGCCGCCGTCGTGCATGTCGTGGCCGTCGCTCGCGGACTCGGCGAAGGCCGTGCCTGCGCTGAACAGTGCTGCGACGCCGAGCGCCACGACGGCCCCTCTGGTGGTTCGATTCATCCGTTCCTCCATCGTTCGTCGGTCCGCGACGCCGCGGAGCCGGTGCGAATCGGTGACTAGCGGACGCCGGGCGCCCGGCGTGCATTCGATACGGTGGGCAAGTGCTCTCGGATGCAGGAGGGCGCCACCCGATCAGCGCTCGATCGCGCCGCGGATGGCGGCTGCGACGGCCGCGACGGGACGTCGCGGGCCGGCTCGAAAGATCCCGTGCACGCTGCTGGCGCCGTCGCCCTCCCAGCGCGGGACGATGTGCACGTGCACGTGCGGTACGGTCTGGCCCGTCGCCTCGCCGTTGTTGATGCCGATCGTCGTCCCGGCCGCGTCGACCGCGGTCCGGATCGGCCCCGCGAGTCGCGTCACGGTGCGGAACAGCGAAGCCGCAGCACCGGCATCCAAGTCTTCGACGCGCGCGACGTGCGCCTCGGGCACGACCAGGACGTGCCCGTCGGCGAGCGGGGAGACGTCGAGGAACGCGATGGCGCCGGGCTCGCGCGCGACGATCTCGGCCGGCACCTCGCCCGACACGATGCGACAGAAGATGCAGCTCATCGATGGTTCGTGCCCCTTGGTCTCTCGTTGGTGACGCGTCTTCGGAACGCTCAGCCGCGGTCCTAGATCGATGTCGGGGTCGCGTCAACGCGACGCGCTGCGGCGCCTGGTGGGGCGTCCGCACGGGATCCTCCGTCGTGCAAGAATCCGAGCGATGCTGGTACGGCAAAAACGACCGGAAGAGTAAAATTGCCGGCCCCGGCGCCTTGCCCCCCATACGGGTGATCTGGCAAGATCGAAGAATTCGTGAATCCGATTTTGAGCCGCGGCGGCGTCGCGGTGACAGGGTGAGATCGAAATGGAGAAGAAGAAGACCGGCGTGAGCCGTCAGACGTTGTGGCAGCGCAAGCACCGCGCGCTCGGCCTCTGTGTCGTCTGCAGCGAGCCAGCGTACAAGGGCTGGCGCTGCGTGAAGCACTACGAGCAGCACAAGATCGTGATGCGCCTGCGGTACATTCCGAAGGTTCGCGGACGCTACGACGTCGGTGGGTCGTCGGAGTTTCTCGAGGCGGCCGAGCGGGCGGCGAAGAAGGCCGCCGCACGTCGCGCAAAGGACGGCAAGACCAATCTGGCCACGATGCTGACGACGGGGGTCAAGAGCGCGGAGCCCATGGCACCTGCCGCGCCTGCGAAGAAGCGCGCTCCGCGCGCGAAGACGACCCCGCGGGCGCGCAAGGCGAGCCTCTAAGTCGTTTCCTCGTCACGCTCGCCGCGAGCGGGGTTTTCTCCGCTGCGCGGCGCGTGTACGACGGTCCCATCTGCCTGCTGGTTTCTCCTGCCCCGGTTGGTCGAGTCGAACGGCGGTCGCGAGCACGTAGGCCGCGGCCCTAGCGCTCCCGTGGGGACGTCGCTGTCGTGGTGTGGTCCGGAGCCGTCGAGTCGGAGGCCGAACGTGAACGAGCAGAAGGTCTTCCCCTTCCGAGCGCAGCTCGCGAAGAACAGCGGCGTCCAGCGCAGTGAACGGACCGGCTGGCTGACGCCCTACGAGGTCGAGACGCTCTTTGCGGACGCCCTGTGGGCAGGCCGCGGCTCGCAGCTCGAGCTGCGCGTGCCGGCGCGCACCAGCGATGCTGGGGTCGACTGGATCCGCCAGCGCTTCGACCGGCTCCGCAAGCGCGGCATCGGCGTTCGGGTGCGGCGCGACGAGTCGTGGAGCTTCAACGAGAAGTCCGGCCTCGGCTCCTGACGCGGTCCCGCGCTCGGCAGCAATCGCGGCGCAGCGACCTGCGGTGCCCGCACCACCCGCAGGGCGGTGCGAAGCGAAATGGTCCCAAGGGGAATCGAACCCCTGTTCCCGACGTGAGAGGCCGGTGTCCTAACCGCTAGACGATGGGACCGAATGAGCTGGGGAGGTAGGACTCGAACCTACAATCGCCTGATCCAGAGTCAGGTGGCTTACCAATTAGCCGACTCCCCAACGGGTGCGGCGAACCTAACAAGCCCTGAGGCGCCTGGCTAGTGCCCGGCGGCCGCGTTTGCGATCTCGATGGCATTCCGGAGCCGGCGCAGCGAGCGCTCGCGGCCGAGGACGTCGAGCACCTCGTAGATCCCCGGGCTCACCGTACCGCCGCTCACCGCCACGCGTACCGGCTGCGCGAGGGCACCGAGCTTCACGCCCGTCTCCGTCATCAGACCGGTGAACACGCCCTCGATCGCCGCCGGGTCCCAGACCGGCAGGGCCGTCAGGCGGTCGACCAGCGCAGCCAGCAGAGGTCCCGCCTCGGGCTTCAGGAACTTCGCGACCGCCTTCTCGTCGAGGGTGATCTCGTCGGCGAGATAGAAGCTCGCCATGTCGGTCAGCTCGCCGAGCGTCTTCGCACGCTCGCGCAGCGTGCCCGCCATCTTCGCGAGCCAAGCGTCGTCGCCCGGCACCACGATGCCGCGCGACGCCATGAAGGGACGCAAGTCGCCTGCGAGCTGCTCGGGTGATCGTGCCTTCAGGTACTGGAAGTTTAGCCAATCGAGCTTCTCGAGGTTAAAGACCCCCGCCGATTTGCCGACACTTTCCAAGGAGAAAGCGTGGATCAACTCCTTGCGAGAGAACACTTCCTGGTCGCCGTGCGACCAGCCGAGACGGGCCAGGAAGTTCACCAGTGCGTCGGGGTAGTAGCCGAGCTCGCGGTACGACGTGACCGCGGTCGCGGCGTGCCGCTTCGAGAGACGCGCACGATCCACGCCGAGCACCTGCGGCAGGTGCGCGAAGCTCGGCACCGGGGCACCGAGCGCGTGGTACAGCGCGATCTGCTTGGGAGTGCTGGGCAGCAGGTCGTCGCCGCGGATCACGTGGCTGATCGCCATGTCCGCATCGTCGACGGTGACCACGAGATTGTACGTCGGCCAGCCGTCGGAGCGCGCGATCACGAAGTCGTCGACGTCCGCGTTGCGGAAGACGACTTTGTCCTTGACGAGGTCCTCGATGACCGCCTCGCCGTCGGTCGGCATCGCGAAGCGGATCGCGGCCGGTCGGCCCGCGTCGGGGCCGGGGCCGAAGCCGGGCCGGCAGTGCCGATCGTAGCCTGCGCTGCCGCCGCTCTGCATGGCGACCTTGCGCTTCGCCTCGAGCTCGTCGGGCGTGCAGGTGCACCGGTAGGCACGACCGTCCGACAGCAGACGCTCGATCGTCTCGCGGTAGAGATCCATGCGCTCGGTCTGGAAGAAGGGACCCTCGTCCCACTCCAGGTCGAGCCAGCGCAGCGCACCGACGATCTCGTCGACCCACGCTTGGGTCGATCGCTGGCGGTCGGTATCTTCGATGCGCAGGACGAATCGGCCGCCGAAATGGCGCGCGTAGAGATAGCTGAAGAGTGCGGTGCGCACGCCGCCGACGTGCAGTGCGCCGGTCGGGCTCGGGGCGAAGCGCGTTCGTACGGACGCCATCTCGGCGCCGCTAACAGAGCGATCTGGTGCGTGCCAACGACGAACGGTCGGTCTGCGATCGGCAGCCCGGCGGAGTACGCCTGACCGCCGCGGGCGGCGCAGGGCTACAGAGGTTTTCCATGTCGAGAAAGCGGATCCTGGTCGTCGAGGACAACGAAGACAACCGACGCATCCTGCTCTACCGGCTGCGCAAGATCGGCGACTTCGACATCGTCGAGACGGCCAACGGCGCCGAGGCGGTGGCCGCGGTGGAGTCGAACCCGCCGGATCTCATCTTCATGGACCTGAAGATGCCGGTGATGGACGGCTGGGAAGCGACCCGTCGCATCCGCGCGCTCGACGCGGGCCGCTCGATCCCGATCATCGCGCTCACCGCGCAGGCGATGGCGGGCGACGAGCAGAAGGCGCTCGCGAACGGCTGCAACGACTACCTCGCGAAGCCGGTCGTCGATCCGTCGCTGGTACGCGAGAAGATCGAGCGCCTGCTCGGCGCCGCCACCAAGCACTGACGATCGGGCGCTCCGGCGCCCCCTCGCGGCGCACGTGCGCGCACGTGTCGCCCGCTCCGTGAGCCGCGGCATGCCCTCTGCCCGCGGTTCCGCTCCGACGCGTGCCGCATCACTTGCCATGTCCGCCGGAAATGGAGTATTGCGCCGCCGTTGATTCGGATCAGCGAGTGCTGCCGGTGCACCTTGACGGGGCCGGCGGCCGAGGAGGGAAGCTGATGGCGAAGCCGCGGTTCCGGCAAAGTGGTCTTTTTCTGGCGTTGCTGCTCGGGCTCTCGGGGCTCGGTGCGGGCCAAGCGCATGCGACCATCCAGCTGGGCGATGCATTGGTGTTCGGCGATCTGTCCGCGCAGAATCTTTTCCGCATGCGCCAGGTCGGGAACTTCAACCTGGTGCAGCAGCGCAACACGCTGCGCATCGGCCTGGACTACAAGTGGCTGCAGGACGGCAAGCTCGCCGGGAAGTGGGAAACCCCCGGCTTCGTCGACAAGTCGAGCGTCTACCTGCTGTATCGGGGCGTCTACGACAGCGTCTACGACCTGCAGCCCGGCGGCCACTTCTACTCGTTCACCGGGCAGCGCCTCGGTCAGTTCAGCGACATCCCCGACGACACGCGGGACGCGCTGAAGTACGAGAACAACCTGCGCGAGGCGTACGTCGACATCGACTTCGCCGACATCCCGCTCAGCCTGCGTCTCGGCAAGCAGCAGATCGTGTGGGGCGAGACGGACAACTTCCGTCTGCTCGATCGCGTCAACGCGCTCGACCTCACCTGGCATCTGCAGCAGGAGATCGAGATCGGTCGCGGCTGGGATCAGCTGCGCATCCCGTACTGGATGTTCAAGGCGCTCTACAAGCTCGACGAGGTCGGCCCGATCTCGAACGCGTTCGTCGAGGCGTACTGGAACCCGGGTGACTGGGTGCCCAACCAGCGCGGCTTCTACCCGTACTACGCGTGGAGCTTGCCGCTGAACAACCCGATCCCGTTCCCGAGCCTGGAGAAGAGCACGCTCTTCCGGCAGGGCAACTACTCGCGCAACATCGCCGACAACAGCCAGGCCGGCATCCGCTTCAGCGGCTTCGCGGGCGGCGTCAACTTCACCCTGGCGTACATGTACGGCCGCTGGAACGGCGACGACGGCTCGAACTCGGCGTTCATCCGCGCCGACCTGAATCCGGTCACGGCGAGCGCCGCGATCGCGAACAACACGCTGCCGGCCGAGTACTACGTTCCCTACACCAACACGATCGGCGGCTCGGCGAACTACTTCGAGGAGTTCACCGGCTCGGTCCTCAAGACCGAGATGGTCTACATCTTCGGTGTGCCGTTCAACTCAGGCGACATCCGCTCGCCGGCGTTGCCCGGTCAGCTCTTCGGCACGGTCCAGAAGGACATGTGGCAGGGCATGATCGGCTTCGATCGCCCGACGTGGATCCGCTGGCTGAACAAGAACTCCACCTGGCTCATCCTCGGGCAGTTCTTCTGGCACTACCTGGTGAACAACGAGCACTCGGTGGGCGAGCGCGTCGGTCTCGTCGGCAACCTGTCGCCGACGCAGCCGCTCAAGGCGCGTGGCGGCGGACCCTGTGTCACGTTCACCGACTGCAAGGCCGTGGACACTGTCCGTGACTGGGAAATGCTCGCGACGCTCGCCGCGACCAGCTTCTACCTGAGCGGCACGCTGGTCCCGCAGATCACGTATGTCCTCGACCCGGTGAACGCCTTCAACATGGAGGTCGCCTGGAGTCTCGACTACTACGTGACCCCGGACTTCATCGCGAACATCGGCCAGAAGTACTTCATCAACACGACGGAGCAGCCGGTGTACGAGACCTGGGGCGTGGCGGGCGTGAACCGCGGCCGCTCGGAGACCCAGCTCCGCTTCACGTACCAGTTCTGAGTCGACTCCGTGCGGCGGGACCGCACGGCGAGAAGGGGCGCGGGCGCTGGCTCGCGCCCCTTCTGCGTTTGCGCCGCCCGATGTCAAGATGGAATTGGTGGCTGGGCACGGTTGTCGGGCCGCGGGACGGCGGTTATACCGAGCGCAGGCCCGCGGGCGCTCGGAGCCGTTAGCTCAGCTGGTTAGAGCATCTGCCTTTTAAGCAGAGGGTCCCGGGTTCGATCCCCGGACGGCTCAGTCCGCAGCCCGTGACCGGCCGGGTTGCGCGTGCCGTGGCTGCGGCTACACCGGGCGCACACGCACGCGACACGGAGGAGCGGGATGGCGGATGATGCCAGGGGCCGGGGTGGGAGCGACGATCCCGCCGTGCAGGCTGTCGCCGACAAGGCGCTCGAGCTGATCCACGACGGCGCGAAGGTCGGTCTCGGCTCGGGCCGCGCGTCCGCCGCGTTCATCGCGAAGCTCGGCGAGCGAGTGCAGGCGGGTCTCCGCATCGTCGGCGTCGCGACCTCGGAAGCGTCGGCGACGCAGGCACGTGCGCTCGGGATTCCGCTGGTCGAGATCGACGACACGCTGGAGCTCGATCTGACGGTCGACGGCGCCGACGAGGTCGCGCCGAATCTCGACCTCGTCAAGGGCTGGGGCGGGGCGCTGGTGCGCGAGCGCATCGTCGCGGCGACCTCGCGTCGGCAGGTGATCCTGGTCGGACCGGAAAAGCTCGTGCCCGGTCTCGGCGCGCGTGGGCGCGTGCCGATCGAGGTGATCCCGCTCGCGCGCGGCTACGTGGTGCGGCGTCTGCGCGGCCTCGGCATCACGCCGACGCTTCGCCTCGGCGCCGACGGCGCCGCACCGGTCGTGTCGGACAACGGCAACTTGACGCTCGACTGCCGGCTCGCGCGTCCGCTGCAGGGCAGCGACGAGGCGCTCGCGCTCGAGGCGCAGATCCTTGCGATCGCCGGGGTGGTCGACACGGGGCTCTTTCTCGGCACGGCCGAGCGCGTCCTGATCGGGCGCGACGACGGCCGGGTCGAGGTGCTCATTCGCGCGGCGCGCGGAACGCCAGGTGCAGCCCCATGAGCTGCGAGACCAGCACCGCCATGTAGATCTGGCCGAGCAGCGTCTCGAGCGCGGTCAGCGCGAGCGCCGGCGGCGTCAGCGCGGCGACGCTGCCGTACGACGTCGCGCACAGCGTCATGTAGCTGTGGAAGAGCAGGTGCGAGAAGCCCAGCATGTGCGTCGCGTGCGGATTCCCCGACGCCGCGATCCCGCCTGCCGTGAGCGGCAGCGCCTGCGGCGGATCGCCGAGCGCGAACGAGTGCGGCTGGAAGAGCTCGAGCACGGCATAGATCAGCGCCCAGTTGAGGCCGAGGAGAAAGAACACGGCGAGCGAGCCCTGGACCTTCTCGACCGACACGCGCTCGATCTGCAGCGCGTGCAGCAGGATGTGCCAGGTCTGGTGCGACACCGCGATCACGCCGACGATGCTCGCGAGCTTCAGCGCCAGATCCGACGTCCCGACGATCGCCGTCCAGATCAGCGCGGCGGCCGGAGCGACGAGCAGCAGGCTCACGGTCCGCGCGCGCCCGACGAGCGAGAACGACGCGGCGAGCATCGTGCCGGTGATGAACACGCCCATGATGACGATGCCGGCGGGCCCGTCGATCAGGAACGGGTAGACCAGGAACACCAGCAGCTGCATGAGCAGCAGCGCCGTGTAGCGCAGCCGGAGCCATGCGAGCGGCGTCAGGCGGGTGTCCCGTTTCGGCATCGGCTCGACGTACCACAGGATCGCACGACGTGCGGTGCATCGACGGCGAGAAAGCTCACGTCGCGGCGGCGAGCGTCCGATTCACGAGGGCGGCGTGCCTCTCGAGGCCGCGCCGCGGAGGAGCGGAGCATGCGCAGCATCGACGATCGGGTCGCGGTTCTCGAGCGCCGTCTTTCGGGACAGCGTCGGCTCACCGGTGCGCTGGTCGCGTGTCTCATCGGTCTGTTGACGATGGGCGCGGGCGGCAGCGATCTCGTGCAGGCGCGGCGCATCGAGGTGGTCGACGGCAGCGGCAAGGCGTTGCTCGTCCTCGAGGCACGCGACGGACGCGGCGTTCTCGAGCTGCAGAGCGAGATGGGACAGCGCGCAGGGATGCTCACCACCACCCCCGACGGCGGGGCATTCGGCATCTACGACGAGCGCGGTCACGAGGTGGTCACGCTCGGCGCCGCCGGCGACGGCGGCCTCGTCGAGACGACCACCGCCGGCGGCAAGACGCTCGTGCAGCTCGGCGCCGGCGCCGCGGGCGGCGGAGCGCTGTCGACCTTCGCCGCGACGGGCAAGCGCCTGGTCGAGATCGGCGCGACCGCGGACGGCGAGGGCACGGTCGCGACCTTCGACGCGCGCGGCGCACCTTTGCTGGCGCTCGCGGCCGGCGATCACGGCAGCGCGCGCATCGTCGCGTACCAGGGCGTCAAGCAGCAGGCCGTCTGGCCTCCGCAGTGATCCCGCCACGCGGCCGCTGAGCGCGTCAGCTCGAAGCGATCTCGTCCGCCGCGCGCTCGCCCGAGCGGATCGCGCCCTCGATGTAGCCGTTCCAGTCCTCGGCGGTCTCGGTGCCCGCCCAGTGGATGCGGCCGACGGGTGTGCGGATGGACGGGCCGTAGCTGGTCAACGATCCCGGCTGCAGGAAGCCCGCGTAGCAGCCGCGCGTCCACGGATCCGACGACCAGTCGCGATCGATGTAGTCGCGCGCCTGCGCCGCCTCGGGACCAAAGTAGCGCTCGAACGACTCGAGCACGGCAGCGCGACGCTCGGCCACGGGCCGCCCGCTCAGGCGCCGCGCCTCGTCGCCTTCGACGAAGCCGAGCAGCACGCCGGGCGAGCCGTCGGGCGGCGAGTTGTCGAACGTGACCTTGACCGGCCCGGTGTCGCTCGTGACCTGTCCGGTGAGGCCCCGCTCGCGCCAGAACGGACGGTCGTAGATGGCCTGGCACTTGATCACCGATCCCATCGGGTAGCGCTGCGTGAGCTGGTCGCGCGCCGAGGGCAGGACCGGTGCATAGTCGATGCGCGCGGCGAGCGCGGGCGGCAGCGTGACGATGACCCGCGACGCCCGCCAGGCCTGCGTGTCGCCGACCACCAGCACCGAGTCTCCTTGATCGACGATGCGGCGCACCGGCGTGCCGAGCACCACGCGGCGTCCGAGAGCCGCCGCCATGCGTAGAGCTACCAGCTGTGATCCGCCGACGAAGCGGCTCTCCTGCGCACCGTCGGTCACGCTCACCAGCGGCGTGAGCCCGCCACCGGCGTTCACGTAGAACAGGAAGTGCAGCAGCGACAGGTCGCGCGGCTCCGCCGCGAACACGGCCTCGACCGCGAGGTCGAACAGGAAGCGCGCGCCGTCGGTCTGCAGGTTGGCGAGCTTCCACGACTCGACGGTCTGGCCGTCGAGCGCGCGCGTGTCGACGCCGTCGACCGCCCACGGCGTCGCGAGCGAGATCTTCTTCGCGAGCGGCTCGAGCTGGCCGAGCACGACCGTCAAGAACTCGTTCAGGTCCGCCTGCGGGAGCGGCGGCAGCGACAGCGCCGATGCGCCGTCGTACGGCAGCAGGTCGCCGCGGTAGTAGAGCAGGTTGTTGCCCAGCGTGTAGGTCAAGTACGTCTCGACGCCGACCTTGGCGGCGATGTCGAGGAGCCGCGTCTGCGTGGGCCCGACCCACTGCCCACCGACTTCGATGACTTTCCCGTTGCCGATCGACGCGTTGAGCGTGCGTCCACCGACGCGGTCGCGCGCCTCGAGAACGATCACGGACGCCCCTTGCGCCGTGAGCTCGCGCGCCGCGGCGAGGCCAGCGAAGCCGGCGCCGACGATCACCACGTCCTGGTACGAGGGCGATACCGGCGCACTGCCGGGGCACGACGGGGCGATCGCGGTGAGATCGCTCGCGGCGATCGCCGTCGTGGCACCGAGCACGCCGACGGCGCCGACCGTGCCTGCCTGTGTGAGGAATCTGCGCCGCGAGACCCGTCCATCGACGGCGTTGCGTGTTTCGTGAGCGGGCGGGAGAGGGCGTCGGCGGTCGTTCATCGCGCCTCAGCTATCAGCGTCCCGCGCATTCGGGCAACTGCACTTTTCGACGAACGCCGCATCTCAACGCAGTGCGGCCGGTGTCGCGCGTCTCCGAGGACACCGGCCGCACGTCGCTCAGCCGCGGATCAGCTTGACGATCCAGGATTTGATCACGCTCTTACCGTTCCCGGGCTGAGCGTAGATCGCCTTCGCGAAGTCCAACAGATTGTCGCAGATGCCCTTGGCGCTGCAGATGACGTCGGTGCCCTGCGGCACGTCTGCGAGCTCGTCGAAGAGGTTGCGGAGCGCGCCGTCCGACGACTCATTGGCAGAAAGGTCGAACGGGTCCAGCGCGGTCTTCGCGTCCGGGTTGCCGGCGCAGTTCCAGATCCGCAGACCCCCCACGTGGTCGCGGTACGCCTTTGGCGGAGAGCCCAGCAGGGAGAACACGTCGTAGGTTTGGAAGAATGCTTCGTACCAGGAGATGTCGAAGATCTGCTGGCCGGTCGTTCCGGTGACGAAGATCGCCGGCCAGCCTCGGGAGATCGCGTACCAGGCGACGGCGTTCCAGAACGTGACGTTCGACTGGACGATGCCCGGGTCGAGGACCGTCTGCTGGTCGACGCCGACGTCGATGGTGATCGCGTCGAAGAACACGGTGAACTGGCCGATCAGCGACCCTCTCTTTCCATACTTCGCCTTGAGGGCGTTCCAGGTGAGGCGCTCGCGGCTGCGCTCTCCGGGAGGAACGCTGCATCCGGAGCCGAGCATCGCGGCGTACACGCGCGACGGCTGGTTCCCGGCGCCCCACAGGACACCATCCGGCAGCGCGCAGAACGGGCCAAGACGCTCCCTCCACGCGCTGGTCACGCCGCCGCTGCAGGCGAGATCCCGGAACACGTGCCACTTGTTCTGACCGACGTACGCGGCCACCTCCCAGCAGGCGGCCGGCCGTCCGAAGAGGATCGGGTAGAGGTACGCCGCCTGCGCCGCGCCCGGGTCGTAGAACGTGTTGGTGTTCAGGTGGAGCTTGGCCTTGTGCTGGCCGATCTGCGAGAGCACCTCGAGCTTGCTGATGCTCTTGACCGCACGGTCGCCGCCGTTGTCGGGGTCGAGCGCCGTTCCGCCGCACCCGGCGCCGTTGATGTTCCACCACGACTTCTGGACGACCTGACCGATCTGGAGCGCCCTCGCAGTGGACGCGCTGAAGAGAATCCCGCACGCGCCGAGGATGACGAGCGTCATTCGTGCGCGCGTTGGAGTCGAGAGGAGGCCGTTGCGACAGCTGAGGATCACGTGCTTTCCCTCCACGGTTTCGAGGGCCCTCGCGTCGCCGCACGGATGCCGGCATGACGTTCGTTGGCGCACGCTTCGAGTGGCCCTGGCTGTACACACGGCGTTCCCTGCGACGGAACGATGCCGTTCCCTCGAACGGCAGCCGGGCTTTCAGCCGAAGGCGCGCGTCAAGAACCAGAACAGGCCGAGGCCGCAGATCGCGGCCGAGCCGACCTCGGCGACGAGCCGCTCGAGCCGCCCGTCGCGGAAGCGCGCGAGCGCTCGGAGCAGCGGCCAGAGGAGTGCGACCACCGCCAGCTGCCCGAGCTCCACGCCGACGTTGAAGCCGACCAGCGCCGGGATCAGACGCTCGCGTGGCAGCTCCATCTCGGCGAGCACGCCCGCGAAGCCGAAGCCGTGCACGAGCCCGAAGGCGAAGGCGATCGCCGCCCGGAGCCGGGCTGGACGCTCGGTGCGGTCGAGCAGTGCGAAATGGCAGAAGGTGAACAGTGCGAGGCCGGCGAGTGCCAGCGGCCGCAGGCTGCCGTAGCCCGCGCCCGAGAGCGCGCCCAGCGCCACCAGGAACGCCACCGTGATCGCGGGCACGATCCGGTCGCGGCCCGCGAGCAGGTACGAGTTCTCCGCCGCGACGAGCGCGATCGAGAAGCCGATCAGCGATTCGACCCCGGCGGCTTCTGGGCGGACGAGACCGAGGACGGCGAGGGCGAGCGTCACGCTGTGCGCGAGCGTGAACGCGGTGACCAAGGTCGCGACCTCGCGCAGCGTATCGGCGAGGAGGAGCAGGGCGGCGACGAACGCCAGGTGATCCCAGCCGGACAGGATGTGCTCGAGACCGAGCCCGACGTAGCCCACGAAGGACGTGCCGGCGCCGCTGTGTCGCGCCGCGTCGTCGATCGGCCACGCATCGTCCCCTTCCGCGAGCACGCGCTCGACCAGCTTGCCGCCGGTGTGGTGCAGGCGCGCGAAGTGCAGATGCGACGGCGCCACCTCGCGCAGCAGATCGCCATGCAGGACACGCTCGCCGGACGGGCAGTCGATGCGCCACGCGAACACCCGCCAGCCCTCGGGCGCCGTCAGCACACGAGGCTCACCGCGCACCGGGCAGCGCACCCCGTCGCGCTCGAGCCAGAGATGCTCGCTCGCGTAGCGCGCGGCCGCCTCGACCGGCCCGGCGCCGAGCGGCAGCTGCGACAGGTCCAGCGCCGAGAAGCGCGCCTCGACGTCGGCACCGGCGTCGTCGAGCTGCCAGGTCGAGTGCGAGATGCTGCGCGCGTGTGCGGCCGCGTCGCGCGGGCATGCCGCCGCAGCGAAGAGCGAGAGCGCCGCGAATGCGGCAACGAGCAGCGCGCGCGGCCGTCTCACGGAACCGCCGGCTGGCGGACGCGTACGTCGCCCGACTTGCGCAGCTCGTCGACGTACGCGCGGAGCGCCGCGTCCTCGTTGCGACGGCGCAGCTCGGCGCGCACCTGATCGCGGACGTCGGCGAGCTGGGGCGCTCCCCCCGGCTCGCGCTCGACGACCTCGACCACGTGATAGCCCGCCGCCGAGCGGATGGGCTCGCTCGGAATCCCGACCGCGAGGTCTTCCACCGAGCGTGCGACCGTCGGACCGAGGTACTCGCGCAGCGTCGCGGGATCGATCCGCCCCGTCGGCAGCTCGACCAGCGGCGCGTCGCCGAGCGTGCTCGCGACCTGCGCGAACGGCTCGCCCGCACGTAGACGCTTGACCGCGTCCGCGGCTCGCGCGAGCGCCTGCTCGTCGGTCACGCTCGACGTCACGCGGAAGAGGATCTGGCGTGCGCGCAAGCGTCCGGGACGCGCGAACAGCTGCTGGTTGTCGGCGAAGAACGCCGCAATGTCGGCATCGCTGGGCTCGCGCGTCGTCGCCTCCGACACCACCGACTCCACCACCGACGCGACGATGTCCGAGCGCACGCGCTTGTCGCGACGCTCGAGGCCGAGCGCGAGACCCTTCTGCACCAGGAGCTCTTCGTCGATCAGACGATCGAGCACGCGCTGCCGATCCGTGTCGTCGAGCGCTGCACGACGGTCCGACGCGAGCGCCTCGAGCGCGCGCTCGTAGTCGACGCGTTGCAGCGCGACGCCGTCCACCACGGCCACCGCATCGGGCGGGATCGACGCGCTTCCGCGTGGGCCACCGACCAGATCGAACGCCGCGAGCGCGAGGCCGAGCGCTGCGCCCATCGCCAGCAGCGCGCGTGGACGGTTCGTGCCGCGGGTGGCCATGCGCGTCGTCGAGCTATCACGACCGCGCGCGGCGCGCACCTTTCGCGCAGCGCGTCGGAAGTGTGCATTCGCACTGACGAATGGCCCTTCGGTGCATTGACATTCAGTCGCGGGGCTGAGTAGGTTGCGCGGCGTTTCGACGGGCGCGGCTGTACCGCGCGTTACATGGCCGCTCGCGCAACACCGACGAGCGGCACTGCCGGTCATCGAGGAGGGAGGCCAGGATGGTTGCTCGACCCGGACGGAGAGGCTCGGGGGGGACGCTGCGTCGCTGCGGCGGGATGGCCGTGGTGGTGCTCGCGATGCTGGCGTCGTCGCCGCGCGTCGCGTCGGCGATCCGCTTCGGCCAGAACGACGCCGTGGAGCTGCGCGGTCACTTCTACACGCAGTACACGGTCGCGACGGAGCAGTCGCAGGAGTACACGCAGCCGGACATCAACCCCGGCGACATGAAGCAGTGGCGCAACTTCTACAACCCGGAGCTGGAGGTCGACTTCCGCAAGCTCACCGGTTGGCGCAGCTTCCTCACCGACTTCAGCGGCCGGCTCGCGATCTGGGGCTTCTACGACGGCATCTACGACTTCGGTCCGGAGCGCTACGCACAGAACCTGGATCGGACGAAGAATCCGGGCCAGCCCGCTCCCTTCGGCGCGGCGCTCTACTCCGAGGGACACTCGATCGCGGAGGCGCTGAACAACACCGGATCGCGGCGCGACGGACGCGAGTTCTACGGACGCCGGACGCGCGTCAACGAGGCGTACTTCAACATCGCGAAGGACAAGCTCTTCGTGCGCATCGGGCGGCAGGCGATCTCGTGGGGTGAAGCCGACACGATCGGTCTGCTCGACGCCAACAACCCGTTCGACGTCCTGCTGATTCCGGGCGTGCAGTACGATCTCGATGAGGCGCGGATTCCGCTGTGGACGCTGCGCACGACCTACGAGCTCTTCTCCACCATGGGCCCGTTCTCGAGCGGCTTCCTCGATGCGTACTGGGTTCCGGGCTGGCTCGACGTCACGACCGGCTACCTGAACATCCAGGGCGTGAGCCCGTACTCGCAGCCGCCGCCGCTGCAGGTGCCGCCGCCGAAGATCCAGGTCTTCGACAAGCTGCCGCGCTACGAGACCGGCAACTCGCGCTACGGCTTCAAGTTCCAGAGCGTCATCAACCGCGACTACAACTGGTCGCTGTGGTTCTACCGGACGTTCCAGCAGACTCCCGTACCGACGCTGTACGGAATCTCCGCCGCGGACCCGAACGGTGGACCGGTCGGAAACTTCGTCACCACGATCACGCACCGCGGGCTCACCAACGTGATCGGCACCGCGATGAGCTGGTACAGCGAAGCGTTGAACTCGATCGTTCGTACGGAGATCGAGCTCTTCAACGACGAGCCGGCCTTCATCCCCTACAACGCGATCGGGCAGGTGGTGAACAATGGATTCACGAAGCCGGGTAAGGTCGATACTGCGAACGTGTTGCGCGGCGAGTTCGGTGTCGACCACAACTTCTTCATCCCCGAGCTGAACCCCTCGTCGAGCTTCCTCGGGATCGCCTCGGTCGTGTGGGCGGCGAACCTCAGCGAGACGGACAAGAAGGACTACTACACGCCGATCATCAAGCCGTCGGCGATCGAGCGGCAGCTGAACGTCCCGGGGGCTGCGCAGGCCGGCCAGCTGGCCAACTGTGGCTCGCCCAAGGCGCCGAGCCCCAAGGGCTGTGACTACACCAACCAGGACGTCTTCGAGGCGTTCTTCCAGACGACGATCCGCTCCGACTTCGCGGGCGGCCGGGTCCTGCCGCAGCTCACGACCGTCGCCACGGTGCGCGGAGCGCTCATGTTCGCGCCGTCGCTGCTCTACCGCTTCACGGACTCGTTCCTGTTCGACGTGAAGTACATCAACACGCATACATTCGGGTCGGGCAATAACGGCTACACGTCCGGAGTGGGCCTGCTCCGCGACCGGGACCAGTTCTGGTTCCGGGCCACGTACCAGCTGAACTGACGATTTGACCCCGTCTCGGGGTCCGGAGCAGGATGAACTCCGCGGGACGCCGCCGCACGGGCGGCGTCCCGAAATCGGTCTTCGAAAGGATCAATTCCATGCAAGAGGTGAGGTTCCGTCGCGCCGTCCAGGCAACGCTGCTGGGGATCGCGCTGGCGGTCACGCAGGGCGTGCACGCCGCGCCGATCGACGAGGTGCCGTCGGGCACCATGCTGTCGAAGGACAACTGGGAGATCGGCAAGGGCCTGATGCCCGACGAGATCCTCGAGTTCTACAAGAAGGGCGAGTACGCGAACCCGATCATCAAGCTCGAGGCGGTCAACAAGAGCGTCGTCGATCCGAACCTCAAGGCAGCATCGGAGAAGAACCGCGGCAAGTTCGACATCGACGAGCACGGCACCGTGGTCGCGAAGGAGGACGGCAAGCGTCCGCCGATCATCACCGGCATGCCGTTCCCCGACATCGACATCAAGGATCCCAAGGCCGGCTCGAAGCTGATCTGGAACTGGTTCTACGCGCTCTACTGGGAGGGCGGCTTTCACACCAACTCGCCGGTCAACTGGGTGTCGCGCGACGGCCTGCTGCGCCGCATCGCGACCGACGTGACCTTCAAGTACTACGACGGCCAGACGCCGTTCTTCCAGCAGCGCATCGGCGAGAACCCGCTCAACATCCTGTCGCGCACGATCGGCGTCGTCAAAGAACCGGCCGACGTGAATGGCATCGTCAATCTCAACTGGCGCTACCGCGACGGCGACAAGCAGGACCAGGCGTGGACCTACGTTCCCGCGCTGCGCCGCGTGCGCCCGATCAATCCGGCGAACCGCTCCGACGGTCTGCTCGGCTCGGACATCTCGCTCGACGACGGTCCGTACTTCGACGGCAAGCCGGAGGACTTCGAGTTCAAGCTGGTCGGCGAAGGCACCGTGCTCGCGCACTACGACCGGCCGATGCTCGAGAACGGCTCGCCGATCAAGAAGATCCAGCCGGGGACGCCGATCTCCGACCTGATCGACTCGTCCGAGGTCGGCTGGCAGCTGATCTCGCCCGAGTACCAGCTGATCCCGTCCGAGTGCTCGTCGACGCTGAAAGAGGCGGGCAAGTGCGTCAACTGGACGAAAGGCGAGGGCCTGGTCGCATGGGCACCGATCCAGTGGGCGCTGGTCCCGCGGCCCGTGTGGATCGTCGAAGCCGTTCCGAAGAATCCCTACTACCTGTTCGGCAAGCAGGTCCTCTACCTCGACAAGGAGACCGGCCGCGGTTACTGGAAGAACAAGTTCGACTGGAAGGGCAACGCCCTCGTCAACTACGCGCTGCCGCAGTTCGCGGTGACCAAGGTCGACGGCGAGCCGGGCTACGTGCGCACGGGTGGCGGCGGCAACGCCGGCTACTCGGTCAATTACAAGCTCGACCGCGCCACCGTCACCGGCATGCCCGTGAACCCGACCGAGTACTACGTCGACATCCCGGACGCGATCTTCGAGACCGATCGCGTGGTGCGCAGCGGCAAGTAGCCGCGCGTCCGCGGGCCACGACGGAAGGGCCGGTCGCCTCGCGCAGGCGGCCGGCCCTTCGTGCGTCCGGTGACGGCGCTGGCTTGCGAGCGGGCGACGTGGCTAGTACCAACGCGACCTTCGTCCCCGTCGTCTAGCTCGGCCAAGGACACCGGCCTTTCACGTCGGTAACACGGGTTCAAATCCCGTCGGGGACGCTAGAGAATTCAGGTACTTGGCGGAGGCACCTCTCGTGCCGTAGGTCGCCGGTGCCAAATGAGTGCCCGATTGGCGAGCGATCATCCGCTGCGCCACCCGATGCTCGGCTCTCGGGCGGAGCGCCGATAGCGCATCATTCCCGTGCGAACGCGCGTGTCCTTTTGCCAGGGGGAAAGGGGCGCCGGGGCGAATTCGCCGGCGCGAGGTTCGACTACCGCGACTATGCGAGAAACCGGCGCGCGATGCTGTCGGCGAGAAGCGACATCGCGAACTTGCCGACCACCCAATTCGCAATGAGAACGCGCAGCGAGAGGCCGCGCGCCTCGATCGAATCGACCGACGTGAAGAACTCCATGATCGGCGAACCCTTAAGCGCGCGCCCTGGGTATGGGATGGCGATGAAGTAGGCTGCGGCGAGGCAGGCAGCGCGCCACCAGAGCCACCGTCGTGGCGCTTGTCGGCCGGTGAACTCGACGCCATGGCGCGCGCCCGCTCGCCTCGTTGCGATGGTCACGACCATCGCGGAAAGGCAGACAAGCGCGAGTGTCCACCACAGAAGGCGACCGGGCTGCGTTCCCCAACCATAGGCCAGCCCGAGAATTCTACTCCAAACGCGCCGGGGGAGACTCGAAGTTACCCGCAGTTCGAGGCCTTTCTGTTCTCGGTACGCCGTCTCGGCGAACTCTAGGTTCCCAGTCGCTGCGGCTCGCTGAGTGATGTCTCGGAGAGCTGCGATATCGAGCAATGCCCAGTCGCCCCCAGCAACGTCGGATACGAAATCCAGCACAAAGCCATCCGAGGCAACGACGGTGCCCTTGAAGTCCAGCGTCGCGAGCGACGTCGCTCGGATGGTGCACCGTGCGAACTCGACGCCGTCACTGGTGAGCCCGCGAAGGTCCGCAGCAAAGAATGAGCAATCGGTAAACGACGCCGGTCGGAATCTCGCGCCGCTCCAGGTCGTGTCATGCAAGGATGTTCCGTTGAACGTTGGCGAGCCGATCGCGTTGGTGAACGATGCCCCGTGCGCGTATCCGCCAGTGAAATCTGCCGCTAGCTTTTGGGCGTCATCGAACCGGGCGTATGGCAGAGATGCATCCTCAAAGTGCACCATAAACAGTATCGAGCGGCGAAAGTCCGTACGCATCATTTTTGTACGCAAGAATTTCCCACGCTGAATCATCGCTCCGGAGATATTGGCGCAGTCCAGACGCCCATCTTCCACGCGTATGTCCTCGAGTATGCTGTTCGGCAGGGAGGCGTAAGAAAGATCCACGTTCGAAAGGTCGATGTTGGAGATTCGGCAGGACGGGCATTGAAAGCCCCGCAGATTTGTAAGGCCTTCTTCAGTCGCCCCCACTGCATCACGCAGTTCCGCCAGCTTTCCATCGATAAGGAGCGCGCGTATCCGATCGGTGAGGATAGGGTCGGTGGTCCAGCGGGCGCGGCTTTCGACGGTCGTGTCCGGTCAAGTGGTGTACGAGACGGCTCGCGTCACCCGGGTTGTTGATGTCTACGCGACGGCTCTCCTC
>JAIEPK010000479.1 GCA_019749875.1 Candidatus Binatia bacterium | reverse complement strand
GGCGGTGATCGAGCGAGGCTGCCTCTCGCGGCTGACGCTTCGCGACACCGCCGCGGCGGTCGAACGATCACCCGCGACGTCACCACGGCGTTGCGCCGGAAGACTAAGCGCAACGTAGTCGGCTTCGTCACCGCCGGGCGAATGGCCGAGGCGCCGCGGCTGCTGCACTCGGAGGAGGCGGCTGAGGTGATCGCCGGTCGCGTGGGCTGTGCCGACGAGAGGCGGTCCGCGCGAGGATCAGCGGAGCCTGCAGGCATCGCAACGGCGGATCGAAGGCCGCGCGGCGACGATGATCCGCTCGACCTCGCCCGGCGCGACCGCGGCCAGTCGCGTCCGTACGCCGACGGCATGCCGGCGACCTGCTCCGTGGTGACGCTGTCGAAGGCATCGCCCCCCAAATCTCGAACAAGCTGTCGAACGTGCGCTCGACGCACCGGTCGCGGGATCGGTACACACCATTCTGTCGCCGGGCCGCATTTGCGGCACGATCGCCGCGAGGAAGCCGCGCCGCGTCACGGGCTATACTTGGAGGTTCGCGGTCACGGCGTCGAACCGCGACTTTGGCGGCAGCGATTGGGTGTGCCTGCGTGTTCCGGCCGATGTCGATCACCGATTCCGGCGCAAGCCGATCACGGATTCCGGTAGGAGCCGATCACCGATTCCGGTCGATGCCGATCAACGATCGTTTGTCTGAGACGGGCGGTCTGATGGCGTCGCCGCGTTGACGGCGCTGGGTAGCGGAGTCCCCATCGCACCGAGGAGGTGGCGATGGCGGCAGAGAGGCTACCCTTGCGGAAGACGAGAGAAATCCTGCGGCTGAAGCTGCAGGCCGGGCTGAGCCAGCGAGCGATCGCGCGCGCAGCGCGAAGGTCTCGCAGAGCACGGTGAACGACTACGTCGGCCGGGCGATCGTGGCGAAGCTGACATGGCCGCTGCCGCCGGAGCTGGACGACGACGAGGCGCTCGACCGGCTGCTGTTTCCGGCCGAGCGGCACCCGGTGGCGCGGCGGCCGGAGCCGGACTGGGCGTGGGTGCACCGCGAACTCAAGCGCAAGCACGTGACGCGGATGCTGCTCTGGCAGGAGTACCGTGAGGGCGAGCCGGAGGGGCTTGAGTACAGCCAGTTCTGCGACCGTTACCGGGAGTGGGCGAAGCGTCTGCCGGTGACGATGCGCCAGGAGCATCGCGCCGGGGAGAAGCTCTTCGTCGATTTCTCGGGCGACGGCATCGAGATCGTCGACCGTGAGACCGGCGAGGTGGCGACCGCGAAGCTCTTCGTCGCGGTGCTCGGCGCGTCGAACTACACCTACGTCGAGCCGGTGGTGCGCGAGGATCTGCCGACGTGGATCGGCTGCCACGTGCGTGCGTTTGCCTACTTCGGCGGCGTGCCCGAGATCGTCGTCCCCGACAACTTGAAGAGCGGGGTGAAGCGGCCGGACCACTACGACCCCGAACTGAACCCGACCTACGCGGATCTCGCGCGGCACTACGGCGTCGCGGTGATCCCGGCGCGACCGTACCGACCTCGCGACAAGGCGAAGGTCGAGCAAGGCGTGCTGCTCGCCGAGCGCTGGATCATCGCCGCGCTGCGCAATCGCCGCTTCGGCTCGATCGACGAGCTGAGAGAAGCCGTCGAGCCGCTCGTCGAACGCCTCAACGCGCGGCCGATGCGCAAGCTCAAGCGGTCGCGTCGCGAGCTTTTCGACGAGATCGACCGTCCGGTGCTGCGTGCGCTGCCCGAGGGGGCGTACGAGTACGCGGTCTGGGCGCGGCCGAAGGCGAACATCGACTACCACGTCGAATTCGATCACCACTACTACAGCGTGCCGTACACGCTCGCGGGCCAGAAGCTCGACCTGCGCGCGACGGCGACGACGATCGAGGTCTTCCGCGACGGCCGCCGAGTCGCGAGCCATCGTCGCAGCTACGTCGCGCACAAGGCGACGACGGTCCCCGAGCACATGGCGAGCGCACACCGGGCGCACGCGGAGTGGACGCCGTCGCGGATCGCGGCGTGGGCGGCGAAGATCGGACCGAAGACGGCCGAGCTGGTGTCAGAGATCATGCGGCGCAAGCCGCATCCCGAGCAGGGCTTTCGCGCGTCGCTCGGCGTGATCCGACTGCGCTCCCGCTACCCCGATGATCGGATCGAGCGGGCGTGTGCGCGCGCGCTCGCGCACCGGGCGATCTCGTACCGCAGCGTCGAGGCGATCCTGCGCCATCACCTCGACCGCGTCGCCGACGATGGGGCGCAGACGCCGTCGCTGCTGCCGCGCCACGGCAACATCCGTGGCGCGGACTACTACCACTGACGATCAACGAAAGGAGAACGAGCGATGCTCTTGGAACAGACCTTCGAGAAGCTCACGACGCTGCAGCTGCACGGGATGGTCGAGGCACTGCAGCGTCTCACCGAGAAGGGAACGCCGAGCGATATGTCGCCGACCGACCTCGTCGGAATCCTCGCCGACGCCGAGTCCGCGCACCGCGACAACAGGAAGCTGCAGCTGCGGCTGAAGAACGCGAAGCTCCGGCAGCAGGCGTGCATCGAGGACGTCGACTACCGCCACCCGCGCGGCCTCTCGAAGACGCTGCTGCTCGATCTCGCGACGTCGCGCTGGGTGTCGCAGCACCAGAACGTGATCCTCACCGGCAAGACGGGCGTCGGGAAGAGCTATCTCGCGTGCGCGCTGGCGCAGAAGGCGTGCCGTGACGGCTACACCGTCGCCTACCGCCGCTTCTCGCGTCTGCTCGACGAACTGGCGCAGGCGCGCGCCGACGGCACGTACCTCACCGCGCTGCGTCGCTTCGCCAAGACGCAGGTGCTCGTGCTCGACGACTTCGGCCTCGACGTCCTCGCTGCCGCCGAGCGCAAGATCCTGCTCGACGTCCTCGAAGACCGCTACGGCGTCTCGTCGACGGTCGTCACCAGCCAGATCGAGCCCGACCTCTGGCACGCCGTCATCGGCGAGGAGACCGCTGCCGACTCGATCTGTGATCGGCTCGTCCACGACGCACACCGCGTCAAGCTGTCGGGCGAGTCCATCAGGAAGAGCAAGTCGTCCTTGAACGGTCAGACGAAGTCAGCCAAGTAGGCCGTACCCAGCGTCGCTTCGCTCCGACGTGATCGACATGCCGGAATCGCTGATCGGCTTCGACCGGAATCGGTGATCGACTCGGCCGGAATACGCAGGTGTGCCCTCGTGCAGCGCGCAGCGATCGCTGAGGGTGTTCAAGGTGACTGTCTGACGGCAGAGGGTCGCGCGTCGGCGCCGCGGGCTCCGCGCCCGTAGTTTGGCAGCCTGCGACGCGAACGCGAGGTTGAGGAGCTCGATGCCGGTGCCGACCACGACGCAGATAACGCGCGCGTCGGCAGGCAAACTGGAGAGTGCCAAAGCGCGCGACGAGCTGGAGAGCGTCCCGCAGCGGTGCGATCCGTGCGCACCTGTTGGTCGGAGGCCACGGCGCGCCCCGTGTCGAAGCACCGCACATGGTCACTGTGAGTTGATCAGAGGAGATAGACGAGATCGAAGACCGGCATGTCGGTGCGAACCCCGAGGGCCGTCGTGAAGCGGCCGATCTCGACGAAGCGTCCGATGACGTACGCGAGGCCGCTGGGCTGGAAGAAGCGCTTGCGGTCAAGTCG
The DNA here is from genome assembly GCA_019749875.1 of Candidatus Binatia bacterium. Lineage (GTDB taxonomy): Bacteria > Desulfobacterota > Binatia > UBA12015 > UBA12015 > VGTK01. Next base: position 73,107 of record JAIEPK010000479.1, on the reverse strand, counting down.
AAGAACCACGCGGACGGTCTCGCTGACCTCGAGGACGACGTGATCCTCGAACTGCTGCTCCACCGTTCCCCAAATGTACACGCCGTTCGTCGAGATCAGTTCTCCGCGTCCGGCGGCCGCCAGCCAGGCCCAGATCTCGATCGGCCGCCAGTACAAGCGCGCGATGGAGTCGCTTCGCGACGAGGCCACGTCTTGCGGAGACAACGTGCGAATCTCCGAGAGCAGCGTTGAGTTGATCGTATCGCGCTCAGAGCAGACGCCATCGCTCTCCTCGGCGATCTTGTACGCCCTTGTGTACTCGCGCTTCCCGAACAACGCACGGATCAGATCGGATGCGGAGCTGCACCGCGCGCGGATTCGGTCCTTCCGTTCTCGTGCCTCAGTCTGACGTTCACTCTCGTTCTTCGCCCTCCTCCGCTCGTCTGCTCGTGCCGCGATGTATCCGGTAGGGTTGATGGCCTTCTCTTGGGTCGTCCGTAGATCCTCGAGACACAGGCTTCGCTCCTCGTCGTCACGCAACGTGTTGCACTTGGTCCGTTCCCATTCGTAGTCGTATCCGCTTCGTCGCATGGCGCGGACGAGGCCGCCGCAAGCGGAACATGTGAGTGCTGTCACGACGATCCATACCGTAGTGCACGCGGTCGTGGAGCGACCGGTCCTCGACCGATTGCGAGTACGTAGCGTGGCCAACCGGCTCGGGTCACAGTCAGTGGCGGGTCGCACCGAGATGCCCACGTCGAGAGAAGAGCGGCTGGAAGACCGCCGCGACCGGTCCCACCATGACGACCTCTTCGAGAATTTGGCCGGTCCGCTCGAAAGCTGACAAATCCGTCGGCGCCGATTCGATCATCCCGCGACGCTCGAGCGCTTCATGGGTGTCTTGGACGGCCGCTCGCACTATGGCGGTCGCCCTGTCGATCTTGAGCAGCAGCGGCGCTCGTTGCGACGCTGCGAGTGGCGATTGCTCCACCCAGCGGGCTACCAACGCGCAATGCTGCTCGTACTCCTTCCCGAGGCCATTCATCCTCGCGGCGAGCGCTCGGTTGAGGATGAGGTTCATGCGCGTCAAGGCGACAGGAGATAGTCGGCCGGTGTTGACCGAGCGCACCAACTCCTTGGCACCTCCTAGCGCAGCACTCAGTCGCTCTCCGAAGCCGCTGACATCGGACACGTCCTCCCCGCGAGCGGCGCGCGCCTCGAAATTGCGCGCGCGCTCTTCGAAGTCGTCGAGTAAGCCGTCAATCTCTGGCGAGCCTGTTTTCAGATCCCCAGCCTGAAAACGGCGACGCCCTTCCTCGAGGATCTCGTCGAGGAGGTACGGATCGTAGATCTCACCGCACCGACGGCAGACCATGGCACGTCCCCAGTTGCGCAGCAGGAGCTCGTAGAGTCGCCCGAGCCGCTTGTGCTCGGACAGGGCGATCTGTTGCACTCGCTCGCGGTTTACGAGGACGAGGCCGAATCGTCGTCGGAAGCACTCCGGGTTGGCCTGCCACCGTCCCGAGCTGCGGAGCGCCTTCAGGCGCTCGACGACTCGGCGTCGAACCGTGGAGTACTCCGGAGGGCCCGGCGGCTCGAGTATGTCTGCCAAGCCAGAGGTCGTGATACTTGCCGACGCGGACTCCGCCACCGCGCCGAAGGCGCTCCCGGATCGCGCAGCCCCGAGAACCACACCCCCGAACGAGGTCGTGCGGCTCAGAGCGCGGGTTCGCGAAGTCCCCAGCGCCTTGGCGATCTTGACCGACTGGGTGTCCCGTTCTCCGCAACGAGGGCACGTCAGGATGTCTACGGATGGGGATGTCGCCATGGTCTGATCCTCCGGGGGGGTGAGAACAGGCCCGAACGTCTCGAGGTGGGTTCACGCGGAGCGATCGTGATCGACGATGTGCTGGTGCACCCGAGCGTCGCGAGCAAGGCGTTCATGCGCTCTCGGTCGTCCTATGAGAGTCGCAGGTTGGCGACCGCCATCGTCTCTACCGCGTCGCAGTCGTTCCAGCGTCGGATGTCGGAGTACCCGATCGTTCGACTGGACTTTGATCCCACGCCGGGCGGAACGGGATGGCAGCCGCTCGCCACTGCCGTGACCCCATTGTGGCACGTGATTGTCACGTCCCAACAAACCGTCGCGGGCGCATCGCCGGAGCGGCGCTCGACCGCGCAGCTCATCCCGGCGAGTGACGGCTGACAGCTGACGTACGTCTGGACGTCGACGGCGCTGATGAACCCTTGGAGGATGCCCATCCAGAAGAGCGCCATCGAGAGAGACAGAGCGAGCGCCGCGAGGCCGTGCCCCAGTCTTCCGCGGACGAGAGTGATGATTGACAGTACGAATCCCGCGAGGGGGAAGACGACGGCGCACACGTAGGAGGCAGTGACCAGCCCCTGGGGGTTGGGTGGCTCGCTTCCCGCTTCGGTCGCGTCGTTCCGAACGGTCGGACTCGTTGGCGCCGCGATCTCCGCCCGCTGATCGCCATGATGGGCCGCCTGCGCATCTGCCGCCTTCAAGATCACCCCGGCCGTCTCCCGTGAGGGCGCGTTGCTAGGCGGCGCGAGGGCGGTGGCGCCGGCATCGGCGGAGGCTTGGCGAAGCGGCCGCCCGCACTCGGCGCAGAACCTCGATCCGGCAGGATTCTCGGATCCGCACGCCCCACATAGGATCGGAAGAGGTGAGCCGCATTCTGGGCAGTGCTTCGCCGTCTCCAGCACGACCTCGTGGCTGCAGCCGGGGCACGTCATCGCGTCGCCTCGCGTTCCGCCTGTGTTGTCTCTCTGAGGCGGAGGCCGAGCGGAAGGGCGAGGCCTCCGAGGGCGCAGGCGAGCGTCACGAGGAGGCCGAACTCGGGATGCTCGCCCGGCACGTACAAGGGACTGGCCATGACGGCGGGCCATACGATCAGGCTCAGGATGCCGACCGATGTGAACACCTTGCTGGCCGGCACTAGCCGGGCCTCGAGCTTCGAGAGCCACGGCGAGGAAACGGGTTCCAGCGGAGTGCCGCATGCCGTGCAGAAGTGAGCTCGAGCTGGAACCTGTTGGCCGCAGCGGCGGCACACCGGATGCTGGACTGTGGGATGCATCGCGATGGACGTGGCCCGGTTCGTCATGCCGACCGACGTGGAGCCACGGCCGGGCTCGTCGTTCTCCGGTGCCTGCTAGCGATGCGTTGCGAGAAGCACCGCTGCGCTAGCGAGAACTCTGCGGCGACCACCCACGCGAGTTGAGCTGCGTCGTTCTGGCTGCGGACGCGGCAAGTGCGGTTGATGGGGGGCGAGGTGGAGGTCATTGGCACGTCGGGCCCTGATCGGGTCCGTCCGCAGGGTATCCCATTTTGGGATACTAGCCAAGAACCTCTGGGTTCAGCGCGGAGAGCGCTTCGGGTGCGTCAGTGATCGCACGAACGCGGCAGGGTTCTTGCCGTAGACATGCAGGAATTCGAGCAGCTCGATCACGTCTACTCTCCGCTCGCCCGCCTCGGACTTGGATACGTAGGACTGCGGTTTTCGCAGGCGTATCGCCACCTCGACCTGGGTGAGCTGCGCCTCCTCGCGAGCGCGTCTCAAGCACCGGAGGAACTCCTGGTATTCTCGTGAATGAACGCTGCCCATCGCCCCGGCCGTCGCGCGCGGGGAGCACTGAGCATCCTCGGATCGAATAACCCAAAATCGAATAGTCTTCGGCGTGCGGCCGGGGTTGGCGCATCAAGTGCAACAGTGGGGCGTGCGGCGCACGAAGGACGCCTCGGAAACCGCTGCAGGCGGCGTAGTCGTGTCGAGCGGCGACGAGATGCACGTCAGTGCGTGCGGGGTATGGTGCTCGCGCCGGCACGTGCGGGGCGTGACGCGCGCGTCGAGGTGTAAGCCGGGAGGACTGCGCTCGCGCAGCTGACGCGGCTCGCTACGTCTAGGAAGGGGAGCGGTGCGTCGAATGCGAACGTAGCGCGGAGTGCGGTGTCGCTGGGAGTGCCCATTGGTGAACTCTTCACGTGGTCGAGGGCCCCGGAGCCTCAATCCGGCGGTGGACGCCGCAGCGCACACGGGAAGCGGTTTCCTCGGGTGCTCTCCGCGGTGCCACGGGACGGGCATCGACGTCCTCCTGAGGCGTGTGCCGGCCCAGAATCGCGCGCATGGTGAGATCGCTGCTGTAGGCGGCCGCTGGGACGGCAGCCCGGGACAGGCTATCGATCGGCGATCTTGCCCCGGCGGCGACTCGTCTTCAGCCAGTCACGCAACGCCTCATCCAGCACATCCTTGAAGGTCCGGCCTTGGAGCGCAGCCTGACTCCTGAACTGGTTCGCGACGCGCGCCGCGGCGACACCCAAGATCGGCCATCGATGGACGCCTGAAACCGGCCAACGGGGCTTAGCGCGCCGGGACGTTGACGGCGGCGACGGGAGTGAAACCCACGCCGGCCAATGTCTTGAGCAAGGAGAAGCGCGAACAAGTCCTCGATCCTCGCACGTACAAGCCTCACCTCGAAGATCGGATCGGCCCGCGTACAACGGGCTCGGGCGACGGTCGCGGCTGGGCCGCGTCGTTGCGCCGCTCAGCTCGCTCGTCGCGGTGGGCGGCCGGCATCGGCCGCCCCGTCGCCGGGATCCTTCGCCTGTTGCGCGCGCGATCTCCTAGAAGACGAGAACGATCTGCTTCGCACTTCTCCCGGATCCAGCTTGCCGTTGCCGCACGGCGGGGACGTGACGCATGCGGACTCCCCCGAACGCTAGATCGATCTGCGACCAGCATGCGCGGTGCGTCGTCGTTGCGCGGGACATCCTGCCTGTCCTTGACGTTGGGGCGGCACGATTCCGCGTCGCGCGCGATGAAGGCCTTCGGCGTTCCATCGGCGCTGGTGCGGCAGCACGTCGCCGCGCTGGGGCGCCCACGGCGCGTATGACGGAGCAACGCCATGAGCCGCGAACGACACGAGCGCGGCACGACGCTGTTCGTGATCGCCCGGTCGATTCTGCGGACGACGCAATGGTCGTACCCTTCGCGGCTGCCGTCGCACGGACAGCGCATCACGATTGCACGGACGCCGCACACCGCCGTTGGTGTGCCCGGCGCTGTCAGAGCGAGGTCAGCTCGAACCGGTGGCGCGCGGGGGTCGCTTGGCGGCGCACTCCTTGGCGACGCTTGACCGAGCGCGGAAGTCGGGAGCAAGAGTGTAGCGCCGAGATGGAACGCGTTCGTTCGCACGGAACGGTGTGTAAGCTGCCGGCAATCCATCGCCGCATGACGGCCGTCCGCTGGGGCCGGAACGCAGCTTGACGCATCGAGGCCCGGCGAGTCGAGGCGCACCGCCTTCGGAGAGAACAGATGCACCACAAGCGACGCGCGCCTGAATAACCGCCGCGCGGGATGCCTCCTCTGCAAGCCCTTCAAGGCGAACCACGCGAAGCTGATGGACCGCGATCCGCACGCGGCGCGACGCAGGAAGGACGCCGTCGATGCGAAGACTCCTGAGGCGCCCGAATGAGCGGGCGTGTCGCCTCGAGCTCGAGGTTCGCGGTCCCTATCCCTACGGCCGAGGGCGCCGACGGATCACGAACGCGTTCTCGCCGAGCCGAGCTATCTTCCGACCGCGTGCCTCAAGTCGTGGATGCGGAGATCGCCGACTCCGGCGTAGCGTCATCCGCTTCACCCGGCAGGCGCGGTGAGCGACTAGGATGCGTCCTGGACCAGCTATGCAGCAATCCTGGAGAGAGCGCATCCGAGCCCTCAAGCACGAGACGCTTGCGCTCTACTTGGCAGCGCGCCACCCCGGCACCCCGTGGTACGCGAAGGTGTTCGTCGCCGTCGTGGCTGCCTACGCGCTCAGCCCGATCGATCTCATCCCCGACTTCGTCCCAGTGCTCGGCTACGTCGACGACCTGCTTCTTGTCCCGCTCGGGATCGCGCTCGCTGTCCGCCTCGTTCCGGCCGAGATCATGGAGGACTGCCGGGCGCGCGCAGGCGAGGCGTTCGCGAACGGCCGGCCAGTGAGCACCGCGGCAGCCGTGGTGATCGTCCTGCTGTGGGTCGGCGCGCTGTTACTCACCGGCTTCATCGTGGCCAGGTTCGCGCACGCATAGCCCAGCTCACTGCTCGGCCGTGACGCGAGGTCCTCGAGAAGTCGGGCGACCGCGGTGGTGATACGTCATCGCGAGAAGATGAACGCGCCGAGGAATAAAGATCGCCGCTGTCGTCGGGTTTCAGCGTCGGGGCATCACGCGGGATGAAACGCCGACTGCGGCGGAACGTTCGTCCCGAGGGACGCTTCCTCCCGAATGCCGACCTACAGCGCGAAGGCGTCGATCGAGCGTACTGGCTGGCACCGATCGTCGACCACACAGCGCTGCTGAGGGCAACACGCGAGCAGCACATGATTTGGCGACTTGATCAGGGTGGACCGTCGCGCGATAGCCGCCGCCATGTACCGCTGGACGGCCGACCTGGTCGCTATTGTGAGCGTCGTCGTGTGCCTGGGAAGGATAGGCGCGGCAAGCGCTGCAGAGCCGACCCTCCACCTCGAGGGCAAGGGAACCTTTGAGTATCTCGACGCGTGTTCGCAGACGAGCTGTCCCGCCATTCTGGATGCGACTCTCGACGCGACCGTGGTTCAGCCCGAACGTGCCGATCGGTCGATCCGGCGCTCCCGAGAATACCGAGCTGCCGCTATCGACGGTTGCGGCTGCAGCCCAACACTGTGAGTCAAGCAAGGGAGGAAGTGCGTTCATCTCGAGAAACGGGAAGGGTCGCGATGACCCAGACCTCGTACTAGAGCCTGCGAACAGGGGAGGATGAGGAGAATTCGCTTGCCAACTATTGCGTTGATGCGGTACGCAACCAGCGACCACTCTGCCGCAGTATTCGGAGTAGGCCGGGCTGAGTGGTCGGTCGGAGCAAGGGGCTCGTGGTGAGCGCGTCCGAGGGGGACGCGACAGGCCTACGCGCGCGCTTCGGGGAGTGGAGGTTGATGCGAACGAGCGCGTATGGGTATCCGTTCATTCCCGCTGACAAGCTTGCCAGCGTACGGAAGCGATACGACCGAATGTGGGACAAGGCCATAGGGAGCCGTGGCGCGGGTCGTGTGAAGGCGACGCTGCTGGTCCTCGACGCCGCGATCACGTCGGGTTACCGATCGAGCAGGAATGAGATCATCCTTGGGATAGCGACGGGCCTCGACCTCGACCAGGTGCCGGCCACTCCTTCAACGACGGACCTTCCTTCGACGCCTCCTCCCGATGGCTATCCTATCTGGGAGCGCGATCTCCATCACGAGTTCGTGCACGAGTACGAGGACAAAATCGTTGCCGGTAATGTCACCCCGGAAGGCGCAGCTCTTGCGGCGGACCGTACGCTGCACCGACATTTTGAGCCTGATGAGCACGGCGAGGCGTTCCATACCGCTGCACTGGAGTTGGCCCAGCTCTTTGGAATAGATCCGCGGCTGTTCATCGAGGCGCTGTGAACGGATCGACGGACGGATCGACGGGAAGATGGGCGCGTTCCTTGGGCGACGAACGTTCGTCGGCTCCGCGAGCGGCGCGGCGTGACGCAAGAGCAGCTGGCTCGCGAGGCGCAGGTTGCCCACGGTCCATTCAGGAGGTCGAGCGGGCGCGGACGACCCTGTCCCTCGCGATGCTGGTCAGCATCGCGGCCGCTCTCTAGAGGTCGACCCTCGTCGGCTGTTGCGCCCGGCTCCCCCGCCCGAGATCCCCGTGCCGGTCGGCCGCCTGAAGGTGGGAGCAGCGCTCGCCGCGGTTGATCCTTGTCAGCGATCTGGTCAAGGGGTTCTCGGTCCGGGAATCCAACGCCGGCATGCTCGCTGTCGCGGCGACGAGGTCAAATGCCGAGTCGGGGCGAGAGACTTGCCGTCGGCCTCGTCAGGGGCCTCCCGCGAGAGCCATTCGCACCACGGCGTAACAGCTCGAGATACTTGATGAGCGGCATGAAGAGCACGCAGCCAACGAGCAGAGGTACGGCGAGCCGCAGAGCCCACTCTTGAGCGACGCCGAGTGGCACACCGCGATCGGCCGCTCAGGTGGCGACTCCGGGAAGATCCTCAGAGGATCCTCCCGGGAGCCACACGCCACGAGAGCCCGACGAGATCTTGCGTCCATGATCAAGGTTGTATAGCCCTCGCGCGAGTGGCCCGCGAAGCGACAGTCCCCGACGTTCTCACGATCAAGGCTGCAGCCGAGCTGCTGGGCGTCAGCGAGCAGACCCTTCGGCGGTGGGACAAGGCCGGCAAGCTGCGTGCCCGCCGGCACCCGATGAACGGGTACCGGCTCTATCAGCGAAAACTAGTCCTGAACCTGAGGCGGCAGATTCTCGCGCCAAGGGAAGCAGCGAGATGAAGGCGGACATCCTCAAGGTGCTGCTACAGTCGCATGCCGAGGGCGACGAGTCGTCGTTTCGAAAGGCCGCGTTGCAACTTGCCGCGGCCGAGAGCACTGCCGGCCACGTCCGAGTTGCCGATGAGATCCGAGCGATCGTCGCGAAGATGCCCGCGGCTGGTGCTCGGAAGCCTGGCCCCATCGTCGACATCGCCAGCCCTCGTGGCGAGCTTGCGGACATCCTCGAGGGCGGACATCGCGACGAGCGGCTGCGCGACATCGTCTTGCGGGCCGACGTTCGCGATCTTCTGCTCAGGGTGATCTCAGAGAATCGGTCGCGCAGTCGCCTCGAACGGTTTGGGGTCTCGCCAAGGCGCCGTTTACTGTTCCACGGTGCTCCGGGTTGCGGGAAGACGCTGGCGGCGGCTGTGCTCGCCGGCGAGATGGGTCTTCCGCTGATGACCGTGCGCTTCGACGCACTCTTTTCGCGTTTCCTGGGCGCGACGGCGGTTCAGCTGCGGGCGATCTTTGCCGAGATGCCGCGTCGCCCCGGTGTCTATCTCTTTGACGAGTTCGATTCAGTCGCGAAGGCCCGAGGTGACTCGCAGGACGTCGGTGAGATGAATCGTGTCGTCACAGCGTTCCTTCAGCTCGTCGACGCGGACGTCAGCGGGAGCATTCTCGTGGCCGCCACGAACCACGTCGAGCTGCTCGACCGCGCGGTGTTCCGTAGGTTCGACGTGATCGTCCCCTTCGAGAGGCCGACGCGAGACCAGATCGTCGACCTCCTCAACTTGCGCTTGGGAACGATCGGGCTGACGGAGGCACAGGCGGAGCAGCTCGCCTCACAAGCGGATGGCTGGAGCTTCGCGGATGTCGTGCGGGCGTGCGACGACTCGGTTCGGACGATGGCTCTCGACGACCGCGAAGAGATCAGCGAACACGATGTTGTCCACGCCCTCGAGGAGCTGAAGCGACGCGAGTTGCCGGCCAGGGGGTGATCCATGGCCGAAGAGCGACTACCGCTTCTTCGCGGACGTGTCTCCGCGGTCGACACCTACGAGGCGCCGCAGCGCGGCGGCGCACCACCGAAACTCCCGTCTCTCGATCCACAGGCGCTTAGGGCTCGCCTCGTCGCCCAGCTCGACACGATCGAGCGCCAGGTTCAGGGGCGCGCGGAGACTGCTCGTGACGAGTTGGCGACTCGTGAGATCGTCGCAGTGCACCCTTCGCCCGGCACGAAGCTGACACCCGAGCAGCTCGACGACGTCCGGGAAGATGCTCGCCTCATCGGTGTGGTTCAGGAGACAGGTACCGTTCTTCTGGACGTCGCCAAACCGCACCTCGGCTACCTTCGCGACAAGGTCGATGCCTTCGGCGATGATGCGCGCTCACGAAGCAAGACCGAGAAGGACGGGACCACGACCGTCCATCGTGACAAGGAACGCGCGATTGCCCCCGTTGACGCGATCGGCCTGGCCCAGCTCGACGACATGCGTGGACCGCGCCTTCGAGCGGAAGCCCTCGTCGCCGATCGCCCGTACTGGTTCGAGGTCGCTTGTCGCGGTGGCTATCGCCGTCCGCTCTCCGAGACAGAAGAGAGCCGCGCGCAGATCGCTCGTCAACTGTACCGGGCGGGTGCACCCCACGAGCGGCTCGATGAATTCATCGGGCCGGAGCAGGTCTACTTCTTCGTGAGACTCACGCAGCCGCAGCTCGAAGCGCTGCGTGCCGCGACGGACTGCATCTACGAGGTGGAGCTCGCTCCGCCGCCGCTGCGAGATCTCCGGCTGCTCGAGGACGTCACCACGAAGGACGTGAAGGACTTCTTCTTGCAGGCGCCGGACGCGGACGCGCCCGCGGTCGTCATTCTCGACACGGGCATCGCAACCGGCCACCCGCTGCTGAAGCCGGCGATCCTCTCTGCGACAACGGCGGGCGATCTGATCCCATCGCCCGAAGATACGCACGGCCATGGTACGAAGATGGCTGGCGTGGCCCTCTACCGCGATCTCGGCGCGGCGATTGAGCGTGGCGGCGCCTCGGCGATGCACTGGCTCCAGAGCAGCCGCCTGCTCGTCCAGCCCGGCGAAGGCACCGCGTCGGATGACAACTACGAGAAATGGCCGGTCCTCACGCTCGGAGCGGTTCGTTCGGCCGAGGACGCCGATCCTCGCCCGCGCGGTCGAGTGTTCGCCCTCGCGATCACGAGAACGATGCAGGAGCCGCCGCTGCAGGGTCTGGTACCGACGCTCTGGAGCCACGCCATCGATCAAATCGCCCATCACGAGGGCCACGGGCGCCTGATTGTCGTCTCCGCGGGAAACGCCAGGTACGAGCTGTGGCTGGCGCTCGCGGAGCAGCATCCGCAGCTTCAACTCTCGGAGAAGATCCATCAACCCGCTCAGGCAGCGAACGCGTTGACGGTGGGCGCGTTCACCGCTCGAGTCGAGCTTCCGGCCTCGGAGGACTACGCGGAAGCGCAGCTCGTAGCGAGGCGCCCAGGTGGCATCTCGCCGTTCACGAGCACGGGGCTCGCTGGAAACGAGTGGCCGATCAAGCCGGATGTCGTGATGGAGGGCGGGAATCTGGCGATTTCGGGTTCGTTGCCAGACGCGAGCGTTCCGACGTTGAGCGCGCTGACCACGAGCCATCGGCATACCCTCGGGCAACCGCTTGGACAGATCTCCATGACGAGCGAAGCCACCGCTCGAGCTGCCCACCTCGCCGCGCGCATCTGGGCGGTCGAGCCCAAGCTCCAGCCAGAGACAATACGCGGGCTCATCGTGCACTCGGCGAGCTGGACCCAGGAGATGATTCAGCAGTTCGGTGGGATGAACGATCGCGTCCTGGCCTGTGGATACGGTGTGCCCGACGAGCGGCTCGCATCCGAGTGCGCCCAGGAGCGCGCGACCGTCGTCGTCGAGGATGCGATGCCGAACGGGGTGATCGAGGACGAGCCGAAGAAGAAACCGCCCAAGCGCCCCACGACGAGGACGACGGAACCCAAGCTGCGGCGGAAGCTAATGGTCTTTCGTCTCCCGATCCCGAACGAGCAGCTCGGCGACACCGACCCCGACGTCGAGCTTCGCGTGACGCTCTCGTACTTCACCGAGCCGAACAAGTTTGGACGAACCGTCTTCCACGGGCTCGATCTCAAGTGGGACATGCAGGGGCCACAGGAATCGGAGAGCGCGTTCTTGCAGCGCATCAACGCCCTGAAACGCCCCACGGGACCAGATGGAAAGCGACAGAAGGTGGCCGTCACGAAGTCCTTTCCGTGGGATCTTGGCGTGCAGCTTCGAAGTCGCGGCACGGTCCAGAGCGACCGGTGGCGCGGCAAGATGTCCGAGCTCGCCGGGGACAAGCTCCTCGCAGTCATCCCGGTGCTCGGGTGGTGGGATCAGCGCCGCCACCTGAAGGAGCAGGTTATGCGCTTCTCGCTCATCGTCTCCGTCTTCGGTCCGGGCGTCTACGAGGTCATCGAACCGCGCGTCGAGGTGCCAGTGGTCATCGCGGTCTGAGCGCCGGAGTACGTCGGGAGAAGCTCGTGATTCCGCGCTCGCGTTGATCGACTGGCAGACACTCGCCGTCGCTGTGCGGCCGGTACGAGCTACGTCGAGTCCGCCGCGGATTTGGTGGACACCTCGTTGGCCGGTTTTGATCGCCAGCGACGAGCCGGACAGCCGCCCAAGCGCTACCGCCAGGTCCGATCGTTTATGAAAACACTCGTTTGCGAAAGTGATCACAGTCTTGTTGTATTGATGTACGTACGTATTGACATGATGGCGGCGTGGGCGCACAATCCTTGGAAGTGGGACTTTGCGAACGTGATAAGAAGCAAGGTCCCACGTCGCCCCAGGCGCTGAGCCTCGATCGCTCACCGCTCGCGGGTTGTCCGGATCCGCCGGCCACCCCCAACGCAGCCCGCGTCTACCTCCATCAGCTCACCTCGCCCGCATCGCGGCGTGTAATGGGGGCGACGCTTGCCGAGATCGCGCGCATGCTCTCGGGTGGCAGCCACGACGTGGACATGATCCCGTGGGCTTCGCTCCGGTACCGGCAAACGAGCGGAGTGCGCGCGCTGCTGATCGAGCAGCGGCGCGCCCGCGCAACCGCGAACCGCTTCATCGCGGCTCTCCGCGGAGTGCTGCGCGAAGCATGGCGGCTCGGTCAGATGACAGCCGAGGAGTACCAGCAGGCGGCTGACATCGCGCTCGTCACAGGGAGCCAACTGCCACGCGGCCGGCGACTCGCGCGCGAGGAGGTCGAGGCGCTGTTCGCATGCTGCGGCAACGACAGGACGCCCGCAGGAGCCCGAGACGCTGCGATCTTGGCGGTCCTCGTGGGCTGCGGCCTTCGGCGATCGGAGGCTGCCGGACTCGATGTATCCGACTACGCGCGCGTCACGGGCGAGCTCCGGGTGCGAGTCGGCAAAGGGCGCAAGGAGCGGGTCGTCTACGCGCTCGGAGGCACCGCGGCAGCGCTCGATGACTGGCTCGTCGTGCGGGGTATGGGCCCCGGCCGGCTGTTCGTCCGCGTCCGGAAGGGAGGGCGCCTCGAGCTCCGTGGGATGACCGATCAGGCGATCTATGCGGCGCTCGATCGCCGACGCGTGGCTGCAGGCGGGCGGCGCTTTTCCCCGCATGACCTGCGGCGAACCTTCATCACGGACCTGCTCGAGGCGGGGGTCGACCTCGCCCTCGTACAGCGCCTCGCCGGACACGCGAGCCTCACGACGACCGCGCGCTACGACCATCGAGGAGAGACCGCCAAACGGAAGGCTGCAGCGATGTTGGTCGTGCCGTATAGGAGGTGTGGAGCCGCGAGCTAACGGCGACGAGGCGCAGGAAGACCATGGCAACGGTGAGGAAGAGGGGAGTGGCAACGGGTAAGGTCTCGGGACAGGAAGCGCGCTTGTCGCGCCGATCGGGGTTGCGCGCCGTGACGGTCCTACTGACGCCCGACCAGCACAGCTGGCTCCGGCGGCGCGCGCTCGACTTGGTCGGCGCCGAAGGGGGAAGGCCTGACGCGAGCGCGCTCATCCGCGAACTGCTGGAGCGTGAGATGAAACGCAGTTGAGGATGCTCTGTCACGTTCGGGTCGAGAGCTCGACGTCGAATCGGTGGGGCTCCTCGACCTCGTTCGTTCGTGCGTCTTGCGCAGGAACGAGGTCGAGGTCGCAAGGTAGAGGCGCGGCTCGAAGTTCTGCACGCGCTCCTCGTAGTCGGCAAGCGTTTCGTCGAGGTGTTGCGACCCGGTGCGAAGATCGCCCGCTTCGTAGAGTCGCCGTCCTTCGGCGACGAGCTCGCCGTACAGGTAGGGGGCGTAGATGTTGCCGCACTGCAAGCACAGCATCAGCCTGCGCCAGTTGGTGCAAAGGAGTTCTAGACTCGGAGCCGACGCTGGAATTCAGCGTCGGCTCGAGCGGAGGCCTTCGTGTGGTCGATGAGCACGAAGCCAAACCGCTGGCGGAAGCAGGACGGATCACGCTGCCACTCGTTTGATGCTCGCAGTGCGCGCAGCCGCTTGATGACGTCCCGCCGCACGTCTTGCCGCGCCGGCGGTGCGGGCAGCTCTACCATGTCGGCGATGCCGCTCCGCGTCTCGGATACGCTCGCCGTCTCCTCGGTCGATGACCACGTGCCTCCTCCCTCGCCGCGCCAGAGGCTACCGCCGAGCACGACCGACCGCGTCAGCTGCCGAGTCCAGGACGTGCCGGCGGCATGAGCAACCGCCGCGGACTGGGTCTGACGCGATCCGCAGCGCGTGCAGGTCAAGATGTCGACGGAGCGCGAAGCCATTCTCGATGTTGCAGGAGTCGACTAGAGCGAGGCGCCCGTTAGTCCGTCGTGATTATCAGGTTCTCGACGCTGGTGGCAGCGATCGTGTCGCATGCGTCAAAGCCCTTGAACTCTGCCCACGGGATCGATCGCGACGACATGGGCTTCACGACCGTCAGGGACACGATGGCACGCTCGGGCAGCGGACTCGCGTCGGCGTGTTCCGGCCCAAGCCGATCGCCGATTCCGGCGCGAGCCGATCACTGATTCCGGTAACGCCCGGCATCATGGGTGACAGTCTGCCCGGTCGACATCGGCGACAACGGTCCGACCCACATAGGTGACACGCTGAAGGCAGACGGGTTCGGTCGTTCCGGGGAGGAACGATCGATGGTCTGGAAGGAGCGGTCACGGGTGGACGAACGAATTGTGCTGATCGGTGCGTACATGAAGGGCGAGGAGCCGATGAGCGAGCTTGCTCGCCAGTTCGGTGTGAGCCGCAAGACGGCCTACAAATGGGTCGCTCGCTACAACGAAGAGGGGCCGAGCGGGCTCGTAGATCGCTCGCGAGCGCCAATCACGCACCCGAGCAGGGTCGATGCGGCTGTCATCGAGGCGTTGATCCAGGCGCGGCGTTCGCACCCGCACTGGGGGGGGCGCGAGATTCTCGCCTGGCTCGCCGTCAAGCAACCACGGCTCGAATTGCCAGTCGCGAGCACGGTGAGCGCTCTCTTCGCTCACGAGCCCGCCAGGCACGACGCCGAACGCCTCCGTACACGGATCCTTTTGCAGAGGCGGACGAACCCTATCGCCTCTGGTGTGCCGACTTCAAGGGCGACTTCAAGACAGGCGACGCGCGGCGATGCTATCCGCTCACAGTGACCGATGCTTTCAGCCGCACGCTGCTTCGCTGCACGGCACTTCGATCGACGAAGACGATCCGCGTCCGCCCGGTTTTCGAGGATGTGTTTCGGGAGTACGGTCTGCCCGAACGCATCCGCACGGACAACGGTACGCCATTCGCGAGCCGTGGAGCGGGAGGACTATCGCAGCTCTCGATCTGGTGGGTGAAGCTCGGAATTCGGCACGAACGCATCGAGCCCGGCCATCCCGAGCAGAACGGACGGCATGAGCGGATGCATCGCACGCTCAAGCAAGAGACCGTTCGTCCGCCTGCGGCCACACTGCGCCGCCAGCAGCTCCGATTCGACGCGTTCCAGCGAGAGTACAACGAGGAGCGGCCACACGAAGCTCTCCAAAACGGGACGCCGTCGTCGCGCTACCGCCCATCCCCGCGATCGTACCCACGCCGACTGCCCGACGTGCATTACCCCGAGCACTTCGAGATGCGAAAGGTCGCGGCCAGCGGACGCATCCGCTGGAAGAGCGCGATGGTGACGATCGGGCATGCCTTGGAAGGGGAATGGATCGGCATCGAGACGGCCAACCAAATGCACCACGTCTTCTTCGCAGCCGTCCGGCTCGGCTTCCTAGACGAACGCTCCAAACTCGGCCTGATTCGCCCACCGGTCACGTGCTGGGCGCGAGTGAAGTGAGAGAACGCTTCTGTCGCCGCATCGGACTCGCAGCGCCATCAAGCAAGAGGTGAATTAGGAACACGGAAGAAGCAGGATCGGGCAAGCTGTCACCTATGTGGACCGGACAGCTGTCACCCATGTCCTCGGACGAACTGCCCGGTCGACACCATCGCTGATCGGCTTCGACCGGAATTGGCGATCGACTCGGCCGGAATACGCACTGCGCGGCGTGCAGCTCGCGATCTCGGACGCGCACGCCGGGCTCCGAGATGCGATCGCGGCGACGCTGCCTGGGGCTGCGTGGCAGCGCTGTCGGACGCACTTCATGCGCAACCTGCTGACGAAGAGCGCACAGGGGCTCGTCGCGACGCTGGTGCGGATGGTCTTCGCCGAACCGGATGCGGAGCTCACACGGGCTCAGCACGCGCGTGTCGTCGAGCAGCTCGAAGCGCGCTGGCCTACGGCTGCCGAGCTGCTGCGCGACGGAGAGGCGGATCTGCTGGGCTTCGCAAGCTTGCCGAAGGAGCACCGGCGACAGATCTGGTCGAACAACCCGCGGAGCGGCTCAACCGCCAGCCGAAGCGGCGGACCGACGTCGTCGGGATCTTCCCGAACCGCGATGCGATCATCCGTCTCGTGGGAGCGGTACTGGCCGAGCAGCTTGACGAGTGAGCCGTCGTGCGGCGCTACCTCACGGTGGGCACGCTGCTACGGCCGAAGCCCCAGGGTCGTCACGCTGCCGGAGCCAACGACCACGGCGTCGTCGAAGAGGAGAGCGCAATCAGCACGTCGAACACGCCGAACTGCGAGCGCGACCGCTACGGAGTAGCGCGAATGATCTCGAGATAGTCGGCCTCGACCTTGGGAATGCCTTCCTCGCCTTGCTGCAACCGGGTGAGCCAGCGGCAGTCACCGCTCGGTCTCGCCGAAATCACTTCCCCGACTTCCGAACCACCTGCTTGGCCGGCATTGGTGCCGGGACGACTTCGCTGTCACTCGCATATTTCGCATTCCGCTGGGCAGGGCCGCCCCCTCGGGCGACACCAAACCGGATTTGGGGTTGTCCGCCGTGGCGCCTGCCGTAAACACCACCAGGCGGACGCTCGGCACCAACAGCTGCGCGTCTGGGTGATGCGGTCGTTCCTCGACGCCTTGATCTCTCGATTCCATCGGAGTAGATGTAGCACAACTGATGATTTTCTTGCGGCGAATCTTGCTGGGCCCAGCAAGGCAGTGGTTGCGTGTTCTCGTCGCGCTGTTCGTGTCTGTCGTCCTGCCGTACTCATCGACGCGTTGTCTCGCGGATGCCGCCACGAACTGTCCGATAACGGACGCAGCTCAGCGTACGTCCCGGTCCGTCGCCCACCAGGCTATGCGCGCAGACGTGCACGTTGGTCACCAGCATCACGGAGAACAGCACGACTCGGCAACCACGCCCCATTCGGAGCATCGCACGTGCTGCGACCTCACCGGCAAGGATAGATTTGCCCACGACTCGACTCCCCCATCCACTGCGCCTGTGAGCATCGTGGTAGCGACCGTGTACGACCGAGAGTCGTGGCATCGGGTCGCCGATCTCGACAGGCGCGCGGATCTGGTTGCGTCCGCCCACGCCCCGCCGCGTTACCTCCGTTTCGCAACGCTTCTGATTTGATCTCTTGACCCGTCGCGCGGAACGCGCTGCTCCTCGGTCGCGAGGCTGAGCAGCGCTTCGCCCGCGGCTATTGCCGCCTGCCCGAACAACACGGGCAGCAGCAGCCGCGAGATCCCTAGGCGCATATTTCCGGACTTGTCCGGAGCGATGGGGCGAGAGACGATGACGACGTCAAGTCGGCCGGCATCGGCACCGGCCCCGATCCGTCGTTCGGAGGAGACGGCAGCACTACTGACTGCCGTCTACGACGACAAGGCCCGCTGGCTTGGGATGGCCACGCGGCTGGTGGGCGATCGAAAAGCAGCGGAGGACGTGCTGCAGAATGCATGTCTGAGTGCACTCGTACGGGCAGGCGAGCTGCGGTCCCCGGAGCGGTTTCCATGGTGGTTCCTCCGCGTGCTGAAGAACGCCTCGATCGACTTCAGGCGTCGCAGCGATGCCTATCAGCGGGTACTGGGACGATTCGCGCATGAAGCTCAAGCGGTGAGGCATGAAGCCGACCCCACCCCGGAGTCATGCGGGTGTGTTGGTCGGGCATTCTTGACGCTCAGTCCCGCTTACGCCGCGATCATTCGCCGGATAGACCTCGACGGGTCGACGATTGACCAGGCAGCGCGGGAGGCGGGGATCTCGACAACGAACGCTCGTGTGCGGCTGCATCGGGCGCGCGGCAGTCTGCGGTCCCGTCTCGTTGACGTGTGCGGCGGATCCGCCGCCGACAACTGTGCTCCTTGCAGGTGCCAAAGTGCGGGTTCTTGCAGGAGAGCCCAGTCGGCATCCTGTCCCGATAGGCGAGAGCTGTAACGCGTTGAAGGGTCGTGCGTCTTTTCGACCGAGGGATAACTGCGCGATCGCGCGGTGAAAGGGAGTGTCATGACAGGGTTCGGAATACGTTTCTTGTTCCGGGGGTTCTTGCTTTGCGCTGGGGCCGTCATTGCGAGCGGCACGTCTTCTGTGGCGTCCGTCGGCGGCGCGCTGCCGGGATCAACCTCCGCTCAGCCTGCGGCTGGCACGACCGGCGTCCTGCTCGCGGACATGGATGAGATGGGTTCGGGCGGGATGGGCAGCAAGCAGGACCAGAAGGGAGCGGATGGGATGGGTAGCGGCGGCACCGCGGCCAACCCCGCGCCGGATCACGGCGCGCACACTCACGGAGCAGCCGCGAAGCCGACTCCCGGAAGCATGGGGCATGACATGCAAGGTCACATGGACCACATGCACCAGCCCTCTGACGGCGCGAAGGGTGGCAGCCAAGGCGACAGCAAGCCAAGCGGCGACATGTGAGCTGCCCGGCCGGTGCGCGACTGATGGTGCGGGGCGCTAGGTCGTCCGGCCTTCACAGTCGCGCCCGGTCGCAGCGCACTCGCCGCTTTGGCCGACACGATCTTGCCGGGGCAAAGCGAGAGCTTTCCGGCCACGAGTTCGGGAGATCCACATGAGGCGATACGCTCTCTTGATTTCAGCGTGTGCGGTGGGAATCGGCATGGCGGCGCTGACGGCACGCGCAGCCGAGCCAGATGTCGCGCGCGGGAAATCCACGTATGCCGAACTGTGCGCGAAGTGCCACGGCGCCGCAGGTAAGGGCGATGGGAAAGAAGCCGCGACGCTCGCAACGAAGCCAAAGGACCTTGCCGACTGCGCGCGCATGTCGTCATTCACCGACGAGCAGCTACTTCGCGTGATCAAGGACGGCGGCCCGGCGGGGGGGCTGTCGAAGGATATGCCGCCATACGCCGATGCGCTCGACGACAGCGAGATTCGCGACACGCTCGCATTCATTCGTGGTCTATGTCCGAAGTGATCCAGGGGGCGGGCGACTCGGTCGACAGGCGAGAATGGCTCGCGCGCTGCTTCTGGTCGATCATCACCCTGGTTGGTCTTGGCCTCGCGGCGCCGCTGGTTGGCTATTTCCTCGGGCCGCTCCTCCGGCGGCGCGAGACGTTGCGCGTACGGCTCGGGGCCGTGAGCGACTTTCAAGCCAACCAGCCTCAGAAGGTCGAGTTCGTCCTGCGGCAGCGTGACGGCTGGGTAACCGAAGAAGGTCGGCACGCTGCCTGGGTCGTCAAGCGCAGCACCGACGATGTTCTGGTCTTCGACCCGCGCTGTACACATCTCGGCTGCGCCTATCATTGGCAGGTGAAGGAGAACCGTTTTCTTTGTCCCTGCCACGACGGGTTGTACGACATTGACGGCCGTGTGATCGGAGGCCCTCCTCCGCGACCGCTGGACGTCTATCCGGCTACGATCGAGGGTGGCGAGCTCTTCGTCGTGCCCTTGGCGCAGCGGAGGAGCTGATGTTCACGGGCCGCGCGCTCGCCGATTGGTTCGACGAGCGGATCGGAACACGAGCTGTGGGTCGGGCGCTGTTCGCGCGCAAGATCCCGCGGGGAGTGGGCTGGATCTATACGCTCGGCAGCATCAGTCTGTTCCTGTTCCTCGTACAGGCCGCGACAGGCGCATTCCTCGCGATGAGCTATGCGCCAACCCCGGACCACGCGTTCGATTCCGTGCGATTCATCATGGAGCAGGCGCCCATGGGAGCGATGGTGCGCGGGCTGCACGTGTGGGGCGCCAGTGCGATGGTCCTCGTGGTGTCCGTTCACATGCTGCGGACATACTTGACGGGCGCGTACAAGTATCCGCGTGAGGCGACGTGGATCTCGGGCGTTCTGCTGCTGCTGGTCGTGCTGGGCCTCGGTTTCACGGGCTACCTTCTGCCGTGGAACGAAAAGGCGTACTGGGCGACACAGGTCGGAACGAAGATCGCAGAGCAAGCTCCGTTCGTGGGACCCGCCATCGCCCAGGTGCTGCGAGGCGGGGACGACCTCGGTGCCCAGACGCTGACCCGCTTCTACGCGTTCCACGTGCTGCTGCTTCCGGCCGTGCTGCTGCTGCTCGTCGGGTTCCACCTGTTTGTGGTCGTTCGCCAGGGCATCTCTGCGCCGCCCATCCGGGGGGAGCAGCTTCCCGACGATCCCGTGACGGCCCGGCGGATGGTTCGAGAACGCTACCAGGATGCCAAGGAGGCCGGCGACCCGTTCTACCCGTTCAGTCTCGCCAAGGACGCGATCGCCATCCTCGTCGTCTTCGTGGTCCTGCTGCTGCTGGCGTGGCACTCGCCGCCGGAAGTCGGCGACATCGCCGATCCGACGGAGACGAGCTTCAACCCGCGCCCGGAGTGGTACTTCCTGTTCTTGTTCCAGCTTCTCAAGTACTTTCCAGGATCCTTGGAATCGGTCGCGGCGGTCGTGCTGCCGTCCCTCGGGATCCTGGCTCTGCTTGCGCTTCCCCTTCTCGATTCCCGACTGCGCCGCCATCCCCTCGACCGACCGCTCGCGACCGCAGCTGTCGTCCTGACGGCGGTCGCGATCGTCTGGTTGACGGTTGCCGGCGCTCGGTCGCCACTGGTCAGTCCCTACGTCCCGCGCCCGCGTCTTGTCGATGACGGCATGCGGCTCGCTCGCGAGCTCCACTGCGCACATTGTCACAGCGTACGCGGACAAGGTGGTCTCGTTGGTCCCGACCTGGCTCTCTCGATGCCAGCGCATGACGGTGCGTGGATGCGGATTCACTTCCGGAATCCACAGGCCGTCGTTCCTGGCTCATTGATGCCGCCGCTGGGACTTGGCGACGCTGAGATCGATGCCTTGATCGCGTACGTCGACGAGCTCCGGGGCGGCGGCCCCTACGGCGATCAGGCGCCTCGCATGACCCGTCGCTACTGCTCGGAATGCCATCGCATTGCCGGACGTGGCGGCGACAAGGGCCCCGACCTGAGCGGCATCGGAGACGCGCGATCACGTTCGTTCATCCATCGCTACATCGAGGACCCGAAGAGCCTCATCGGTAACTCGCAAATGCCCGGCTTCCTGGCACCCGATGGGCCACTCACGCATGCGCAGATCGAAGATATCGCACGTTATCTCGCCGCGCAGCGAGCCACGCCATCCCAATCGCGGGATGTCTCGGAGCCGTCGAGCAGCGGATCGGGATCGGAAACGAACGGAGGGTGACATGCGGGTGCGTGCAATTCTGGCCGCTCTGGTGCTTCTCGCCACCGCAACGCTCCTCTGGGTACCGCGGGCCGCCGCCGACTCCGCGAGCGAGGTTCGCCAGCTGCGCGAGGAGATGCAGCGACTTCGGGCAGAGAACGAGCGCAACCGGCAACGGATGGAAGATCTCGAGCGCAAGCTCGAGACCATCCAGGTGCAAGAAGAGAAGAAGCAGGATGCGCTCGAAGCGAAGGTAACCCAGGAGGTCGAGAAGCAGGCGGCGTCAGCACCACGCCGTTACCTCGATCGTTACTTCGGTGATGGCCGCTTCGTACTGACCGGCTGGGGTGCGGGGGCCTATGAATGGCAGCGCAATGCCAACAGCAACACATTCACGGCAACGCTGGCTCCCATCTTTCTCTATCGGATGGCGGACTGGATCCTGTTCGAGGCCGAGCCCGAGTTCGAGCTGAAGGACGACGGAGATACCGAGGTCAACCTCGAGTACGCACAGGCCGACATCGTTCTGAACGATTACGTGACGGCGGTCGGGGGCAAATTTCTTGTGCCCTTCGGACAGTTCATCGAGCAGCTGCATCCTGCTTGGATCAACAAGATGGTGTCGGCTCCTCTTCCGTTCCGCGAGCCCGAGGAGGGAGGGCTGCTGCCCTACAGCAACACGGGATTCCAACTCCGCGGAGGTGCGCGCATCGGAGACTGGGAAGGACTCAATCTCGCCTACAGTGCCTATATCGCCAACGGGCCTCGTTTCGACTCCGACGAAGTGGGAGCACTGCTGAATCCCAACAACATCGACAACAACCGTGGCAAGGGCTACGGAGCGCGTCTCGCCCTCTACCCGTTGCCGTTGGACAACCCGATCGGCCGCGTGATGTTCGGGGCCTCGACGTTCGACGGAAAGTGGGACGACGGCGGGAACTTCTGGTTCACGTCGTGGGGCCTCGACCTGACCTATCAGGTCGCGGAGCTCGAGGTTCGTGCCGAGTACATTCGAACGAAGCGAGAGATGCCCAGCGACGTCGGCGCAGACGACCGGGAGGGGTGGTACGTGCAAGCCGCCTACAAGCTGGCGCGGATCGCCGTGCCGTACCTCGACCGGCTGGAGCTGGTTGGGCGCTACGCCGGCGTGAACCAGCGCGCGGTCACCGACGAAGAGCTGGTCCCCCACCCGCGACAAGTCGCCCTCGGTCTCGACTACTGGTTCACTCCCTCCGTTGCGTGGAAGCTCGAATACGATCGGGATCTCCCGGAGGACGCTCCGAACGACGACGCGATTCGCACGCAGATCGCGGTGGGCTTCTGAGGAGGGTAGCCGTGCAAAGAATGCGACCCTGGACCCTGTTGCTCGTCGCCGCACTGGTGCTCGGGAAATTCGGACCACCTGCGCTCGCAGCGGAGGAGGAGGCGGAGCGGAGAGCGCTCGTTCGTCGCGGGGCTCGTCTCTGGTCGCCCTACTGTGGGGCCTGCCACAATGCGAGGCCGGCTTCGGAACGTTCCCCCGCTGAATGGGACACGATCATGCTCCACATGCGAGTCCGCGCAAACTTGCCAGCGGAGGACGCGCGCGCGTTGCTCGAGTACCTGAAGGCACGGTGAGGACTTGACCCTTTCTCGAAAGTTCGGTGACCGTCGGGATGTCTGCCGTACTCACGGCCTGGCGTCCAGAGCCGCACGCCGTCTTCTTGCTGCTGAAGTGTGGCATCGCGGTACAGAAGAAGGCTTCTGGCACGTTCAACGTTGGATGATGTGATCATGAAGATCGGAGTGGCGAGGTCTGACGGGCCGGAATCGCCAGCGAGTAGTTCGTCCATAGAGGTCATCGTTGCACTTCGAGCGCTCGGCGAAGCCGATCCCGCCTTTGCCGACCTCTACCTGTGCAGAGCGGAGAGGTTCCTCGCACCGCTCCTCTCTCGGAGGGAATTCGAAGGTCTCGAGCGTGAGCGCGCAGCGTTGCCCGAGCTCCGGACTGCGCTTCGAGACGCGATTCAGAAAACCAAGTGGGAGGATGCGCAATCCTTGGCGGAAGCCGCAGAGTCGAGCTTGGCAAGAGTATCGCGTCTCGGGTCCATCGCGGAGCTGGCGGGTTCGATCTACGGCCCACGCAATTTCGCCGTGAGTCCTGTCACGTTGGCCCTCAACGGGCTCACTTCCCACCCGGGCGTGGCGTTGGAGCGGGAGCGCGCGACCCTGTGCGAAAGCTTGCGCGTGCTCGCCGACCGTGATGCCGAATGGAGAGCGTTGTACATCGCGCGAGCGCAGTATTTCGACCGGCTCAGGGTGACAGCGGGCGACGAATCGCTCCTGGTCGACCCTCAGGAACTCGTGACGAGACTCAGCCAGGCGGTCGACGAGTCGAATTTCGGCGAGGTGCGCCGGCTGACGCAATTGCTGGCCCGCACGCCGCGGGCAGGTTCGCTGGGCCGTCTCCACCCGGTGAAATCAGGCAGCCGGAAGCTGGCGAACGCGCTGCCGGAGCCGGTCGTGCGCATTGGACACGACCTCGGGCTTGCGCCCGAGACGGTTGCAGCCGCACCGCTGATTCTCGCTTACTTGACGTGTGCCTGTGGCGATTGTCCGACCTTCCCGGAGCGACCATTGAGCGAGGGCAGCCGACGGGTCGGCACCTGTCGGACGTGCGGGCATGCGGGACCGCCCGGAGTCAGCTCGCTGCTGCGGGAGAATCTCGACCTGCTTCTGCTTCATCCTTTCATGACGTCGGCGGGAAGCCGGTATCTGCCGTGCTTCGACGAGGAAACCGTTCTTGTGGAGACCTTTCCTGAGGACGACCCCGACGCGCGTACGACACTCCTGACCCAACTCGGTCTCAGCCAGCGACGTGCCTTGCCGCGGCTCGTGATCGAGGACGCGACGCGCGTTCATGGTGCGCGGATCGTGGAAGGCCTCGGGCTGGATCCTTTCGAGTTCACGCTCGCGTGCATCCCGTTCGATGTCTACTGCAGGCTCGCGCCCTCCCGAGGGTGGGGGCGCGAGCGACTGTGGACGCACTTCGACGGCTACCAGCTGGCGCGAGACCTGAACCTGCTCGCTCTCGTCGGCGGAGATGTTCGTTACGGGGGAGGCGAAGACCTCTGCGCCGTTCAACGCAATTACGACCCCCCGAAGATCACGGCGCGCTTCTGCGTCCTTCGAAGGGAGCGGCTGCTGCCCGCCATGCGGGGGAGCGAGCAAGGCCCGGACCCGGGGTTGCGTGATGAAGCCGTCCAACATTAGGGCCATCGCTTTCGTCGTCGTCCTTTCGGTCCGGGCATCGCTGCCGGTCGCCGGAGCAGAGGACAGGCCTGGATTCGACGGAACGGTGAATCTTTCCGATCTCCGATCGTACACATTAGAGAACAATCCCGACATACGATCTGCCGAGCAGCGGTGGCGGGCAGCACAGGCGCGTCCGTCCCAGGAGGGGTCGCTGCCCGATCCGATGGTCAATACCGCCTATCACAACGAGAGCTTTGATCGCTTCACGCAAGGGGGCAGCGACTTCTCATGGCTGCGCTTTGGCATCGAGCAGGAGATCCCCTTCCCGGGCAAGCTGTCGCTCAAGGAGGAGGTCGCCACTCACGTCGCCGATCGCGAGGGAGCCATGTATCGCGCGACAACCTTGAACGTCCTGACCCGTCTGCGCGTCGCCTACAGCGACTACTTTGTGTCGTTCAAATCGCTGGAGATCATCGGAAAGAACAAGCAGCTCCTCGAGAAGCTGACGCACGCTGCGGAGGCGCGCTACCGGGTCGGCAACGGCCTTCAGCAGGACGTGCTGCGGGCGCAGGTGGAGCTGTCCACGTTGCTGGGTCGGTTGACAAGTCTGGAGCAGGCCCGACAGGCTCGTGCCGCGGAGCTGAACGCGGTGATGAATCGCCCGCCGTTCGATGCTCTCGGCAGCCCTGCACCGATCGAGAAATCGTCCTTGACGTATTCGCTCGATGACCTCGAGCGGTTGGCCCGGGAGCGTTCGCCGTATCTCGAAGCGGCGCGGTACGATGTAGACCGAGCCGAATCGAGCCTCGATCTCGCCGAGCGTCAATACTATCCGGATTTCGTCGTCCGGGCGGACTACTACAACAAGGCTGCACTCGTACCCGAATGGGAGATCGGTGCCGGCATCCGCGTTCCGCTGTACTTCTGGCGCAAGCAGACGTTCGGCGTCGACGAGGCGGCGGCCGGGGTAGGCGAGGCAAGAGCGGGCCGTCAGAGCGCCGTCCAGGACGTTCTGGCGAAGATCAAGGAATTCCACGCGCAAGCCACCAGCGCGGATCGCCTCGTCGGCCTGTACGGCAGCGCAGTGGTTCCGCAAGCCGATCGCTCGCTGACGTCGGCGCTCGCCGGCTATCAGGTCGGAGACGTCGACTTCCTGACGGTCCTCAACAGCTTCACCGTGCTGAACGAGTACCAGCTTCGCTACTACGAGGAGCGCGCAAACTTCGAGAAGGCTCTCGCCCGCCTCGAGGAGGCAGCCGGTATCCTGTCAGAAGCGGCGGGAGGAGGTCGCCTGCCGTGAGTGGTCGCGCGCTGATGATCTATGGCACGGTTGCGCTGCTCTCGCTCTCGGCGGGCGTCGCTGGGACCCTGGTCGTCGTTCGATCCGGGAAGGTGCCATTCAAACTCGCCGCTGAGGTGCCCACCGAGGCATCCCGGGATGTGTCGGCGCCCGACATGCCAGGCATGGGACGCACGTCTCCAGAAGCGTCGGCAACGAAGGGCATCTACATTTCGCCGGCGCGGCAGCAACTGATCGGAGTCCGGACCGCCACCGTCCAGGTGCGTCCTCTGGACTCGACGATCAGAACCGTCGGCACGCTCGCGTACGACGAAAGGCGGGTCACGAACATCAATACCAAGATCGCCGGCTGGGTGGATCGCGTCTTCGTCGACTACGTCGGCAAGGCGGTCCGGCAGGGAGAGACGCTGCTGTCGCTCTACAGCCCGGCGCTGGTGGCCACCCAGACGGAATATCTTCTGGCTCTCAAGGCGTGGGAGCAACAGCCGTACGACGAGAGGTTCCCCGAGCCCCAGGCGGGTGCCAGATCGCTGCTCTCCGCGACACGCGATCGGCTCGAGCTGTGGGACATCTCCGAAGCCCAGATCAAGCGCCTCGAGCGTACCGGCAAGGTCGAGAAGACGTTGACGCTGCAGGCTCCGTTCGACGGCGTCGTGCTCGAGCGCAACGTGTTCGCCGGCCAGTACATCAACCCGGAGATGACCATCTTCAAGCTCGCCGACCTCTCGACCATCTGGGTGATCGGGCAGGTCTTCGAGTACGAGATGGGGCGAGTCGCGGTGGGCCAGACCGTGGAGATCGAGTTTCCCTACGGTCAGACCAGCCGAACTCTGCACGGCAAGATCACGTTCATCTATCCCGAGGTCGATCCCCAGACCAGGCGCGTGAAGCTCCGCGCCGAGTTCACGAACCCCGGATTCGAGTTCAAGCCGGAGACGTACGTGACGCTGGTGATCTCGAGCGCGGGAGGCAAGGCGCTGGCGGTGCCTCGCGAGGCGGTCATCGACACGGGGGCACGCCGCTACGCCATCCTGGCGCGTCCCAACGGTTACTTCGAACCGCGAGACGTCTCGCTCGGCGAGCCGGTCGACGATGTCTATCCCGTGATCGAGGGGCTGCACGAGGGAGACCAGGTCGTCACGTCGGCGTTGTTCCTCGTCGACTCGGAGACGAACCTGAAGGCGGCGATGCAGGCCATGTCGATGGGCATGCCGGGCATGGACATGGGCGAGGGCGGCGGCGGGATGAAGGGCGAGGGCGTGTCCGACCCGGCAGCCACCGGCAGTGCCGCGCCCGCTGACGAGCGCGGTCACTCGCAGCATACGGTGCGACCCGACGACGAAGGCGCGGCGGCCCACTGAAGGCACGAGCATGATCGAGAAGCTCATCGACTTCAGTGGGCGGAACGCGTTCGTCGTCCTCCTCTTGATGCTGGGGATCGTCGGAAGCGGCATCTGGGCACTCCGGAACACTCCGATCGACGCCATCCCCGACTTGTCCGACGTGCAGGTGATCGTCACCACGACGTGGGAGGGCCGGAGCCCGCCTCTGATCGAGGATCAGGTCACATATCCGATCGTCACGGCGCTCATCTCGGCTCCACGCGTGAAGGTGGTGCGCGGCTTCTCGTACTTCGACGTGTCGTTCGTCTACGTGATCTTCGAGGATGGAACCGACCTCTATTGGGCGCGCAGCCGTGTGCTCGAGTACCTGAACGGGCTCCAGGGGCGCCTTCCGAGCGGAGTGACCCCGGTCCTCGGCCCGGATGCCACGGGTGTCGGTTGGGGCTTCGAGTACGCGCTCGTGGACCGAACCGGCCAATACGATCTGTCGCGCCTCCGGACGCTCAACGACTGGTACGTACAGTACTGGCTCCGCAGCATCAGCGGAGTGGCCGAAGTCGCGCCCGTCGGGGGCTATGTCAAGCAATATCAGATCGAGATCGACCCGAAGGCGCTTCTTGCCTACGGGATTCCGATCGACGCGGTCACGTCCGCGGTTCGCGAGAGCAACAACGACGTCGGCGGTCGCGTGGTGGAGTGGACGGGGCGCGAGTACATGGTGCGTGGCCGCGGCTACATCCAAAGCGTCGCCGACGTCGAGCAGATCGGCCTCGGTGCGAAACCCGACGGGACTCCCATCTTGGTGAAGGACGTCGGCCGCGTTCATCTCGGCCCCGACATGCGCCGCGGGGTAGCCGAGCTCAACGGCGAGGGCGACGTGGCGGGCGGTATCGTCGTCATCCGGTACGGAGTCGACACCTACAGCGTCATCGAGAACATCAAGAAGGCGATCAAGGAACGAATTCAGCCCGCGCTTCCGCAAGGTGTCGAAGTCGTCGTGACGTACGACCGATCCGATCTCATCGAGCGGTCGATCGAGACGCTCCGCGAGAAGCTTGTCGAGGAAGCGATCATCGTGTCGCTCGTCTGCATCGTGTTCCTGTGGCACTTCCGAAGTGCGCTGGTCGCGATCCTGACGCTCCCTCTTTCCATCCTGCTCTCGTTCGTGGCGATGCGGTACATCGGGCTCGGCTCGAACATCATGAGCCTGGGCGGCATCGCGATCGCGATCGGCGCGATGATCGACGCGGCGATCATCATGATCGAGAATGCACACAAGCACCTGGAGCACGACACCGGGGAACGGCCGCGTCGGGACGTTCTCATCGAGGCGGCACAGGAAGTTGGCCGGCCGCTCTTTTTCTCACTCTTGATCATCACGGTCTCGTTCCTGCCCATCTTCACGCTCGAGGCGCAGGAAGGCCGGCTGTTCCGGCCGCTCGCGTTCACCAAGACCTTCGCGATGGGCTTTGCGGCCCTGATGTCGGTCCTGGTCGTGCCGTTCCTGATGGTGCTGTTCGTCCGCGGCAAGATCACCCCCGAAGAGCGAAACCCGATCAACCGCTTCCTCATCTGGGCATACCACCCGTTCGTGAGGTTCGTGCTCCGGCATCGGGCCATCACGATCATTGCGGCCATCATCCTCATGGCGAGCACCATCCCGGTGTTCCTGAAGCTGGGTTCCGAATTCATGCCGCCGCTCTATGAGGGGACCTTGCTGTACATGCCG
The DNA here is from genome assembly GCA_019749875.1 of Candidatus Binatia bacterium. Lineage (GTDB taxonomy): Bacteria > Desulfobacterota > Binatia > UBA12015 > UBA12015 > VGTK01. Next base: position 44,220 of record JAIEPK010000479.1, on the reverse strand, counting down.
ATCACCCTGCCGGGTGCATCGGTGCAGACGGCACAGCAGATCCTCGCGGTGCAGGACAAGCTCATCAAGACCGTGCCGGAGGTCGAGTCGGTGTTCGGAAAAGCCGGTCGTTCCGTCTCGGCCACCGATCCCGCACCTCTCGAGATGATCGAGACGGTCATCAATCTCAAGCCCGAGTCCGAATGGCGATCGGGAATGACGCCGGAGAAGCTCGAGGGTGAGCTCGATCGACTCGTCCGCGTATCGGGCGTCGCCAACGCGTGGACGATGCCCATCAAGGCACGGGTGGACATGTTGTCGACGGGAATTCGCACGCCTGTCGGAATCAAGATCTTCGGTCCCAAGCTCGATGGGATCAACGAAATCGGCGCCCAGATCGAGGGTGCCCTGAACAGTGTGCGCGGTACCCGAAACGTCTTCGCCGAGCGTGTGACGGGTGGCTATTACGTCGACTTCAAGATCAAGCGAGATCAGATCGCGCGTTACGACCTCAAGATCAAGGACGTCGAGATGGTCATCGAGTCGGCCATCGGCGGAGCCAACGTTACGACGACGATCGAGGGCCGCGAGCGCTTTCCCGTCAACGTCCGGTATCAGCGTGAGTACCGGAGTGACATCGACGCGATCCGCAGGACGCTGATCTCGACGCCACGCGGCATCCAGATTCCCATCGAGCAGGTCGCTGAGATCTCGCTCAGTACGGGGCCCACGGTGATACGGACCGAGCAGGCTCAGTTGCTCGGATACGTGTACGTGGACGTGGCCGACCGCGACATCGGCGGCTACGTCGACGAGGCGAAGCGGGTCGTCGGCGAGATGGTGAAGGTTCCCGAGGGCTATTACCTGGAGTGGAGCGGACAGTACGAATACATGCTTCGGGCGAAGGATCGCCTGAGCGTGGTGATTCCGGTGACGCTGCTCCTGGTGATCGTCCTGCTGTACTTCAATACGCGAAATCCGACGAAGATCGTGATCGTGCTTCTGGCCGTTCCGTTCTCGCTGATCGGCGCATTCTGGTTGATCTACCTTCTCGGCTACAACCTGAGCGTCGCCGTCTGGGTCGGAATCATCGCGCTCGCCGGGGTCGATGCGGAGACGGGCGTCGTGATGCTGCTGTACCTCGATCACGCGTACGAGAAGTCCGTGCGCGAAGGACGGATGAGCAGCTTGGAGGATCTCGAGGCATCGGTCGAGGAGGGCGCGGTCCAGCGCGTGCGGCCAAAGATGATGACAGTCATGGCAATCCTCCTCGGTTTGCTGCCGATCATGTGGGGCCATGGTGCGGGCGCCGACGTCATGAAGCGGATCGCGGCGCCGATGGTGGGAGGGGTCATCACGTCTTTCATTCTCGAGTTGCTCATCTATCCCGTCATCTTCACGATCTGGAAGTGGCACTGGGAGGTCAAACCCACACTCGAGGGCGGGGGATCCCCGCGAGGCGCGTGAGTGCGCAGCACTGCGTCGGGCTGATGATCGATCGTACGGTTGGCGGGCGGCGTGCGCGCTGTCCGATCGTGGCGAATGCGAGGGTGCTTCGGGTGATCGAATGAGTATGGATGCGCTGCGGTCTGATCTTCACCCAGTCATGCTGCTGCGTCTCGCTCTCGCGGCTGGTCTCGGTGCATTCGTAGGTTATGAGCGCGAGCGCGTCGGCAAGCCGGCCGGTGTGCGCACTCATGGAATGGTCGCGTTGGGATCAGCGCTTTTCACGGTGATCTCGGTATTCGGCTTTGGCTCGATCGGCGACCCGGCTCGAATTGCCGCTCAGGTGGTGACGGGCATCGGCTTCCTGGGCGCCGGCGCAATTCTCCACGAAGGCGCGTCGGTGCAGGGACTCACGACCGCCGCGAGCCTCTGGGTCACCGCCGCCATCGGGATGGCTGTTGGCGTCGGCATGAAGACGATGGCCTTCGCGACGGCGATGTTGGTGTTCGTTCTGCTCCGATTCGGTCCGCGCCCGAGGCTCATTCGGGAGAACGAGAGGCTTTAGTTGCCACCGGTGCGCGTCGCGGCGCGAGGTCGGAACACGAGCGCGGCGTTCGTTCCGACGGTGGTCGGGCGGAAGCGAGGCTAGGCCGATGGAAGATTCAGAACCGGTGACGGCAGCCGAGAACTCCGGGCTTGCTCGGGACCCAGTCTGTGGAATGGCGGTCGACCGGCGGGACGCTCGCTCGTCGGTCTTTGAAGGGCGGAACTTCTTCTTCTGCTCTTCCTACTGCTCCGACGTGTTCCGGCTGGGGCCGGACGTTTTCGCGCATACGCCGAGTCCGCCAGACGCGGCGCTGGACCCGGCGGTGCGCAGGATCGCATACTTCTCGATGGAGGTCGCGGTAGACCCGCGTCTGCCGATCTACAGTGGCGGGCTCGGGGTGCTCGCCGGAGACACGCTCCGATCATTCGCGGACCTGAAGATTCCGGTCGTGGGCGTCAGCATCCTGTACGGGCGGGGCTATTTCGACCAGACCATCGAGCAGCCGGGAAAGCAGCGGGAGCACCCCGTCGAATGGAAGGCAGATGAGATTGCGGCGCTTGTAGCACCGGTCGTGCACGTCACGATCGAGCGTCGATCGGTCGCCGTTCGCGCATGGCGATACGACGTGCGCGGCGCAAGCGGTTACACGGTGCCGTTGATCTTGCTCGATACCGATGTCGAGGAGAACGCGTCATCGGATCGCACGATCACGGCCTGTCTCTACGGAGGCGACGAGCGTTACCGTCTGGCGCAGGAGGTCGTCCTCGGCGTCGGCGGCATCCGCATGTTGCGAGCGCTGGGCCACCGAGGGCTCGAGCGATTTCACCTGAACGAAGGGCATGCGAGCCTGTTGGCTCTCGAGCTGCTTCGTGAACGACAGGAGCAAACGCCCCTGGCCGAGGCGATCGAGCAGGTGAAGCGGCAATGCGTTTTCACGACGCATACCCCGGTGCCTGCGGGGCACGATCGCTTTTCGTACGAGCTGGTCCATGACGTGCTCGGCGATTTCGTGCCATTGGACGAGCTGCGAATGCTCGCGGGATCAGAACAGCTCAACATGACGTTCCTGGCGCTGAACCTGGCTCACTTCGTGAACGGCGTCGCCAAGCGGCACGGCGAGGTGTCCCAGCATCTCTTTCCGGGCTACGCGATCGACGCGGTTACGAACGGGGTCCACTCCTTCGCTTGGACGTGCGATGCGTTCAGGCGGAGGTACGACCGCTACGTCCCAGGCTGGGCTCGAGACCCGTTTTCGCTGCGCCATGCGGTGAGGATCCCGCGCGACGAGATCTGGTCGGCGCACGCAGAGGCTAAGACGGCGCTGCTCCACGAGATCCGACGAACGACGTCGCAGAATCTGGCGCCTGATTGTCTGACGATCGGCTTCGCTCGTCGGGCGACCGCGTACAAACGCGCCGATCTCGTGTTCTTCGATCCGGCGAGGCTCGTGGAGATTGCGAGCCAGGTCGGGCGACTGCAATTCGTCTTCGCTGGCAAGGCACACCCGAAGGACGAGCCCGGCAAGGAGATGATCAGGCGCATCTTCGAAGCTGCGAAGGCACTCGCTGGAAGGGTAACGGTGGTCTACCTCGAAAACTACGACCTGGAGCTTGCTCGCTTGCTCACCTCGGGAGTGGACCTCTGGCTCAATACGCCACTTCGCCCGCTCGAGGCGTCCGGTACCTCGGGGATGAAGGCGGCGCACAATGGCATTCCGAGCCTGAGCGTCCTCGACGGCTGGTGGATCGAGGGCCACATGGAAGGGGTGACGGGCTGGTCAATCGGGGAGGATCTGGATGACGGGTCGGTGCCCGCGGACGAGGCCAACCGAGCGGACGCATCCCGACTCTACGAGAAGCTCACCGACGTCATCGTGCCGCTGTACTATGATGACCGCGACGGGTGGATCGACGTGATGCGAAGGACGATCGCCTTCAACGCGTCGTTCTTCAATACGCATCGGATGGTCCAGCAGTATGCGGCAAACGCCTATGTTTGACCCGGACGCGGCGCCCCGACCTCGCCGATCGATCGAGAATCGCGTCATCCATGCAGCCGCCGCAGCGCTGACTTGTGCGTTGTGCGTCACCGTCGTGCTTCCGGTCCCGAGCTCCGCACAGGCGACGACCAGCGATGCCCATGCACAGCACCATGCCGCGGGCGGGGCTGGGCCGGCTCCCGATCCCGGCGCGAAGGACATGATGGGCGACATGGGGCGGATGATGGAGTCGCACGGTCGCCCGCCGCAGAAGGAGCTCTATCCCGCCCTGATGGAGCTTCCCGATCTGCCACCCGAGCAGAGGCAAGAGGTCGCAGCGCGCGCGCGCGGACGCATGAGCAGCGGCCTGGATCGAGTCTCGAGCGCGGTCGCCGCCCTCGCGTCTGCGGCAGAGCGGCACGACTACGCGGCCATGCAGCAGGCCACCGAAGGAATCGGCCAGGGGCTTGCCGAATTCGACAGCGGTCTGGCTGCCGAGCGCGCACTGGTCGAGGGCCAGTCGCCGCGGAACGTCGCACTGCGCTGGTTCAAGCGCGAGATGCACTTGCCGGTGACCCCGTACGAGGGGGAGCAGCGGACGAGGGCATCCGGCTTTCACTACTTCGCGATGCTCGTGCTGGGGGGATGCGCGGCAATTCTGGGCGCCGTCCAGATGGCGCGGATTCGCCGAGCTCGCGAGCTTGCCGATCGCCTGGCCCCGGCAGTCGGTCGTCGCGGCCCGGTCGTGACACCGGAGACCGCGGCGACAACGGGCCGGGCGGTCGCAGCGCAGGCGCATGAACCGGTCGTCACGCAGGTCCCGTCGACGACCGGCGCGTGGTCCGGACAGCTCAGGATCGCGCGCATCTTCCAGGAAACGCCGACGACGAAGACGTTCCGGCTGGCACCTCTCCTGGGTGAGAACTTGCCGTTCACGTTCGAGCCGGGACAGTTCCTTGCGGTCCGTGTTGCGGTCGACGGCCGACAGGTCAAGCGCTCGTACTCGATCGCATCCTCGCCGTGCTGTCAGGGCTGGTGTGAGATCACGGTGCGGCATGTGACCGGCGGGGCCGTCTCGGCTGTGCTGCACGAGCGAATGCAAGTCGGGGACACGATCGACGTGGCCGGCCCATTCGGCCGCTTCACCTTCCGCGGCCGTGAGGCGTCGAGCGTCGTGATGATCGCCGGTGGCGTGGGGATCACGCCACTCATGAGCTCGATCCGGTTTCTGACGGACCAGAGCTGGGCCGGCGACATCTATCTCGTCTACGGCACTTCGCAGCTCGACGAAGTGATCTTTCGCGAGGAGCTGGATTATCTCGCAAAGCGTCATCCGAACCTGCATGTGACGATTTCTCTGACTGCCGAGCCTTCACAAGGTTGGACGGGAGCGCGCGGGCGAATCACGCGCGAGCTCCTCCAGGCCACTATACCGGAGCTCGCGGCACGACGCGTTCACGTGTGCGGCCCTCCTCCCATGATGGATGCGATGAAAGCCGCGCTCGCAGAGCTCGGGGTCCCTTCCGACGCCGTCAAGATGGAGCTCTTCTTGAGCCCCGAGGTCAAGGAGGCCCCGCTCGTTCCTGCGCCTTCGGGTGTGCCCAGCGCCGCAACGTGCACCTTCGCTCGGTCCGAGAAGAAGGCGCCGCTTCCGCCCGAGCGTACGATCCTCGAGGTCGCTGACGAGATCGAAGTTGCCATCGACTATTCCTGCCGTCAGGGCTTCTGCGGGGCGTGCAAGGTCCGCCTGCTGGAGGGACACGTCTCGATGGCGGTGGACGATGGCCTGAGCTCGTCCGAGAAGACCGGTGGTTGGATCCTCGCGTGCCAGGCCAAGTCCGAGGCCGATGTGAGCGTGGACGCCTGAACCATGCGCGAGAGCGAGCGCGTCGTCGTTTCGGGGATCGTGGGCCTGATGCTCGTGCTCTGGCTCGGGTTCCTGGTCCATCGATCGTCCGGGTTCGCCGGAAGCTTGACGGGTGGCATGCTCGCGGTCTCCGGCGCGGCACTCATGTTGGTTCCGCTCGCGTACTCGGCGGTGAAGCGAGTCCGGGCGCTGCGCGTGGTCGTCACGCGCCGATCGTCGATGCGCACGCTTCTCGGGGTGCACATCTATGCCGGTCTGGCTGGGGCGATCCTCGCGCTGTTGCATACGGGGCACAAGTTCGAGAGCACGCTGGGGATCGTGCTGACGGCGACGATGCTGATCGTCGTCCTGAGCGGCTACGTCGGACGGTACCTTCTCGGGTTTATTGCCGAGGGTACGCGCGCGAAGCAGGCTCAGCTAGCCACGCTCTGGGCACAATACGATCGTCTCGCGGGGGCCGCGACGAACGAGGGGGTCGCATCGGATGCCGCGTCGCGCGCCGTTCCCCTCGTCGAATCGATGGCGGATCTCGAGCATGCGATTCGCGGCGAAGAACGAATCCGGTCCTTCTTCGCGCTGTGGCTCAAATGGCACGTGCTCGTCTCGAGCGGGTTCTACGTGCTTCTCGGCCTGCACGTCTGGGCTGCGCTCGAGTTCGGGCTGCGCTGGTTCCGCTGAGGGAGACGACGTGCGCCGGTTTTTCATGTTCATGGTCGCGCTCGCACTTGGCGTCACCAGTGGCGCGTTGCTGCTGCCTGGCTCGCGACTCGTGGAGGTCTCCTTCTGGCAGCGAGCGGCGCGCCCGGGTCCCCTCTCCACCGCGCACGCATTGTACGAAGACGACTGCTCGAACTGCCACACGGCACTCGTTGGTGCCGAACCGGCGAAGTGCATCGCTTGCCATGCGAACGCGACGGCTCTGCTCCAGCGGCAGTCCACTGCGTTTCACTCCAGCATCGGAGCCTGCTCTGAATGCCACGTCGAGCACCTCGGCCGCGACGTCTCGCCCACCACCATGGAGCACGGTACGCTGATCCGCGTCGGCCTGCGCCGCATTCGCGCCGATGAGTCTGGCAAGGAGGCGCGAAGCCCGTACGCCGAGACCGTGGCGTGGCTCCGGGATCTCTCCGCCAGCGGGTCGGCTCTCGTTCCCGACGAGAGGTTGCTGGACTGTGCGAGCTGCCACGCAAGCAAGGATCGACACTGGGGCCTCTTTGGCGCCGATTGCAGCGCCTGTCACGGCACGAGCAAGTGGGCGATCGCGGAGTTCCGACACCCTTCTCCGAGCTCCGTCGACTGTGCGCAGTGTCACCAGGCCCCGCCGAGCCATTTCATGGAGCATTTCGAGATGGTCTCGATGAAGGTCGTGGGGCGCGAGCAGGCCGACGTGAGCCAGTGCTTCCTCTGCCATCAGACCACCAGCTGGAACGACATTCGCGGTGTCGGCGTCTACAAGCACCATTGAGCGGACACGGCTCCGCCCGAACGACAACGCCTTGACGAAGGAGTTGCGATCGGGGGGGCGAGCTGCTCCTGCTGCCCCCCGGCTCGTGCGGGGGGCCTTGGCGCTGTGCCTGGCGGCCTCCGTGATTGGCGTGGCGAGCAGCTTCATCGACTTCTGCGTCGCCTGCCGCCTGGATCTCCCTCTCGGTCCGACAGACATTGGGGTCGCGGCCGGGGCCCTCATCCTGTCGACATCGCTGTGTGCCTGCCAAGACTGGCGGCGGATTCGCTCGGCGACTCTCTCGGGGCGGTGAAGCAGATGACCCCAGCGAGACAGGTCGAGCTCGCGGCAATTCGGCTTGCAATCCGCACGGCAGGCCTGCGATGCACCGCGCCGCGGGTCGCAGTTTTGGACCGCCTGCGACAAATCGCAGCACCCATCACCCGCAAGGGACTCGTTGCCGCCCTGATGCCGCTCGGATTCGACGGCACTACGATCTACCGAAACCTCAAGGATCTCGCGGACGTCTCGATCGTGGTGTGCTTGGACCTCGGTGATCACGTTCGCCGCTACGAGGTACGCGCACGCGGCGCAGCGCAGGGTCATCCGCACTTCGTGTGTACGGGGTGCGGGAACGCCTGGTGTCTGAGCGATCGCGAAGTGAAGGTGGAAATACGGGCTCGACGCGTCCACGTTGGGCAGGTGTCAGAGGTGCTGATCCGTGGAAAATGCGAGCGCTGTCGGTCCGCGCGCAGGACGCGTCCATCGGCGCGGTCTGCGCCCGGGACGGTTCCCGTTGGAAGTCCTGGTGGACATCCCAGATCCGGCCAATGATCGACGGCTGAAAACCGGCCCCCGTCGCGGACGAGGCGGTGTTCGGGCACGTTCTCCTCGATCAGCTCGAGGGCCGGACCTGCGACGTGAAGGCAAGTGCGGGTCGGGACGGACTACATCCGCATCTGGGCTCAAGTCAGAAGGCTTCGCGCCAGAATGGGTCGACGACGACCGGCTCACGTGGCCGGAGTTCGCGCCGGATCCGCATTCCTCGATACTTCGACCGGGATGCGGTGTTCGATACCACCTCGACTCCGCGCCCGGACGGCTGTACACGGGACAGTTCGGACACACCCGTCGACTCGTTCGCGACGAAGGCGAGCTTGGTCGACGACGTGTGGTTCCTGTTCGGAGTGCGTGTCTGGTACTGAATGCGGCTCTCTCGTCGGCTCGCGCGATGCTGATGGGCCGGCACGATCTCGAAGCCTTCTACCGCGTCACGACCCTGTCGCGTCGACGATCATGGACTGTGCTCGATCGACGACCCGCGGGGCCAGCTTTTTGGCAACGACTCGCGTCCCTCTAGCCGGGGCCGAGCGGGCAACCGATCAGGGAGTCGATGGAGGTCGCCATGAAGGATCACCGTCCGACGCCGTCGCACGGCGACGCCCGCGACGTGCACGCCGAACACAACCATAGCGCTCACTCGGTTCCTCGAGCCGCCGAGACCGTCGACCCCGTGTGCGGCATGAACGTCGATCCGACCACGGCGAAGTACCGCGCGGAGCATGCCGGGGCGGCGTACGGGTTCTGCTCCGCGCGCTGTCGCGAACGTTTCCTCGCTGAGCCTGAGCGCTTCGCCGGACCGAGCGCGGCCGGCGAAGCCGCCGCGGTGCAAGTGGGGTCCATGACGTCGGGCACGATCTATACGTGCCCGATGCACCCCGAGATCAGGCAGGTGGGGGCGGGCACCTGCCCGATCTGCGGCATGGCGCTCGAGCCGGAGGTTCTCGGCGCCGACGCTGGTCCGAGCGAAGAGCTGGTGGACATGCAGCGGCGCTTCCGGATTGGCCTTCTGCTCACGCTGCCGGTCCTCGCCCTGGAGATGGGCGGGCATCTGCCTGGGCTCGATCACCTCGTTCCGGCTCGCGTGTCGACGTCTACACAGCTTCTGCTCGCGACGCCGGTCGTGCTGTGGGCGGGCTGGCCGTTCTTCATCCGTGGATGGGCATCGTTTCGCGCGCGCAGCCTCAACATGTTCACGCTGATCGCGATCGGCACGGGTACCGCCTGGCTCTACAGCGTAGTCGCGACCGTCGCGCCGGGGATCTTTCCCGAAGCGTTCCGCGGTCCCGACGGCGGCGTCGCCGTATACTTCGAGGCGGCTGCGGTGATCGTCGTGCTGGTGCTGCTCGGCCAGGTGCTCGAGCTGCGCGCGCGGGAGCGCACCGGTGGCGCGATCCGCGCGCTGCTCGACCTGAGCCCCGCGACCGCACGACGCGTACGCGCCAACGGTGAGGACGAGGAGGTCGCGCTCGAGGACGTGCAGGTCGGTGACCAGGTCCGAGTCCGGCCGGGAGAGAAGGTGCCGGTCGACGGCGTGCTCGTCGACGGCCGCAGCGCGATCGACGAGTCGATGGTCACGGGCGAGTCGATGCCGGTTACGAAGGAAGTGGGCGCCCGCGTGATTGGCGGCACGCTGAACCGCACCGGCAGCTTCATCCTGCGCGCGGACAAGGTCGGACGCGATACGATGCTGGCGCGCATCGTGCGGATGGTGTCGGAGGCACAGCGGAGCCGCGCTCCGATTCAGCGCCTCGCGGACCAAGTGTCGGGGTGGTTCGTGCCGGCCGTCTTGATGGTGGCGGTGGCAGCGTTCGTCGGTTGGTCGCTGCTCGGGCCCCCTCCCGCGATGGCCTACGGACTGATCGCCGCGGTGAGTGTGCTGATCATCGCATGCCCGTGCGCGCTCGGGCTCGCGACGCCGATGTCGATCATGGTCGGCGTCGGGCGCGGCGCCAGCGCCGGCGTGCTGATCAAGAACGCAGAGGCCCTCGAGCGCTTGGAGAAAGTCGACACGCTCATCGTCGACAAGACGGGCACGCTCACCGAGGGCCGCCCGGCGCTCACCGCCGTGCACGCCGCCGCGGGGTTCACGGAGGATGAGCTGCTGCGCCTTGCAGCGACCCTCGAGCGCCCGAGCGAGCACCCGCTCGCGACCGCGATCGTCGCCGGCGCGAGCGAGCGCGGTATCGCGCTGTCCGAGGTGATAGGATTCGACGCGCCGACCGGCAGGGGCGTCGTCGGTACGGTGAACGGGCGCAAGGTGCTCCTCGGAAATCGCCGCCTGCTAGAGGAGTCAGGCGTCTCCACGCAAGAGCTCCAGGGTGCTGCCAACGAGCTGCGTGCGAAGGGAGCGACGGTCATGCTCCTCGCCGTCGACGGCCGCCCGGCCGGGATGCTGGCCGTGTCCGACCGAATCAAGCCGACCACCCGCGACGCGATCCAAGCGCTACGGGACGACGGCATTCGGGTGGTCATGCTGACCGGAGACAACGCAGCCACCGCGCGGGCGGTAGCGACGGACCTCGGCATCGAGGAAGTCGAGGCGGAAGTGCTTCCCGAGGACAAGGGGGACGTGGTGCGCCGGCTGCGCTCGCAGGGCCGCGTCGTCGCGATGGCCGGTGACGGTGTCAATGACGCACCGGCGCTTGCGGCCGCCGACGTCGGTATCGCCATGGGCACCGGCACGGACGTCGCGATCGAGAGCGCGGGCGTCACGCTACTGAAGGGAGATCTGACGGGCATCGTCCGGGCGCGCCGACTCTCGGAGGCGACCATGCGCAACATCCGCCAGAACCTGTTCTTCGCCTTCTTCTACAACGCGGTCGGGGTACCGATCGCGGCCGGCGTGCTGTACCCGGTCTTCGGAATCCTTCTGAGCCCCATGCTTGCGGCGGCCGCGATGGCGCTGAGCTCGGTGTCCGTCATCACCAACGCTTTACGCCTGCGGGCCATGCGGCTCCAGTCATAGCGTCGCGCGGCGCGCTCTCTCTCCCCCGGCGCAAGCGGATGCAACCGCTCGCGCCCTACCGATTCCACTGCAGATCAGTCCGCGCCGTGCTGCTCGAGGATGTTCCGGAAGGCGAGGATCTCCGCGCTTTGCTGCGCGATCGTCTGCTGCACATCTTGAGAAGCTCGCGGCTGATCGAGTCGGCGAAGTGCGCCAGCGGCGAGCCCGCCGGCCATGTCGCCGACGCCACGCGGTGCGCGATCGACCTCCACGCGGAGATCCTCGGGAATGCGCGCGCCGCGCGTCTGGCGGCCGAGCACCATCTCGCTTCGCCGAAGTTCTCCTGCATCTCTCGTCATCGCGCTCTAACGTCAGGCCAGCGCTCGACCAGATGGGGTCCGGCGAGTCCTTACGGTAAGTGCTCGCCGGACCCCGTCTCGCGCGGCGTCGTGATCTGCGCGATGTTCGCCGCGAATGCGAGCGACGAACGGATCAGGCCGGCGGGAGATCGCGCGGCAGCGTGACGGTACCGGCGTTGTCGATCGCGCGCCGCGTCGCCTCGGCGACATGGCCGGCCGGCTCGGCGCCAGCGAGCTCGCCGCTTCGATCAGCGTGTAGAAGATTGCCGCGACGCGCGTCCCGCGCTCGGACTTCGAGTCGTAGTGGTTCTTGCGCCCGACGGCGAGCGGCCGCATGCCGCGCTCGACGAGGTTGGTGTCGATGGGTATCCGCGCGTCGTCGACGAAGCGCACGAGGCCGTCCCACAGCGTGAGCGCGTAGCCGACCGCCTTGCCAAGACCCGAGCGCGGCAGTGCCGCCTGGTGAGCCCAGTCCAGCTCCGGCCGGTGCGCCTTCGGCTGGTGGTGCTCGGCAGCGAACAGCAGCCGATCGAGCGCCTCGTCGTCGAGCTCCGGCGGCAGCGGCCACGTCAGCTTCGCCACCACCGCGCGCCCCACGTAGTCGTTCACCGTGCTCTGCGAGACCTTCACGCTGCGCGCGATCGCTCGCTGGCTGAGCCCGGCCTGCAGCGTCAGCCGCAGGCTCTCCCTGGTTTTCCGAAAGGGTAGCCTCTCCGCCGCCATCGTCACCTCCTCGGTGCGATGGGGCCCTTCGCTACCCAGCGCCGTCAACGCGTCGACGCGAACCGGACCGCCTCTCTCAGACAGTGTTCGGCTTCAATCGGAACGTGTGTTCGGGATCGCTCGGAATCCGCAGATGAGCGCTCGCCCGGTCTCGGAACGGAATGACCCGATGCGCAAGCTCAAGGCTCGGCGCCATGCGGCTCCGCAAGCGTTCCTCGCACCTCCCGCACTTCGGTTCTGGCAGAGCTCGTGCGCTCGCCCGACCGACGGTCGCACGCGAACGCGGAAGGTGTAACGACCTTCCCAGGCGTGCGTCTTCAAGACGTGAGGCCCGTTCTGCGCGGGAGGAGAACGCCACGACAGGCTCACCCAAATACCGCGGTTGGTTTCGGACGCTGCTCTGTTCGCAGCAGCTGCGGTGATTGTGGTGAGGACGTGGAGCAGCGCAGCAACCAGGTGCGCCGCGCGTGTGGCGAGCTCGGCGTCGCGACCCTGGCCGCGTACTCGACGGCGGATCGCGACGCGCTGCACGCGCGTCTCGCCGACGAGTGACCGCAGCAAAATGTCAAGGTCCAAGGTCCGGCTGCAGCTGAAACATGAGCGCGAACGCAATAATATGAACGGCAACCCGAGTGTCTCAGCCGCCGTACTGACTCTCGTGGCGCGTGCCGCGCTGTCCGCGGTGCGCGCGTTCGCGCCGGCGTTCGGAAGCATCGCATGGTTTGACGACCTGCTCGACGCACGGGTCTGAAGCGATGGCGGAAGAAGATCTCTCCGACAAAACCGAAGAGCCTACACCACGGCGCGCCGAGAAAGCTCGCGAGGAGGGCCAGGTAGCGCGTTCGTCGGATGTCACATCGGCGACGGTGCTGCTTACCGCGGTGATCGCGATGTCTCAGTGGGGTGGCACGACGTCGCGCGATCTGCGCGAGGCGATGCGGCACGGCCTGATGCAGGTCGCGCGTGCTGACCTGACACCGGCGCAGGTGGGACAGGCATTCTACGACGCGGGCGCCGTGATCGTCTCCGCGACCCTGCCGGTGATCCTCGCGATGATGCTCGCCGGCGTCGCAAGCAACCTCGCTCAGGTCGGCGTCGGGCTCTATCCGCAGCTGCTCCTCCCGAAGGGATCGCGCATCTCGCCGAGCACCGGCCTGAAGCGCATCTTCTCGCTGCGCGGCTTCGTCGAGCTAATCAAGAATATCGTCAGGATTGTACTGGTGTCGTGGGTGGCGTGGAAGGTGGTGTTGTCGACGCTAGATCGCCTACGGTCTGTCGGGTTATTGTCGGCGAGCGAAATTCTCGCCGTAGGCGGGGCCGAGCTGGTGCGAATGATGCTATGGGTGGGCTCGACGCTCGCTGTGTTGGCGGCGTTCGACTACATCTGGCAACGGCGCACGCACCAGCAGAGCCTCCGCATGTCGCGGCAGGAGATCAAGGACGAGATGCGCCAATCCGAGGGCGATCCCAAGCTCCGCCAGCGGATGAAGCGCGCATACCGCGACTTTAACAACAACCGCATGCTGAGCGAGGTCGCGACCGCCGACGTGGTGATCACCAACCCGACGCATTTCGCTGTGGCGTTGCGCTATCGCGGCGACGAGCAGGGTGCACCGTGCGTGGTCGCGAAGGGCGTCGACGAGGTCGCCGAGCGCATCAAGCAGCTGGCGCGCGCGGGCGGCGTGCCGATCGTCGAGCGTCGCACCCTCGCGCGCGCGCTCTACCGTACCGTCAAGGTAGGCAGCGAAATCCCGTACGGCTTGTATCGGGCCGTCGCCGAGGTGCTCGCCTACATCTACGGCCTTCAAGCGCAGCGGATGAGCTGACGATGCGAACGAAACGACTGGCACATCAAGGGAGTCCCCCCGGCTCCGCCGGGGAGGCAGCAGCGGTTTGACAATTCCGGGAGTCCAAAAGCGGAACTCCCCCCGTGAGCCGCTCAGAGCGCACGAGAGGGAGTCTCGACCAGGTCGTCTTGCCCCCGGCGCCTCGGGTTGGCGTTCGCGTCGCCCCGTAGATCCGCCTGAAATCCTCGCGATGCGTCGGCCGACCGGGCTACCCTCCGTACCGGCGTCGCTTCTGCGACCGACCCTTGTGCTCCTGAGGCACGTGCTGAAATGCGCGGACCACGGAGCTGGAGGACGCGCCTCAACGCGACGACACCGACCGCCGCTTGATCGCGAAGGAGAACATCGACTACTGAACCCCCGTCCCGGCCGCTCTCCTATGGCCGGTTTTCAGCTGTCGATCATTGGCCGGATTTGGGGTGTCCACCGAGGTCGTGCGCCGCGAACACGTGTGCGCGCAGATGCACGGCATGAGGCCGCGGTCCGCGCGCATGCAGAACGAGCCAGTCGACGCCGTTGTCAGAGAGCCGCCGTAGGGTGTGCGCGGAGCCGTTCCGTCATTGCTGGTAACGACACTAGCTAGCCAGACTTGACTTCTCTGGTGAGGGGCCCCGGGTTTTTCAGACCATCTCGGGAGTGAGTCTCGCGGTACAATCCGGCCAGTCGGCCGGGAGGACGTGCCGTGAAGAAGAAGCGCTTTTCCGTCGAGCAGATAACCGCGGTGTTGCAGCAGGTCAGGGGGCTCGTCATCAGTGAACATCAAGTAACGTCATCATGCCGGCTTCCGCGTGCTCCAGGACGTGGCAGTGAGCCATCCACAGACCCGGCTCGGTTGGAAGCGTCACGACTTCGACCGTCTCCTTCGGATGAACGAGGACCGTGTCTCGCGTAAACGGCTCGTCGATCGGACGCCCGTTTCGTGACACCACCCGGAAGAACATTCCGTGAAGATGCATCGGATGGAGCCGATAGGACTCGTTGACGAATCGAACCCGACTCGGCTCGTTCAACGGAAGCGCATAGTGCTCACTGCCCGATGCGTGGTCGAGCGGGTTCATCGCAGTGCCGTTGATCGTCCAGGCGATCCCGAACGGACCTCCGGGCTCCGCGTTCAAGCGAAGGTCGAGCGACGGCGGGGCGGACCCGGTGGACGGGGCATCGGGCATGCGCGAACCCACAGGGATGGAGAAGCGCGGAGGATCCGTCGCCGCATCTGGCGACACGAGGATGTCGGCCAGGCCGATCGCTTGACGCGTGAAGCGATCAACTACCGAGACTCGGCTACCGGCGAGCGCGGCAGGTACGACGAGATCGAGGTCGACCCGATTTCCGGGTGCCAGCTCGAAGCCTCGAGCGTCGACCGGAGCGGTCACGTAGAGGCCATCGACCGCAATGATCTGCGGTTGAAGAGCACCGAAGTCCGGTACAAAGATGCGGCCGTTGGCCACGTTCAGGAGTCGCAAACGCAACCGCTCTCCCGGCGCCGCACGAAGCTCGGGGCGAGATCTGCCGTTGACGACCACGAAGTTGCCCCAACGCCCGTCGTGCGCGAGGTCGTGCCGCGTGTTGAACTCGGGTGCGATTTCGCCGCTCGGATCCAACAGGAGGTCGTCGATCACCCATAGCTCGTCGCGTGCGAACGGCTGTGGCTCGGGATCGTCGACGATGAGTACGCCATACAGACCGCGCTCGACCTGCTCACTGGCACGGACGTGCGGATGGAACCAGAACGTGCCCGCGTCCTTCGGCGTGAACTCGTAGACGAAGGTCTGACCGGGCTCGACCGGCCGCTGCGTGACGCCCGGAACGCCATCCATCGCGTTGGGTACCCGCACCCCGTGCCAATGGATGGTGGTCGGCTGCGGCAGGCGGTTCGTGAACGTCACGCGCAACGTGTCGCCCAGGCGGATCCGCAGTGTAGGCCCGGGCACCTGACCATTGTAGGCCCACACCTGAATCGTCCTGCCGCTCGAAAGCGGAACGGTCGTCGGCGCCGCGATGATCTCGAAGCTCTTCACCTCTGGGCGTCGTGCACATCCGGTGAAAGACGTGAACCCGACTGCAATCAGGGTGGCGATTGCGAGGTGCACCGAGCTTCGTCGACCGGGAAGGCTGCGAAGGGTGTTTCCTGCGAACATCGGCGTCGGGTCGTGGCGGGTCAGCATGATGGTTTCCATCCGTCCACTCGAGAATCTCAGGTGTCAATCCCTCGAGAGTGCGCGAAGTTGATTTGGTGCAGCTCCTGCCGATTGGAGGGCTGCGGTCGAAGTTGGAGCCGGCGGTCTACGTCAGCGTATGCGCCACCGCCTCGATCGCCTTCAGCCCACTCCCGAACCTCGCCATCGCATCCCGGTTCTCCCGCAATGCGCTGTACGGCAGGAATCGTACTCGGAGGTCCCGCACACGGGTGAATGCGGGACGCGAGAGCTGCAGGGAGACGTCTTCCCTACGTGCATCGGGCGCCACCAAATAGAGACCGGTCGCGGATCCACTCGGCGCACCCAGGGCGAGATCGAGCAGCCGCACGATGCCGGAATAGATCGACGTCGTGTGCTCGACCTCGAACGCGGCTGCGATGCTGTGCTCGCCCTTGCTGTCCGGGCCGGTATGGAGCCAGAGGACGTCGATCAGGCGAATTGCATCGATGCCAGGCCGTTCGGAAAGGGACGTCGGCAGCTCGCAGCAGCGGTCACCGAGTCGTCCGCCGGCGTATTCTCGACTCCGGTCATTGACGGCGATGTGAACTTCGAAGCCCAGCGCCGTTCCGAGGTCCCGCAGCCAGCCCTGGATCAGGGTATGCGTCGCGTCGCCTTCGCGCTCCCGCTCCAGCCGCTTGCGATCTGCCGCCGTCTCGTCGCGCACTCGGGTCAGGTCATCGTTCCATGCAGCGAGCGCGGCTGCGTCGTTGCTTCTCGGCGGCAGCGCATAGCGCCCGGTGCCGATGTCGAAGAGAAAGCCAGCGACGGCACCCAGGTCGTTCGAGAGCAGCCTGCGATGTTCCGCGTTGAGACGGAGAACGCCGGCCCGCATGGCCAGATATTCGTCCCAGCTTCCGAGCTTGACGCGCGCTCCCGTGAGGGCGTTGTAACCCTTCACGATCGCGGTGTTGAAGGGCGGCACGAGGGTCGGATGCAGGAAGTAGAGCAGGTTTGCCGCTGCCGGACCGAGACCCTTGATCCTGCAATCGCTCAGGCGTCGGATTGCACCCACGACGCCCGCCTCGTCGTCACAGCACGCGCAAGCGGCGAGGAAGCGGCCGAAGGCACGCTGGTTGTCGACGCTCTCGTAGATGTCGGGGATGCGAAGCTTCGGCTTCCAGAGAAACGCGTGGTCGGCGCCCTTGAAGATCTGTCGCTGCTCCGCGATTGCCCCGACGATGGTCTCCAGTGACGAGCCCTTGTACTGGTTCCCGAAGGTCCCTGCCTCGATCTCCCGCACGACCTCCGCGATCCCTGCACGGATGGAGCGGAAGTTCTTGAGGCGCTCGTCCCACAGGAACCACGATCTGTAGGTGCCCCCGGCATCCTGCTTCCACCGGTCGAGGAGGGTGACGAACTGGGCCTCTTCCATGTGCAGACCATACTCGATCGGCGCGTGGGGTTGCGAGTCTCGGCTTTCGCTCGATGTGCAGGCGGTGGTCGACGGCCCGTCGTGTTTGCTCACTCGCACAATCGGCGGCCCGGCGACGAGCTCTGGTGTTACGGTTGGACGCGCGCCGCGTATTGAGCTATGCAGAGGGCTCTCCTGGATGAAAATGTTTGCGACAGGACCGCTCAGGCGCGTTCTCATGCCGACCGCGAGCGTTCTGGCCTTGGCGCTCGTCGTCGCGGCGGCACAACACTCTCGGAATCTTTGCCAGATCGCCGACCATGGTCCCGATCGGACCCGGACGGTCGCTGCGCCGGAATGTCCGAAGCATGGCGGCTCTTCGGCAGCTGATCGCCAGCCGCAGAACGAGCAGTCGCCTGCTTGCTGCGGTCCTATGGCAGCGATCGTCGCGCTCCCTTCTCTGAAGGCCACCGTTGCGTCGACGATGACCTCTGGGCCCGCGTTTCCGCTGCGTGTGAAGGCGTCGGGCCTGACAGTGTTCGGCGGGCCCGGCGATCCCCTTCCGGGCCGCGCACGTGACGAAGGTCGGCAGCGTAGCCGGTTTCCTGGCCTGCGCTCGCATCTCACATTCCGCACGATCCTCGTCTGAGCGGTCCCGCCCATTGGGCTAGGTGACCGCGCGCCACGACCGCGCGAGCGTCGAGCGCAAGCAGACTTCCGTCCCCGGAGGTGCGCCTTGCGCCTGTAACGCGGAGCTCGCCAGTGCGTCCTCCAGTCGACGCGCCCACGCGTTCGTACACGTGGTGCCCGGGCGAGACGATCGACCCTCGGGGTCGTCGTCCACTCTAGCATGCGCGGAGCTCGTTGTTGAAATTGGGTCAGGCTGTTCCGCCTGGCGGATGTTCATCTTTGAATCGGTGGAGGGCGACAAGATGCCATGGTGGCGGATTTCGCTGACGATGGCCCCGAACGCAGCGCGGAATGTCCGCGCGCATCGACGAATCGGCCGATGGTCGACGACGAATGGTGTGCGATCCAGCTTCGCTCTGATGGCGATGGCTGTTTCAGTCCTGGGAACGGGATGCGCGGCTTATCAACCGCCTCCGATTGCGCTGACCAATCCGGCGAACCCTGAGGCTGTCGCCGCGCCATCGCTCGAATCGTCAAACATTCTCAAGCGTGGGTCAGCGCAGCCGACTCAAGCCGCGACCCCTTCCGCCGCCGACGCGATGTCAGGCCATGGGGGTCACGAGCACCACATGCATGGAGGTCAGTGATGCGCCGCCGACCTGAGTCTCTAGCCGGGCTCCTGGCTCTGCTCGCCTTGGCGCTCGGGGGATGCACGGCCGTTGCCGTCGATCCACAAGGCGGGTTTCCCACCGTTGCGTCGATCGTGAAGGAGCGCACGACGCAGGAGGTTTCATGGACTCCCGGCGCCGGCGACGACCCGGCAACGGTGGATGCCGTGCGCTCATTGCTCGACGGCGGCCTCGATGCCGAGGGGGCGGTCAAGATCTCGCTGATGAACAGCCGCGATCTCCGTGCCGTCTACGCGGATCTCGGTGTGGCCCAGGCAGACCTCGTGCAGTCGAGCCTGCTGCACAACCCGGTCCTCGACGCCGGTGTCGGGTTGCCGGTGGGAGGCGGCGGCGTGGACGTCGCACTCGGCGTGGCCATGGACGTGATCGATTTTCTCTACACGCCGCTTCGCATGCGGGTCACCGCTGCGGCTCTGGAAGAAACGCAGCTGCGCGTCGCGAGCGCGGTCCTCGACCTCGCATGGCGCGCCGAGACGGCATTCTACCGCCACCAGGCCGACGAGCAGATGCTCGAGATGCGTCGGCAGATCGCCGCATCGACCATGGCCGCGTTCGACTTCGCCCGTCGCCTTCGCGAGGCAGGAAACATCACGCAGCTGGACCTCTCCAGCGAGCAGGCGCTCGCAGAGGAATCGAAGCTCGACGTTCGACTCGCGGAAGTCGACGTGCGGACGAGCCGCGAGCAGCTGAACGCGATCCTCGGTCTGTGGGGAACGGAGGCGGGCTGGAAGCTGAAGGCTTCGCGAATGTCCGATCCTCCGGAGCAGCCGATGGACCTGGACCGCGTCGAAGCTCGTGCCATCGAATCCAGCCTCGATCTCAAGGCGGACGCGAGCCGCATCGTCGCTCTCGGCGAGCAGCTCGGCCTCGATCGCACGAGTGGCCTCTTTCCGGAAATCCTCGTGGGTGCGCGCGGAGATCGCGACGCGCCCGAGTGGGAGCCGGGTCCGTCTCTTCTGATCCCGATTCCGATCTTCGATCAGGGGCAGGCTCGCGCCGCGCGCGCGCAAGCAGAGCTGCAGCGCGCTTTGGATGCGCGATACGCCCTGGCGGTGCGAATTCGAGCGTTGGCCAGAGCAGCGCGCGACCGCGTCCAGGGATATGGGGAGCGCTCCCTGTACTACCGCGACGTCCAGCTTCCGGTCCGAGCGCAGGTGGTCCAGCAGGCGATGCTCCAATACAACGCGATGCAGATCAGCCCGATCGACGTGCTGCGGACCAAGGAGCAGCAGATCGAGTCGGCGGCGCGCTACGTCGACAGCCTGCGCGAGTACTGGCTCGCGCGTGCCGACATGTCGATGATCCTCGCCGGACGGGTGCCTCCGTCCGATGCGCTCGTGCAGCCGACGGCTCCGCTCGAGGCTGCGCGCCGGTTCCCATTCCCCACGATCCAAGGTGGAGGTCGTTGAGTCATGAAGAAAGCTACGCGACGAACGGTGTTGCTCTCGGGCGCCGCGGCGGTCGGAGGCTCGCTCGTCGGTGTGATGGCGGCGCGGGCCGGTGCGGCCGAGCCCGCGGCGCCCGCCGACCCGGAAAGTACGCCGTCCGCGCCCGGCGCCGCGGGGAGTACGCCGCCCGCGCCGGCCGACGCGGCGAGCCCGCCGCCCGCGCCTGCCGGTGGGGGGATCAAACAGACCAACCTCGATTGGTGGGAGAAGAGCTACAGCGGCGGCCCTCTGGACGTCGCGCCGCTGCCGCCGGGTTTGCCGGGCAAGGACTACCAACCCGTCGTGGTGCCGAACGGCGCCACACTGCCATTCAAGATCGTCGACGGCGCGAAGGTCTTCCATCTCGTGCTCGGCGAGATCGAGCACGAGTTCGCACCCGGGCTGAAGACCACGTGCTGGGCGTTCAACGGTCAGGTCGCCGGCCTCACGATCGAGGCGGTCGAGGGCGAGCGCGTCCGCATCTACGTGACGAACCGTCTCCCGGCGGAGACCAGCGTGCACTGGCACGGCGTCTACCTCCCGAACGGAATGGACGGGGTGGGCGGGCTCAATCAGCCGCTGATCGCTCCCGGTGAGACGTTTCTCTACGAGTGGACGTTCCGCCAGCACGGGACGTTCATGTTCCACTCGCATCACGACGAGATGACGCAGATGGCGATGGGGCTGACCGGGATGCTGGTCGTCCATCCGCGGCATCCCGCCCCGGAGCAGCACGTCGACCGCGATTTCTCGATCCTGACCGGTGAGTTCTTCGTCCGCGTCGGTACCTCGCGGCCGAACCCCATCAAGGACCAGGGCTTCAACGTGCTCACCATGAACGGCAAGGTCTTTCCCGCAACGTGGCCGCTGATCGTGAAGACCAACGACAAGGTACGAATCCGCTTCGGGAACCTGAGTGCGATGGACCATCACCCGATGCACCTGCACGGCGTCCACTTCCGCGTGACCGCGACCGACGGGGAGCAGATTCCGTTGTCGGCGCAATGGCCCGAGACGACCGTGCTCGTAGCAGTGGGGCAGACGCGCGAGATCGAGTTCATCGCCGATGCCCCCGGTGACTGGGCCCTGCATTGTCACATGACCCATCACGTCATGAATCAGATGGGGCACGACTTCCCGAACATGCTCGGGGTCGACGCCGATGGCCTCGACCGCAAGATCACACCGCTGCTGCCGCAGTACATGACCATGGGAACGAGCGGCATGGGGGATTCGATGCACATGGCGGTTCCGCCGAACAGCATCCCGATGATGGGGGGGCGGGGCCCCTTCGCATTCATCTCCATGGGTGGCCTCGTCAACGTTCTCAAGGTGCGGGATCGGCTCGACACCTACGACGAGGATCCCGGCTGGTACGAGCATCCGAAGGGAACCGTTGCCGGTGTCGCCGGCGCGGCGGACCTGCGACGCGACGGAATCGAGGTCTAGAGATGATCGCCAACGCGAACACCGGTTGGAGGCGCACAGTTGTCGGCGGGCTCGGTGTCGTTGGAGCGCTGGCGCTGGGTGGCGCACTGCTCTTCGTCACGATGGTCCTGCTCCGGTCGGATGGCTTCAGTGCGCGCGAGCGTCCGTCCGCGCTGGAGGCATTCATCGCACGCCGGTTGCGGGTGGCATCGATCCCGGCTGGTGCCCGGCTGACGCCGAACCCGGTCCAGGAGTCGACGGACGTCATTGCCGACGCACGGGCCCACTATGCCGACCACTGCGCCGGCTGCCACGGCGCCGACGGCAGCGGTCGGACGCAGGTCGGAGAGAATCTCTACCCGAAGGTTCCGGACATGCGTGCCGCCGAAACGCAACGACTTTCCGACGGCGAGCTGTTCTTCATCATCGAGAACGGCATTCGATTCACCGGCATGCCTGCGTGGAGTCACGGTGAGACTGGCGAAGGTACGGACAGTTGGAAGCTCGTGCGCCTGATTCGCCGGATGCCGGAATTCACGCGACAAGACATTGAGCAGGTGCGCTTGCTGATGCCGCAGAGTGGTCACCAGCACGACGGTGACAGCGGGGCGCACCATCACGACGAGGGTGCTCACGCCCATTCGGACCACGACGACGACCACGACCACGGTGACCACGGCGCGGGTTCATGACGGCGATCTTGTTGACTGCAGGAATCGGACGCAGGCTCTGGCCATTGACCGCCGAGCACCCGAAGTGCCTGCTGCCCCTACCCTTGGCGGGTGGTTGCACGCTGATCCGGTTGGTGATGGCTCTCGAGCTGGCTGGTGTCGATCGCCTGGTCTGCGTCGTCGGCCACCTCCGTGGGCAGATCCGTCAAGCACTCGATGCGGTGTGCTTTCGGTTGTCGATCCGTTTGGTGGTCAACGACCGCTACAGCTCTGGCAGCATCTTCTCCCTCGGAGCCGCGCGGGACTTTCTCGATGACGACGTCCTGATCCTCGACGCGGATGTCCTGCTCCCGTTGTTTCTCGTGTCGCGGCTCGTTCAGAGCAGTCTCCCCAATGCGTGCCTGCTCGATCCGCAGTCGACATCGAGAGGCGAGGAGATGATGCTGATGACGCGCGGTGACCGGGTGTTGAGCGTGGGGCGCGAGGTCGAACAGGGAAGCTGGGATCTGGTCGGCGAATCGCTCGGTCTGGCCAAGTTCGACCGGAGCGCGGCGCGAACTCTCCGCGACAGCGTCTCTGCAGCAATCGGAGCCCGTTGCTCCCGTGCGGACTACGAGGTTGCGTACCAACCGGTCTTCGACAGCCACGACGTCGGCTTTCTGTCGGCGGCCGGAGAGCCGTGGATGGAGATCGACACGTCGGAAGACCTCGCCATGGCGGTGAAGTCGATCGCCCCGCGCATCGCCGACCTGGAGCTGCGCGAAGCCGTTGCGCTCGCGACGGCTAGCCGAGCATCGAAACTGGAGCGTCGATGAGAAGTCCGGGGCGGCCAGCACGGAGCTTGCGGAGCGACCAACCGTTGGATCTCTCTGTGGTACTTCCCATTCACAATGAGGAAGGGACTCTCGAAATCCTGCATCGGCGCTTGATCGATACACTCGATCGTACGGGACTCGCATACGAAGTCATCTACGTCGATGACGGATCTACCGATCGGTCGCTCGCGCTCCTTCGTGCTCTCGCGAAGGAGGGCGGTATTCGCATCCTGGCGTTGAGCCGGAACTTCGGTCACCAAGCGGCGATCATGGCCGGTATCGAGCATGCGGACGGCGCTGCGGTCGTAACGATGGATGCGGACCTGCAGGATCCGCCCGAGCTGATTCCGCAACTCGTCGCCGAGTGGCACGCAGGCTACGATGTCGTGGCGGCGCGGCGTGTTGCGCGTCAGGGAGAGTGGTGGCTGCGGAAGTTCCTGATCAAGCTGTACTATCGTGTCCTTGTCGGTATCTCCGACCAGCCTGTTGCGGTGGATGTTGGTGATTACAGGCTACTCGATCGGCGTGTCCTGGATGTTCTGAATTCCCTTCCGGAAACGGAAAAGTATCTTCGTGGCCTCGTGTCGTGGGCGGGATTTCGGCAGGCCACGGTCGCTTACGCGAGGCCCGCGCGCTTTGCTGGGCGATCGAAGTTTACCTACGGGAAGCTTGCTGCGCTGGCCCTTCGCGGGGTCACGTCCAGCGCGAAGTGGCCGCTCCATGTCCCCGCGGTTCTTGGCGTGGTAGAGTGCTTGTTCGGCGCCGCGTTGGGTGTCTACGCTCTGGCAGGCGGTCTCGATGGCTGGCTGCCGCGCTCCGGTCTGTTCGTCATCTCCGCAGTGTCGCTGTTTTCCGGCGGGCATCTCGTCGTTCTGGGCGTTCTCGGAATCTACCTGGGGCAAGTGCTCGAAGGGGTGAGGGCTCGTCCTGCGTACCTGGTCGCGTGGGATTCCGAATCCACGTCGTCGGCGGTGGGCGAGCCTGTCGCTGTCGCCGGCTCGTAGGTCCGCGATGCGTGCACGTGCGTTGCCCATCCTGCTGTTTCTGCTCCTTCTCGGTCTGTATTTCGCACGCATCGGTGGATTTCCTCTCCAGGATCCGGACGAAGGACGATACGCCGAGATCGCACGGGAGATGGCGGTCACCGGCGACTGGTTGACGCCAACCCTGCATTACGTCAAGTACTTCGACAAGCCGCCACTGCTCTACTGGTCGACGGCCGCCCTGTTTCAGGTCTTCGGGCAGAGCGAGGGTGTTGCTCGTATTGTGCCGGCGGCGGCCGGCGTGGTGACGGTCTGCATCACATTCGTTCTCGGTCGTTCGATGTTCGGTCCGCGTGCAGGCCTGATGGCGGCGATCATGCTTGCGACCAGCCCCTTGTTCTTCCTCTTCTCGCAGGCGCTCACCACCGACATGCTGCTCACGGCATGCATGACGGCCACGTTGGCGGCGCTTTGGGGGGCACGGCGGCACCCGCGCGGGCTGCTCTGGCCTACGCTCGCGGCGGTGTTCGCTGCACTTGGCGTGCTGGCCAAGGGCCTCGTGGCGCTGGTGCTCCCGGGGGGCGTCGCGCTTCTTTTCCTCGTCGGGATGCGCGATTGGGCTGCTCTGCGGCGTCTTCTCCGGCCGACGCCGATCATGGCGTTCACGCTCATCGCTGTTCCGTGGTTCATCGCCGTCTCCTGGGTGAACCCCGAGTTCGTCGAGTACTTCTTCGTGAAGCAGCATTTCGAGCGGTTCTCGACCGCTTCGGTCGGGCATCCCGAAGGCCCGTTCTTTTACGTCCCGGTCTTGCTCGCAGGCGCTCTTCCCTGGACGGTATTCGTTCCCGGTGTGCTGTGGCGAGGTGGGATTCGTGCGTCGTATCGTAAGCTGCGTTCCGAAGATCGTGGCTTCCTTCTCCTTTGGGCGCTCGCGGTCCTGGTATTCTTTTCCGTAGCTCGGGCGAAGCTGCCAGCGTACATTCTGCCGGCCTTCCCGTCTCTTGCTCTCCTGTCGGCAGGTTGCCTGGACTTGGTGGATCGCACGGACTCTGTCGCGGCAGCCACTCATCGCAGTGTCGTGGGCCTGGTCGCAGCGTCGGTCGTACTGGCCGTCGCGGGGTTCG
Organism: Candidatus Binatia bacterium; assembly: GCA_019749875.1. Taxonomy (GTDB): domain Bacteria; phylum Desulfobacterota; class Binatia; order UBA12015; family UBA12015; genus VGTK01. Next base: position 18,927 of record JAIEPK010000479.1, on the reverse strand, counting down.
TCGGGTGGAGCTTCGCGGGGCCTCTGAGCGACGTGCTCGGCCGTGACCGCACCGACGTCCTCACGGTTGCGACGACGCTTCTTTTCGCTGCAGGCGGACCGGGCGTGGTCGGGTCGGCTGCTCTGGTCCGATGGTCGCGATTTCGAGATTCGTCATTCGCGCCATCGTCGCTTCGTGGTGTCGGCACCGTCGCCGCATGTACCGCACTCTTCCTCTTCCTTTCTCTTGGCGCGCGCGGCGTCGTGAAGACGTCGCGCGACGTCGGTCGGGCGATCCAGGCGCTCCATCGCCCGGGCGATCTCGTGATCTCGTACCGGCGACTCCTTCACGGTCTGCCGTTCTATTCGCAGGTTCGTGCTGTGCAGGCCATGACCTACGGCGAACTCGGGTTCGGTCAGAGGTTCGCCGCGGACCGACGGCAGTTCTTCTGGTGCGACCCCACCCGCATCGCCGACGCCTGGAGGTCGGACCAGCGGGTGTTCATCGCAACCAGTCGAAGGTTCGAGAAGGAGCTCGGCGCCCTCTTGAATCTCGAGCCGCGAGTTCTGCTGCGGGACGCAGAGCGCGTCGTGTTCGTCAACTTCGACCCAGCCAGGGAAGGCTCTACTGGATGCGAGGCTGGTGACGCGTGCGAGCTGCCGTCAGCGCCTCGAGGACGCAATGGCGATCCCGCAGTCGCCCGTCCATCGTTCGGGTCCAAGGGCGAAGCAATCCCGACCAAGGGGGATTGCTCATGAGGGCGATCGTCCTCGCTGACGGCCGTTGGCAGCATCAACCGCCTGGATTCACGCCATCATGCCTGTTGAAGGTGCGCGGCAGGACGCTGCTGGAGAGGCTGCTGACGTCCGTTCAGTACGCGGGGATTCGGTTCGCGACGTGCGTGGTCGGGTGCGGTGCGGAGGAGGTCGTTGCGGATATCCGGCGCTTCAACCCGAGGCTGGAGATCGATCTTGCGATGAACCCGGATCACGAGCGGGGCGGCGCGCACTCCCTGTACGCGGGTCGAGCGCAGTTGTGCGACGACATCGTAGTTCTCGATACGAGCATCCTCTTCCCGATCCCACTGGTGAAGATTCTCGTTGAATTTGAGTACGAGAGTGCCGCCTTATTCGATCCGCGCGAAGGGCCGGCGACGTCCGCAGATGTCGTCGTCGTGGATCAGCGCGTCGTGCCCATCGGGAGCGTTCCTACGCCGCTCGCAATGGAGTGCCGTAGCGTGCTCGGAGTGTTCAAGTTCGGAAGGCGCGCGTGCGCGACCTTGGCGGAATTCGTCGACGCCAACGTGGCGATCGGTCCAGGGTTTGCTTATGGTGACGCTTACAGGCGCGTGGTCGAAGAGCATCAGATCGCGGCAGTATCTGTCGACGATGCTCCTTGGCGGCGGATTGAATCGCAGACGGATTGGAGCGTCGTAACGGAGCGCACGTCGCGAGAAGTTGTCCTGTGGGAGATCGCCCATGCCAGGCGCGCACCGAGCTAGCATGGGCAGCGCACTCCGCGGTGAGCGAGCATGCTCCGGCGTCATGCCGCCGGTGTTCGGAGCTTCGGCAACAACGGACTGCCGCCCTGCGCATCAGGAGCAGCCCGCAATCAGGAGGGAGAAAGATGATCCGATTCAGAAGCAGGATGGCCACCATCTTGGTGGGAGTCGCGCTCCTAGTTGCGTCAGTGGCATTCCGTGCCGGCGCCGGCCAGGAGGACAGTCTCCCGGCAATGGTCGCACAGGCGAAGACCGCTGCGGAATACGAGGCCATCGCGAAGAAGTACGACGTGATGGCGGCCGAGGAAAAGAGCCGTGCCGCGATGCACACGAAGATGGGTGAGAACCTGAAATCGATGGGTGGAGCAGCCATCGGGAAGTATCACATGGACCAGCACTGCGCGTCGATCACCAAGGACGCCAGCAACCTCGCCACGAACTACGAACAGATGGCTGCGGCATATCGCGCGATGGCAGCGACAGCGCAGGTGAAGTGATCGTGTCAGCGAAAGAGGCTCGCTGAAGCGGGCGGATGGGAGGCGTTGTCCGGCGCCCCCATCCGCAGCTGTTCCTCGGATCCCGGAGTTGGCGAGAGCAAGCGCCGAGCGACGACGTCGTGAGATTGGCCGACTTGGCGACGGTAGGAATCGGGACCCTGCCGCCTTCCGGACTCTGGGAAGCGCAGCCATGAAATGCGCCTTGAAGTAGTGGCACGATTTCTGCGGCAAGAAAGATGTTGATGCGACCCACATGGCATGGGCGGGTTTGGCGAGGGCTGTTGCTCATCGCCATCCTCCCTCATCTGGCACTGCGGTGTGCCGACGCCGCGTCCGATTCGTCGTGTCCGATCCCCGTGGCTTCTTCGAGCACGATGGCTCACTACGGTCGCCAGCATGCAAGTGACTCCTGGGCCGCCGTTCATCAGGAGCAGGGTAGCGTCGCATTCCGTGGCGTGAGTCACCACGCGCGGGATTCCCATAGCACCTGCTGCGAGCTGCGGTCGACGGGTCCGGTCATCCCGTCAGCGCCGGCGCTCACTGCCCCCACGATCGTGTCCGAAGCAGTCGCGACGCTGGACGCGCCGAACCCGCCGTTCGGTGTGCGTACGCGATGGACTCTCGCCGAGTCCTCGCAGCATCGCCCCCGCTACCTGCGTTTGTCTCGTCTTCTGATCTGATTCCTTGACGCCCGTCCAAGGGCGGCGTCTTGCTGCGTTGCTGCGAGCATCACTGGCCCTGCCGTGCTGGTTCAACCCCCCGGCGGAGTCGGTTTGCGATCGCGCGGCGCCACGGCGCCAATGCCTCGAGGGACCCAGCCTGGCTCCGCCGCGAGGCGGTGGCCGGTTCGCGTTGTCAAGGAGTTCAAATCATGACGAACACGGGCGATCTCTGGGGAATCGTCCTGGCCGGTGGAAGCGGCCAACGGTTGCAGCCGTTCCTGAAACGGCTGGGGCACGAGAATCCGATCAAACAGTTCTGTGCGATCACCGGCGATCGGACGATGCTCGAACAGACGTGGCAACGGGCGGAGCGCCTCATTCCGCCAGCGCGCGTGCTGACCGTCGTCGACGCGTCCCACGCGGACATCTTTCGGGAGCAGCTTTCCGCTCGCGCTCCGGGCACGGTGATCGTGCAGCCGGCGAATCGAGAAACCGGCCCCGGAACGCTCCTCCCGCTCGCCCACGTGCTTCATGCCGATCCCGAGGCGAGCGTCGTCCTGCTGCCATCGGATCACTTCGTCGAGGAGGAAGAACGTTTCATGCAGCACGTCGAGATCGGCGCCTGGCTGGCGCGCCGTGGCCGACCTACGGTGTCGCTTCTCGGCGTCGAGGCTGACCGCCCCGATTCCGAGTATGGATGGATCGAAGTTCGGCGCGCCGGCCGACATCGCTCGAGCTGCGTGCTGCCGATCGCCAACTTCTGGGAAAAGCCTCCACCGGCGTGCGCGCTTCGGCTGTACGAGGACGGTCATCTCTGGAGCACGATGGTGACGGTCGCACGGGGCGCGAGCCTGTGGGCGCTCTTTCGGGCGGCCGTCCCGCGATTGCACCGGACATTCGAACGCATCGAGAGCGCCTTGGGGACGTCCGGCGAGGCACCGACGATCAGGGCCGCATACGACGTCATGCCGAGCTGCTCGCTCTCGAAGGCGGTGTTCGAGCGGCTTCCGTCGCGGCTCGCCGCAATCCCGGTGCGCGGTGTGCACTGGAGCGACTGGGGACGCGAGGAGCGAATCGTCGAATCGCTGGCTCGGCTCGGCCACCTGATTCCATCTGCCGCGCACCGAGGGGATGCGCCGGCCGGACAACGAGAGTGGCGTGAAATTCAGGGCGCGCCCGCTGAGCTTGAGCGCCCACATCAGTAGGAGGAAATCATGGAAACCCAACTGCAACCGGAGAAGGTCCCATCGGATCGTGACGAGGACGTCGTGGCGCGGATTCGGATCCGAGCCTACGAGATCTGGGAAGGGCACGATGGCGGCAATGGCTGTGAAGTCGAGGATTGGCTGCAGGCGGAGCGAGAGATCCTGGCACCGTCAAGCGAGCAGTCGCCCTCTGTGACGTCGAAAGACAGCGCGGAGGCTCGTCATGGCTGAAATGGATGCGAAGGAGTACCCCGCCCGAAACGGGTGGGGTCACCTCCCGGTGCTGTTGTTCGTCGGAATCGTCGTCTTCTTTCTGTTCACGGAGCACCGTGCGCATCTGTTCGGGGTGCTTCCATACGTCCTGCTGCTTCTGTGCCCGCTCATGCATCTATTACACGGGCGGCATCACGGACGTACTCCCGAGCATGACCGCTCGAACGAGCATTCGAGCGACTACCATGGAGTCCGGTCATGAATCACGACGTACCCGCCTATGGGCTCTGGGGCTTGGTGATCATCAACTCGCTGGTGTTCTTGATCTTCACATTCAGCTTTGCCCGTCCGACGTCGAGGCGCGATTGGCGATCGTTCGGGGCGTTCGCAGCCTTCATCGTCGCGCTGTTCGCCGAGATGTACGGCTTTCCCCTGACGATCTACCTCCTTTCGGGATGGCTCGGTCGCCGCTACCCAGGGACGGATTTCCTTTCTCACGATGCCGGCCACCTCTGGTGGTCCCTGCTCGGCCTCTCCGGCGACCCGCACTCGAACCCGATCCACATCGCGAGCATGCTTCTGATCGTGTCGGGCCTGCTGCTGGTCGCATCGGCCTGGCGAGTCCTCTACGAGGCGCAGCGCCAAGGCCATCTCGCCACCGCGGGCCCATACTCGGTGATTCGCCATCCGCAGTACGTCGGATTCGTCGCAGTGCTCCTCGGTTTCCTGCTCCAGTGGCCGACCATCCTGACGCTGGCCATGTTTCCCGTGCTGGTGCTGATGTATTTCCGGCTCGCCCGCCGCGAGGAGCGCGAAGTGCGTGAGGAGTTCGGAAGCGAATGGGAGCGCTACGCGGCGAATGTCCCAGCGTTGATTCCCGGAATTCGGGGCGGCGGGGTGCATCCGCCTACGGCTCGATCTGCGGGAGCCGGAGGAAGCCATGTCTCCTAATCTCGGACGGCGGCAGATGCTCCGAGTTCTCGGAACCGGCGCCGCGGGACTGCTGGTCTCACGACGCGCTATTGCGCAGCAGGCGCAACTCGGGCTCCCACCACCGCGCCGGCTAAGGGGCCGTCGCCTGGAGCCAGGATTGGTCCAAGCCGAGCTCACCGCGGCGGCCACGACGGTTCGGGTCGCGGATGCATGGGCGGAGCTGTGGACATACGGTGGCTCGTTCCCAGGCCCGCTGCTCAGAGTCCGAGAGGGCGATCGTGTTCGTTTGCGCTTGACCAACCAGCTGCCGGAGGAGACGAACCTTCACCTCCATGGCCTCCACATCCCGCCGGCCGTGGACAACCCGTTCCTGGCGGTGCCCCCAGGCGAGGCGGCGACATACGAGTTCGACGTCCCTCGCGGCTCGCGGGGCCTGCACTGGTACCATCCACACGTCCACGGCCGGGTCGCACGGCAGCTCTTCGCGGGACTCGCTGGCCCGATCCTGGTCGAGCCCGCGACTGCCGAGTTCGCGTTGTCCGGCGCAGAGGAGCACATCCTCGTCCTGAAGGACCTGGAGTTGGACGGTGATCGTCCGGCACCGCACCTTCCCCCGGATTGGCGACGCGGCAAGGAGGGCAGCCTTCGCCTGGTGAACGGGACTCTCGATCCCGTGCTCGTTGCAACTCGCGGTGCGCTTCGCCTGCACATCCTGAACGCGAGCAACGCGCGCTACTATCGCCTCGCTCTGCAGGAGCACGCGTTCCACCTCCTCGCTACCGACGGTCACGCGCTCGCGACGCCGGTCGTCGTCGAAGAGATTCTTCTGGCGCCGGGAGAACGAGCGGAGGTGCTCGTGTTGCTCGAGCGGCAGGGAACCTTTGCGCTGCTCGATCTTCCCTACGACCGAGGTGCCGCGATGATGATGGGTGGTATGGGAGGGACAGGCGTGGGCCGCGAGGCCGTGCAGCTGATGACGCTCGTTCGCCGTACGGAGCGCGCGCCGAGGCTTCTCCCGACCGCGCTCGCGACCGTGGAGGATTTTCGTGGGCGGCCGGCCGACGTCACGCGCGGCCTCGTCCTCGGCGAGGCGATGATGGGCGCCCGCTTCTCGATCAACGGGAAGGAGTTCGACCCCACGCGGGTCGACCTCGCGTCGCGCCTGGGCAATCTCGAGATCTGGGAGATCGAAAACCGAGGCGGAATGGACCATCCGTTTCACCTCCACACGTATCCGTTCCAGGTATTGTCGAGGAACGGTGTGGCTGAGAGCGCCGTCGTGTGGAAGGACGTCGTGAACGTACGGAGGAGCGAGACGGTTCAGATCGCGGTACCGCTGCGCGACTTCGCGGGCCGAACGGTTTATCACTGTCACATCGCCGAGCACGAGGATCAGGGCATGATGGGTACGCTCGACGTGGCGCCCGGCTGACGACGCCCAGGAGAGGCAGTCCGTTGGCGACGCCGCGAGCGTGCGCGAGGACGAAACCGTGAACCTCTGGCATCTGCATCCCGACACACCGCGCTTGCTGCAGCGCGCGAGTGGTGGACAGGTCGCCGTGCTGTCCATCGGGACGTGGCCGATCGAACCGGACCAGCACGTTTCGGTGTCCTGGCGAGCGCTCCACCGGGACGGCCCGTCGAGCAGCGGCCGCGTGGAAGCGACGTGGCAACACAACGACGGTGTGAACAGCTATTGGCAAGCGGCGCTTGGTCCCTTCTCGGTGGGCGACCGAGTCGAGTATGCGGTCGGCGGCTCGTCCGCGGCTGGTCGGGTCGACAGCGGAGCATTCGCCTTTCGCATCGAGCCGCTCCGCGTCGCCATCCTGTGGCATCAGCACCAGCCGCTCTACAGAGACACGCAACGTTCCGACCCCCGCGGCAGCTACCGGCAGCCGTGGGTACGCCTGCACGCGATCCGTGACTACTACTCGATGGCGGCCATCGTCGCGCAGCACCCGGAAATCCACTTGACGATCAATTTGTCGCCGTCGCTGCTCTGGCAGATCGAGGACTATGTCGAGCGCGGAGCGACGGACGAAGCACTCGAGCTCACCCTCCGGTCACCCGTCGACTTGATGATGGCCGAACGCGAGCAGATCCTGTCGAGCTTCTTCGACGCCGACTGGCACAACCAGATCTTTCTGCACGAGCGCTACAAGGAGCTGTTTCTGCAGCGAAGGGCGCGTCGGCCGTTCACGGAGCAGGACATCTGCGACCTCCAGGCGTGGTTCAATCTCGCGTGGTTCGGCAAGGAGTTCCGCGACGGCGAGATCGAGCTGGAGGGTGGGGTGCGGATCGCGGTTCATCGCTTCGTCGAGCGCGGGTGCGGCTTCACCAGCGCCGACGTGAAGGAGATCGTGGCCGCGCAATACGAGGTGATGCGTGCGGTGATTCCGATCCATCGCGCCCTGCAGGACGGGGGGCAGATCGAGATTTCGACGACGCCCTTCTATCACCCCATCCTGCCGCTGCTCGTCGACACGGATCGCGCGACGATCGATCGTCCAGCGACTCGCCTCCCGACACGGTTCTCGTATCCGGAGGATGCGGAAGCTCAGGTTCGCCGCGCGGTCGAGTTCTACGAACGCCGGTTCGGGCGTCGTCCGACGGGCATGTGGCCCGCAGAGGGTGCGGTCAGCCAGTTCGTCGTGCCGACGTTCGCACGCCACGACATCGGCTGGATCGCGAGCGACGCCGGGGTCCTCGCACGCTCCGGGCGGTGGGGTTATGACGTGCGCGATCCGGACGTGCTGTGTCGGCCGTACCGGGCAGAGGAGGGGCAAGCCTCGGTCGTCGTGTACTTTCGTGACCACGAGCTCTCGGATGCCATCGGGTTCCGCTACCAGGGCTGGGATGATCCGCATTCCGCGGCGGCCGATTTCGTGGCTCAGCTGAGGAGCCGTACAATTCAGTGTCTCGACGACGATCCCGACCGGGTCGTGACGGTCGTCCTCGATGGCGAGAATGCCTGGGGTGCCTATCGCGATGACGGCCGCCTGTTTCTCCACGCCCTCTACGAGGCACTCGCCGCGGACGAGCAGCTGCAGACCGTCACGTTCGCCGAATATCTGCGGGGGGAGCCGGCGCGTGGGTTACTGCCACATCGTCCCGATCGATTGCGCCGTGTCCATGAACTGTTCACCGGCTCCTGGATCGACGAGGCGGGATCTGCATCCGGAGTCGATCTGGGAACGTGGATCGGCGAGCCCGAAGAGAACTGTGCCTGGGACCTGTTGCGGAAGGCGCGGGAGCTTCTCGCCTCAAAGGGTTGTGATGCGGACGCATGCAGCTGGGCCTTCGAAGCACTTTATGCGGCAGAGGGCAGTGATTGGTTTTGGTGGTTCGGGGACGATCAGGACTCGGGCAGCGACGAGGAGTTCGACGACTTGTTCCGGACGCACCTGAAGAATGTCTACCGCGGCGTCGGCGAGGCGCCGCCACTCGATCTCGATCGTCACCTGGTTCCACACGTCACCGTCTGGACGTTCACGAATCTGGTGACGACGATGCAGCCTGGGGATCAGCTCGCCGTCGTCACGAACTGCCCCGGACAACTGTCGTGGAGCGTGGACGATGGACCGATCTCGACGGACGTGGTCGCTCTGGTCGGGGGCGTGATGGCCGGCTCGCGACGGCACTCGGTGAAGCTCGGTCCGCTTCCCAGTCAGGCTCGCTGCGTGAGGTTCCGGTTTCGATGCACGCACCCCGGGTGCGATTGTCGCGACGCATGCCGCACGGGGGACGAGCACCTCGTGCGCGTGGCGGATGTAGGCACGTACGAGAATACGCCGGGCCGGGCAGGTCCGAACCACCACCTCGATAACCGGTCTTCATGAAGAACATCTCGGTTCCGCCGTGGCGCGGTCGGCTCTTTCTTGGCACCGGGCAGATGCTCTACGCCGGTCCGGTCGGTCCCACCTCGATGCACGCGCATCATGCCGTCCAGGTCGTCGTTTCGCTCGGCGAACCGATCGGTCTGCGCGCCAGCGACGGCTCGGCGGGCAGGTGCGTCGCGGCGCTCATCCCGCCAGATCAGCCTCACGCGATCGAATCGACATCCCGTGCCGTCGTCCTGCTCTACCTCGACCCGCAGACCTCGCGTGTTCGCTCGCTGCTCGGGCGTCGCGCGAAGGCATCCGGAAGCACGTTCGAGAGTTGTGTCGATGCGGGAAAGCGGCTCGTTGTGGCGGCGCCAACCTCACTGCCGTCGTCCTGGGACGAGGCGGACGCCGCCACGGAGGGGTTGCTTGACGCGCTCGGTGCGCCCGGGATTCCCCCCGAGCCGCTGCATCCGGGCGTTCGCTCGTCGCTCGCAGTGCTTCCGTCTCTGCTGGACGAGGATGCGGCGCACCCGACTCTCGCAACGCTCGCACGGCATGCGGAAGTCTCCACGAGCCGGCTTTCGCACGTCTTCTCCGCTCAGGTCGGGATTCCCCTGCGGCCGTACGTGCTGTGGCTTCGCCTGCAGAGAGCCGCCGCTGCTCTCGCCGCGGGAGAGAGCGTCACGAGCGCGGCGCATGCCGCCGGGTTTGCTGACGCCGCCCACCTGACACGGGTGTTCCGGCGGATGTTCGGTCTTGTGCCCTCGGACATCGCGCGGTCCGTGGACTGGATGATCCGCTCGTCACCAGCAGCGCCGCGGAGCGAGTAGGCGGAAAAATAGCAAGTTCGTTCAAGTCGGGCGCCGACATTCGTGGCACGCATCCGTGCATGCAAGCTGCGACACGATCCCGATTCGCCGTGGCGACGGCCCTGCACTCGCTCGCCGACCGCGCGGTCTATCCGCTCGTGGTCGGAGGAGGCGTCGCCCTCGTCGTCGGTTCCGTTGCCGAGGGCGTCTCGTACTGGGCTGTCGCACCTCCGGTGGTGCTGCTGTGCGCCGCGATCGTCGTGGTGCTCGAACGATGTCGGCCGTACGCCGCAGCCTGGCTCGAGCCGCACGGCGACGTCGCGGCGGACCGCATGCATCTCACGGCGAACCTCGCCGTGAGCCAGCTGGCGATCCTCACCTACGGCGCCGCACTGCGCGCCCGCGACTCGACGATGCAGGTGTGGCCCCACGAGTGGCCATTCCCAGCGCAGTTCCTCCTCGGGCTTGGGATCATCGATCTCGGGCTCTACTGGGTGCACCGACTGAGCCACTCGGTCCCTTGGCTGTGGCGCCTTCACGCGATCCATCACGGGCCCCGTCGCGTCTATTGGATGAACGGCCAACGACGTCACGTGTTGCACGAGGCGATCGAGGGCGCGCCCGGATTGGTCGTGCTGTGGCTGATCGGTGCCCCGGTCGACGTAGTGGCTTGCGGCTTCGCGACGATCACGATCCATCTGATGCTTCAGCACGCCAACATCGCTTACCGTGCGGGTATTCTCCGGCGGGTTTTCTCCGTCGCGGAACTCCATCGCTGGCACCACCAGCGGCTCTACGCGGACGTCCAGGGAAACTATGGCGCGTTGCTCTCCGTGTGGGACGCCCTGTTCGGCACCACGTTGCACAAGCTGGGCGACGCACCGCCGGACGTCGGGATGGACGACGAGCCGGACCTGCCACTCGACTGGCTGGGTCAACACCTCTGGCCGTTCCGCCGACCCGCTGCACGCGAGGGTGACCGTTGACTTCGTCCATCGACTCGGGTGTCATCTCGGACGGGAATCGAGACGGATGGAGGCCACGTTCTGCTTCGTCGATCTGGCAGGATTCACGGCGCTCACGGAAGCACACGGCGACCATGCGGCCGCGGATCTGATCGCCCGGTTCGGTGCAATCGTCGAAGGTGCTCTCGAAGGCGAGGCGGCCGTCGTCGACATGATCGGAGACGCCGCGTTTCTTGTGAGCGAGATGCCCGAGGGCGCGATCGGGAGCGTCGCGCGAATCTTCGAGCGCGCGCAGCTCGAGTCGGACTTTCCCGCTCTCCGCGCGGGACTCCACCACGGCGACGCCGTCCTACGCGGTGATCGCTGGATCGGTACCGCCGTGAACGTTGCTGCGCGTGTCGCGGGGCAGGCTCGTGGCGGGCAGATCCTGGCAACCGCCGTGGTGGCGGCGCGCGCTGCAGCGCGCGGAATCGCGACGAGTCCTCTCGGCGCCGTCGCACTGCGTAACCTGGTCGAGCCCGTGGAACTCTTTTCTGTCGAACTTGGCGCGCTGAGCCGCGGCAGCACGGTCATCGACCCGGTGTGCCGGATGAGCGTCGTCCCCGGTGCGACGAGCGGACACCTGCGTTTCGATGACCGGGACTTCTGGTTCTGCTCGCTTGAGTGCGTAGTGCGGTTTGCTTCGGCGCCGAGCGTGTACGCTGCTGCTCGTTAACGCACGGCCGCTTCTTGTGTCTTGCCACTCGTCTCTTGCCCTCAGCCTGCGGGCGAGGATCGCGCATCGTGTCGATCGTGCACACCCACTCGGTCTCTGGTGTGAATCTGGCATCGGGCGACATCGAAGGCCAAATTTGGGATGTCCACCGAGGTTTGGATCGCATTGGATGGTGCGCGTGTAAATCGATGGACTCGGTCCGGCGACGAAAACGGGATGTGCGAGAGCTTTTCGCGACGCTGGAGTGCGAGTTGCTCGATTGTCGCCGCGTCAAGGACACCGACGTGGATGCGAAACGCGGTAGCTCGATTAGTGTGATGACGTCTCAGTCGGGGTTTTGGTGGGTTGTGGCGATTGTCGCGGCGGGGGCATGTGCGGGCGCCGCCGCCCCGGGCGGTCGCCTTGGCAGGCCGAGTCCGCTCCCTTTAGCGGGACGCCTGAAGTGTGGGTTCTGGCAGTGGCTGCGGTGACAAGTAGAACGACAACGATGGCCACGATGGCAAACGAGTAGCCGAGAAGTTTCATCTACAGTGGGCCCTCAAAGTTACTAGCGCTGCTTGGCCAAACATTCCACCTGGGAAGACACCTGACGTTGCCGCGTCGCATTCGAGGTAGCCGTCGTGCACGGCTTCGACTTCAGCTTCGCGGCATCAGAAGGCCCTATGGGGTACCCGTTTAGCCTGCCTAGACCGCCGGAAGCACCTGCAACGGTGCTAGCAATGACCGATCCGCGCGTTGTCGTGCCGAGCCCGGAAGCGCCCTTCATGCTTTCATGGGCCAGCGTTCTCGAGGCATCGCAGATCCTCGGCGCTCAGGTTGCCGACGTGGAGCACGTCGCCGAGGACGATCGTCGGCGTGACTCGGACGTGTGTCTCGCGTGCCATGCGAAGGTCCTCCGCGACCTGCGCAGCCGTTGCGGGCGCGGCGAGACACGAGCGGAATTCGTCCGGATCAATCCCGGCGGCCCCCGCGAGCGCGATCAGCGCCGACTCCTCGTTCGTGTCTCGCTCAAACAGCTGCTCGACGAAGCTGTCGAGGCGTCCCGCGCGTCCTGCACAGATCGCGGCTCGCGCCTGCAGGCACGACCCAGGGAAGGTCGTGCGGGTTGCCCCCGGATTGCAGTCCTTGTCGAGCGGGTGGGGCTTGATGGCGACGTCGAAGTCCGCCTTGCGACGAGCTTGACGAAGCTGCCGATCGAGCTGCTTGCAGTGGGGGCACTGAAAGTCGACGTAGACGGTGAGGGTCAAGGGTCCGTCCGCCGCGGCGCGGCGGATCGCCGTGCAGAGCGCCGACGTCCGGTCGGCGAATCCGTATGCGATGGGAATGGCCAGGAGCGTGGCCAGGACGGCCCCTCCGAGCTTAAGCGTCTGAGCCGGCTCTTCCGTCACGGCCGCGAACCCACGCGGGCGCCGAGCGACGTCGAGCCCCGCTATCGCAAACAGCGTCCCGTTGATCGCGTAGAGCAGGGTACACAGGGGACACAGCACTCCGACGACGAAGACCGACAGCAGCCCGAGCGCGACGGAGACCAGTGCGGCCACCGCGGTCGCTCCGAGCAATACGATGCGTCGTGGCACTGCCACGCCACCGCCTATGCGGACCCAGCCGACGGCGGCGATGACGATGACCACCGCGTAGAACCAAGCGCCGTAGACCGCGACCGGTACTCCCGCGATCGATGCGTAGCGGCTGCGCAGGGCCGGTGCGCAGTCGATCTCGGCACTGATCGAGCATGCGCTCGCGGCAAGATCTCCGGCAGCGAGCCCTTCGTGGAGAACGACGAGGTAGAGGCTCGCGAGGAGCCCGAGCCCGCCCAGGACGAGCGCCATGAGCTGACGTCGGCGCTCCGCCGGAGTGGCACTGCTTTGGTCGGCCGAGCGCGCCCGTCGGCCGGCGCCCCGCGCGTAGGAGCTCCGACGTGATCGCCGGCGCGATCTGGTCGCGTCGTCGTCGTTCACGCGGGCTCTCGCGTGCGGTGTGCGGGCTGACGATACATCAGAAGGCGCAGCGCATTGGCGACCACGACGAGCGTCGATCCCTCGTGCAGGGCGACCGCCTCGCCAATGCCGGCGACGCCGACGAGGGTCGCCGGAACCAGTAGTCCAACCATCCCGAGACTGATCCAGAGATTCTGTCGGATGACCCGTCGTGCGGACTGGCTGAGCCCGACGGCAAACGGCAACGCGCCGAGATCATCCGCCATCAGCGCGACGTCGGCGGTCTCGAGCGCCACGTCGGATCCCATGGCTCCCATGGCGATGCCGACCGTTGCATGCGCGAGCGCCGGGGCGTCGTTCACTCCATCCCCGACCATCGCTACGGCTCCCATGGCGCGGCCGAGTTCCGCTACGACGGCGACCTTCTGCTCGGGGAGAAGGTCGCCGCGCGCCTCGCTGATCCCCACTTCGCTGGCGATCGCTTCTGCCGCTCGCTGGTTGTCCCCGGAGAGCATGATGGTTCGTGCGATCCCGAGGCTCTTCAGCTCGGCGAGAACCGCGCGAGCTCCCGTGCGGGGCGTGTCCATCACGCCGAGGACACCGAGCACTTCGCCGTCGCGAGCGATGACGATGACCGTTCTGCCACCGCTTTCGAGAGAGGAGACGGCGGACCGGGCTTCCGGCGTCAGCGCGCGTCCGTCCTGCTCGAAGAGCGCCGGCTTGCCGATCACGATTCGACGACCGTCGACGCACGCATCGACGCCGAACCCGATCATTGCCTTGACGTCGGTCGCTACCGGGATCCCGTCCGATGAGACACCGCGAGCGTGCGCCCCGGCGACGAGGGCGCGCGCCAGAGGATGCTCCGACTGGTTCTCGACCGCCGCAACGATGGCGAGGAGATCTTTCTCGGCGATGCCGCCAAGGACGATCGCGTCGGTGAGGGCGGGCTTGCCGACGGTGAGCGTCCCGGTCTTGTCGAACGCGATGGCCTTGACGAGACCGAGCATCTCGAGGTGGGCGCCTCCCTTGATGAGGACACCTCCGCGCGCGGCCCGTGCAACGCCCGACAAGACGGCGCTCGGTGTGGCGATGGCGAGCGCGCACGGGCTCGCCGCGACGAGAACCGCCATCGCGCGGTAAAAGCTCGTAGAAAACGGCTCGTCGATCACCGTCCAGGCGCCGAGCAGCAGGACGACCACCGCGAGCACGACAGGCACGAAGACCCGCTCGAAGCGATCGGTGAATCGCTGCGTCGGGGACTTCTGTGATTCCGCGTCGGACACCATCTTGACCAGGCGTGCGAGCGTGCTGTCGCTCGCTGGCCGCGTCACGAGCGCGACCAGCGCCGTCGCGCCGTTGATCGTTCCCGCGAAGATTCTTTCGTCAGGGGCTGCCTCGGCGGCTCCAGAGAGCACGGCTGCAGCATTCGAGGTGGGGCGCTTGTCGGAGGGGACGCTCTCGCCAGTGATGGGTGATTGGTCGACGCTCCCGCTCCCCTCGACGACGACACCGTCAGCGGGGACTCGCGTGCCGGGTTTGAGACGAAACCGATCGCCGGTGATCAGTGCGGCGAGGTCCACCTCTTCATCACTTCCGTCAGGGCGGATGCGCAACGCGCGCTTGGGCGCCAGGTCGACCAACGATGCGATCGCCTCGCGCGCACGCCGCATCGCGAATCCCTCGAGCGAATGGCCAAGGGTGAACAGGAAGAGCAGTAGGGCGCCTTCGGTCCATGCACCGAGGATCGCGGCACCGACGGCGGCGAGCAGCATGAGGAAGTCGATCTCGAAGCGCCGCGCGCGGAGCGCGAGCGCGGCCTCGGTGAGCGTGAACCAGCCACCGAGCGCGTATGCCAGAACGAAGACGGGAAGCGACCAGGCGGATGTCTCGGCCCACTTCGACAGCGCCCAACCCAAACCGGTCAGCGCACCGCAGGTGAGGCTGAAGACGAGCTCCCAGAGCGGGCCGCGATGGTCGTGCTCTGCCCCCTCCTGGAGAGGCCGCTGAACGCCGGATCCCGGAGCCCTGGTGGGGATCGCATTCACCCCCATCGTTGCGAGGGACGCGAGGAGAGACTCTTCGCGCGTGATCGAGCCGTCGAACTCGAGCAGCACCCGGGCGGTGCCGAAGCCGACGCTGGCGTGCAGCACCCCAGGGAGATTGGCCAGCGCGTCCTCGACGAGGTGCGCTTGGCGTTCGTGGCGCAAGCCCGCGATTCCGACGTCGAGGTGCCCGTATCGCGCGGCGAGCTGGGCACCCGCCTCGCGAACCAGGCCGTCGAGGCGACGAAGGGGAAGGGCGTCGGGGTCGAAGTGGATGCAAAGCCGACTGCCCGGCTCCTTGCCGTCTTCGAGGTGGGCCTCGAGCACACCACGCCGGCCGCTCAGAAGCGCCATCAACCGCCCTCCGCACGGGTCGCCGCGACCGGCGCCCGGCGGCAGGACGAGTTCGAGGTCCATCTCGAGCTTCTTCATCGCGCAGTCCTCGATGGAGCTTCGGCCCTCGCCTCGCGGGACGACGAGTCGCCGGAGTACGTTGCTGCCCGGACTCGCTGACAACACTCGCGCGTCGTCGCGATCTCGCCACAGCTCCATCCGTTCATTGAGCGTCTCCCAGGATCAGCCATCGTCGACCCCCACGACGTCGCGCGAGCTCGCGCAAATTGCTCGTGTGATCCGTCAAGCATTGGGCACTCTTCCCCGAGGATCGAGGACGCCATCGACCCATCGGCGTCGCGACAGAATTCGCGTCCGGTACGCGAGCCAGCGGCCGTCGGATTGCCGCCAGAGGACCTCGGCCGTCATGGCGAAGCGAAGGGTCGTTGGCCGGCCGCTCTTCGCATCGAGCAGATCCATCTCGACGTCGCTTCGATCGAACGCGAGCACGATTCCGTGATCCAGAGCCCGCACCGATTCGATCGTGGTGGCTCCGCGAAATGCAGTGAGATGGTGGAAGAGCTGCTCGGTCATCGCGCGCTCTTTGGGCAGCGTGAATCGCGTGCCGTCCATCTCGAGCAACGTCCAGTCGGGCGCGTAGGGGGCATAGGCCGCGTCGAGGTTCCTCGTTGCCAGCGCCTGGTGCTCCGCGTTGCGAATCGTCTGGAGATCGCGCTGCACCGCGGCCAGATCGATCGAGTCGACGCGAGCGTTGCACGAGAGAGCAGCTGCAAGCAGAAGCGGGAGGGTCGCACGCGGCCAGCCGAGCCGCGTGCGACGGTTGGACTGGAACGCTGGCGGTCGATCCATGCCGGGATGGGGCGTCGCTGCCACACACCTCTCGGTGGTGGCGACGGCAGTTCGCCACCACCGAGATCGCCGAGCAAGCGCGGCGAAGCCGGAAGCCGCGCCGTTCACGCCAACACCTCGTCTTCGTCACCGCCCTCGGCTGGCAGGTCGTCGGCTCGGGCAAAGAGTCGATAGAGGGCAGGCAGCACGAGGAGCGTCAACGCGGTGCTCGAGATCAGACCGCCGATCACCACCGTGGCGAGCGGGCGCTGAACCTCGGCGCCGGTTCCGGTCGCCAGTGCCATCGGAACGAACCCGAGCGACGCGACGAGCGCCGTCATGAGCACCGGCCGCAAGCGCGTGAGCGCTCCCTCGAGGATCGCCTCTTCGATCGCCATCCCGGTACGACGGAGCTGGTTGATGAAGGTGACCATGACGAGGCCGTTCAAGACTGCGACCCCGGAGAGCGCGATGAACCCGACCGCCGCCGAGATGGAAAACGGCATGTCTCTCACCCAGAGACTGACGACCCCCCCGGAGAGGGCGAGGGGTACCCCAGTGAAGACGAGCGCGGCGTACTTAGACGAGCCGAACGTGCTGTAGAGGAGAAGGAAGATGACGACGAAGCAGAGCGGCACGACGACCGACAGCCGCTTCTTCGCTTCGACCAAGTTCTCGAACTGACCACCCCAATTGATCCAGCTCGCTGGGGGAAGCGTGACCTCGGCGGCAATTCGCCGCTTGGCCTCCTCGACGAAGGAGCCGATGTCGCGCCCGCGAACGTTCGCTTGGACGACGACGCGGCGCTTGCCGTTCTCTCGGCTGATCTGATTCGGACCGTCCGTCAGGTCGAGCTTCGCGACCGAAGCGAGAGGAAGGAACGAGAAGCGCTGACCCTCGTCGCTGATTCCAGTGGCGACGTGCTCGACCCGCGCCTCCTCTTCGTGCGGTGGCAACGGAATCGGCAGGTTCTCGAGGACGAGCAGGTTCTTTCGGTACTGCTCCGGCAACCGCACGACGATGTCGAAGCGTCGGTCACCCTCGAACAGCAAGCCGGCTTCGCGCCCGCCGATCGCAATCGAGGCGATGTCCTGCACGTCGGCGACGCTGAGCCCGTAGCGCGAGATCGCATCGCGATCGACCTCGACGCTCAGCGTCGGGAGTCCGGTCACCTGCTCGACGCGCATGTCGGCGGCGCCAGGGATGCTGGCCAGAATGCGGCCGATCTTCTGTGCGGTCGCGAACAGGGCATCGGAATCGTCGCCGAAGACCTTCACTGCGACGTCGCCCCGGACCCCGGCGATGAGCTCGTTGAAGCGCATCTGGATCGGCTGCGTGTACTCGTAGTTGTTGCCGAGAAGCTCACCGAGCTGCTTCTCGACTCGACGCCGAACGTCTTCCTTGGTGTCGTCGGGGTTCGGCCAGTCGGCGCGGGGCTTCAGGATGACGAACGTATCGGAGATGTTCGGCGGCATCGGGTCAGCCGCGACCTCCGCAGTACCCGTTTTGGAGAAGACGGTTGCGATCTCAGGGATCTCCTTGAGCGTCCGCTCGAGGTCGAGCTGCATCTCGGTGGACTGGGAGAGCGAGGTGCTCGGGATCCGGATCGCCTGCACCGCGAAGTCGAGCTCGGAAAGCGTCGGCACGAACTCCTGGCCGAGGCGCGAGAACAGGACGAGCGACAGTACGAAGATGACCACCGCCGCCGCGACCGTCCCCAGCCGTCCGCGAACGGCCAGGCGGAGCAAGGGGGCGTAGGCGACCTTCGCCCAGTGGATGAAGACGTTCTCCTTCTCTTGCACCCGGCCACGGATCGCGATCGCGACCATGGCAGGGATGAACGTCAGCGAGAGGACGAACGCTGCACCGAGAGCAAAGATGACCGTCATCGCCATCGGGCGGAACATCTTTCCTTCGACGCCGGTGAGGAACAGCAGCGGGATGTAGACGATCATGATGATCGCCTCGCCGAATGCGGTCGCACTCCGGACCTGCGTGGATGCGTGCAGGACGACCTGCAGACGCTCCTTGGTGGTGAGTGTGCGCCCGAGCTCGTGCTGCTTCTCTGCCAGCAGCCGCAGGCAGTTCTCGACGATGATCACCGCGCCATCCACGATCAGCCCGAAGTCGATCGCACCCAAGCTCATCAGGTTGCCGCTGGTCTTCGTCTGCACCATGCCGATCGCCGTCAGGAGCATCGACAGCGGGATCGCGAGCGCCGTGATGACGGCCGCGCGGAAGTTCCCGAGTAGCAGGAAGAGAACGACGATGACGAGGATGGCACCCTCGACGAGATTCCTCTCGACGGTGCGGATCGTGGCGTCGACGAGCGTGGTTCGATTGAGGACGGGTTGCGCGCGCACGTCGGGAGGAAGGGTCTTATTGATGGCCTTCATCTTCTCGTCGACGGCGTGCGACACCGTGCGCGAGTTCTCGCCGATGAGCATCAGGGCGGTGCCC